>NZ_JBUZWE020000003.1:0-461549 GCF_055730135.2 Mesocryomonas lacus | reverse complement strand
AATGCTGACGACGAACATGAGCGTAGGGTAAGTGGGTACAAACCCTACCCCTCAACCTCCGCCCTGAGCATCTCCAACTCCAGCCACTCATCCTCCGCCTTCGCCAGCTCCGCCCGTTTCGCATCCAGCTTCTTCGCGAGTTTCGCAAACCGACTGGGGTCCTTCGTGAACAGCGTCGGGCTGGCCATTTCGGTCTCGAGCTCGGCGATCTCCTTGCCGAGGGTCGCGATGGTTTTCGGCAGGCTTTCGAGGGCGAATTTCTGCTTGTAGGAGAGTTTGGCGCCCGACGGGTTGGCCGGGGGCGGGGCGGTCACGGTCATTTTCGAGGCGCCGGTGAGGTCGTGGTTGCGGCCGCCCTTGCCCTTGCGCTCGGGGATGCCGCGCGCGGTCTTGGCGTCCGAGCGGCGCTGGGTGAGCATGTCGGAATAGCCGCCGGCATATTCGATCCACTTGCCCTTGTCGTCGGGGGTGACGATGCTCGTCACCGTGCGGTCGAGGAAGTCGCGGTCGTGGCTGACCAGCATGACCGTGCCGGGATAGTTGGCGATCAGCTCCTGCAACAGGTCCAGCGTCTCCATGTCGAGATCGTTGGTCGGCTCGTCCAGCACCAGGAAGTTGGCGGGGGTCGCCATGGTCTTCGCCAGCAGCAGCCGCGCGCGCTCGCCGCCGGAGAGGTTCACGACGGGCGTGCGGATCTGCTCGGGCTGGAACAGGAAATCCTTGAGGTAGCCGGCGACGTGCCGTGGCTCGCCATTGACCATGACCTGGTCGCCGCGCCCGTCGGTGAGGGCTTCCGAGACCGTCTGCTCGTCACGGAGGGCTGCGCGCTTCTGATCGAGGAAGGCGAGGTCGAGATTGGTGCCGAGGCGGATCTTGCCGGTGTCGGGCTTGGTCTCGCCGATCAGCATCTTCAGGAGCGTCGTCTTGCCCGCGCCGTTCGGGCCGACGAAGCCGACGCGGTCGCCGCGCTGGATGCGCATCGAGAAGTCGTCGACGAGGGTGCGGCCGTTATAGCCCTTGGAGATGTTCTCCGCCTCGATCACCAGCTTGCCGCTTTCGCGCGTTTCGCCGGCGTTCATCTCGGCCATGCCGACGGCCCGGCGGACGTTCTTGCGGTCGGCGCGCATGGCGTGCAGCTCGCCGAGGCGGCGCTGGTTGCGGGTGCGCCGGGCGCTGACGCCATAGCGCAGCCAGTGCTCCTCGCGCACGATCTTGCGGTCCATCTTCTGGAGGTCGCGCTCTTCCTCCTCCAGCGTCTTGTCGCGCCAGGCCTCGAAGGCGCCGAAGCCTTCGTTGATCCGCCGGGCGCCGCCGCGGTCAATCCAGACGGTGGCGGTGGTGGTCTTCTCGAGGAAGCGCCGGTCATGGCTGATGACGACGATGGCGCTGCGAAGCGAGCGGATCTCGTCCTCCAGCCATTCGATGGTCGGCAGATCCAGATGGTTGGTCGGCTCGTCGAGGAGGATGATGTCGGGCTCGGGCGCCAGCACCCGAGCGAGCGCAGCGCGGCGGGCCTCGCCGCCGGAGAGGTCGGAGGGGCGTGCGTTCGGGTCGAGGCCGAGCGCATCGATGCAGCGGGTGACGCGGTACGGGTCGTCGGCGGGCCCAAGGCCCGCGGCGACATAGGCCTCGACGCTGACGGCATCGCCAAAATCCGGCTCCTGCGCGAGATAGCGGATGGTGGCGCCCGGCTGGCGGAACACCTCGCCGGCATCCGGCTCGACGAAGCCGGCGGCGATCTTGAGGAGCGTCGACTTGCCGGAGCCGTTGCGGCCGACGAGTGCGATGCGGTCGCCCGGCAGGACGCCGAGCTCGACGCCGGTGAGGAGCGGCGTGCCGCCGAAAGTCAGCTTGATGCCGTCGAGACGAAGTAGGGGAGGAAGAGCCATGCTGAGGCTCTAACCCATTTCGGCGCGCGGCGAAATGCACTGCACGCGGTTACCGCGGCCGAGCGGTCGATCAGGCGTGGCCGGGCTCGCCAAAACGCTCGGCCTCGGCGATGTCGCGGTGCAGTTCGGCGGTCCGCGCCTTCACCGGTTTCGAGAAGCGGCCGAGGAGGAGATAGGCGACGGGGGTGACGTAGAGCGTCGCGAAGGTCGCAAGGCCCAGCCCGCCGACGATGACGTAGCCGAGCGCAACGCGCGCCTCGGCGCCGGCGCCCGAGGCGAAGATCAGCGGCACGCCGCCGACGACGGTCGCCACCATCGTCATCATCACCGGCCGCAGCCGCATCAGCGCCGCCTGCTCGATCGCCTCGCGCAGGCCCATGCCCTCCTCGCGCAGCTCGTTGGCGAACTCGACGACCAGAATGCCGTTCTTGGCCATGATGCCGACGAGCAGCACCAGGCCGATCTGGCTGTAGAGGTTGAGGCTGACGCCGAAGAAGGCGAGCGCAAGGGCCGCGCAGCCAAGGCCGAGCGGGACCGTCGCGATGATGATGAGGGCGGAGACGAAGCTCTCGAACTGGGCGGAGAGGACGAGGAGGATGATGACGATGGCAAAGCCGAAGACGATGGCGAGCCCGCCCGAGGTCTCCTCAAGTGTTGCCGCTTCCGCCAGCGGCACCAGCCGCATGCCGTCCGGCAGCACCCCGTCCGCGAAGGGCTGGATGTCCGCCCAGGCCTCGGCCAGCGAATAGCCCTCTGGCAGTTCGGCCGACAGCGAGACCGCGCGCGAGCGGTTTTCGCGGTCGAGCGTCGGCGCGATCGGCCGCTCCTCGGTGGTGGCGACCGAGGACATCGGCACGATGCGGCCGTCCTTGGCCTTCAGGAACACGTTCCGAAGATCGCCGGGATCGTTGATCGGGTTGGAGGTGGCGACGATCCGCACCGGGATCTGCTTGTCCTCGATATAGGTCCGCGCGATCTCGCGCCCGTCGAGCAGCGACTGCATGGCGGTGGCGAGGCCGTCGATGTCGATGCCGAGATCCGAGGCCCGCGCGCGGTCGATCAGCACCGAGACCTGCGGCTGGGCGGCTTCCGAGGCCAGCTGCGTGCGGCCCCAGCGGCCATCGGTGTCCATCGCGCTCTTCAGCTTCGCCGCGGCATTGCCGAGCTCGTCATAGTTCTGCCCGGCAATGGCAAAGCGCAGGCCCTGGCCGCCGCCGCGAATGCCGAGCGAGTTCGGCTGGATGGCGAAGGCCCGGACGCCCGGCACATTGCGCACGGCGGCGTTCACCTCGGCGACGATCTCCTGCTGCGAGCGCGTCCGCACCGCCCAGTCAGCGAGCGTCATCACCATGAAGCCGGAATTGGCCGAGCCGCGGCCGGTGGTGGCAAAAATGTTGGTCGCCTCGCCGCTCTCGACATAGGGCAGGACGATGCTTTCGGTCCGCCGCATCTGTGCGGCGGTGTAGTCGAGGCTGGCGCTCTGCGGCGCGGTAATGCGCAGGACGACTTGGCCGCGGTCCTCGGCGGGCGTCAGCTCCTGCGGCAAGGTCTTAAAAGTGAGGTAGGCGGCACCGCAGAAGATTAGGGAAGCGACCACCACCAGCAGCGGGAAGTTCAGGCAAGCGCGCACGGTGACGGCGTAGAAGCCGGCGAGCTTGCCGCCGAACCAGCGGACGCCCTTGGTGAAGCGCCCGGCCGGCTTCTCGTCCTCGCGCGCCTTCAGGAACTTTGCCGCCAGCATCGGGCAAAGGGTGAGCGCGATGAAGGAGGAGATGACCACCGCCACCGCCAGCACGAAGCCGAACTCGCGGAACAGGCCGCCGGCAGCGCCCGGCAGGAACGAGATCGGCACGAAGACGGCGGCAAGCGTCGCCGTCGTCGAAATGACCGCGAAGAACACCTGCCGCGTGCCGAGCACGGCGGCCGCTGCCGGTCGCGCGCCCATGTCGCGTCGCCGGACGATGTTCTCGAGGACGATGATCGCGTCGTCGACCACGAGGCCCGTTGCCAGCACCAGCGCCAGCAGCGTCAGGATGTTGATGGAGAAGCCGGCGAGATAGATGAAGGTCAGCGTGCCGATCAGCGCCACCGGCATGGTCACGGCGGGAATGAAGGTCGCACGGATGTTGAGGAGGAAAAGGTAGATCACCGCCACCACGATGATCACGGCAAAGATCAGCGACAGCTCGACCTCGTGGATGGCGCCGTTGATGAACACCGCATTGTCGGAGGTGACGCGCACCGAGACCCCCTCCGGCAAGGTCCGGTTCAACTGCTGGACCATGGCGCGGATGCCGGTGGAGATGTCGAGCGTGCTCGACCCCGCCTGCCGGATGACGCCAAGGCCGATGCCGGTCTGCCCGTTGACGCGCTGCTGCGACGCCGCCTCGTCCGGGCCGAAACGCACGCTGGCGACGTCGCGCAGGCGTGTGCGGTCGTTCAGCGCGATGTTCTCGAACTCGGCCGGCGACGTCACGTTGGCGTCGGCGCGCACGATGAGGTCCTGCGTCGGGGAGGCGAGCGAGCCGGCGGGCACGTCGAGCGCAACGTTGGCCAGCGCCGTCGCGACATTGGCCACCGTCAGCCCGCGCGTCGCCAGGCGGTCCGGCTCGATGTCGACATAGACAAGCTTCTCCCGCTCGCCGGAGAGCTGGAGGTCGGCAACGCCCTCGACGGCGGCGAGCTGGTCGGCGATCCGGTCCTCGACGAGGGTGGTCAGATCCTCGATCGCCATGCCTGGCGCGATCACCGCCAGGCGCATGATGGGATCGGCGTCGGCGTCGGCCTTGACGATACGCGGCTCATCCGCCTCGTCCGGCAGACTGTTGGCGATGCGGCTGATGGCGTCGCGAATGTCGGATGCGGCGACGTTCAGATCGGTGGAGTCGGTGAATTCGATGGTGACGCGGCTCGACCCGAAGCGCGAGCTCGACGACACCGAGGCGATGCCGGAGACGCGGGCGACGGCGCTCTCGACTTCGCTGGTGATCTGGCGGTCCACGGCCTCGGGCGCGGCGCCCTCGAAGTCGATCGAGACGGTGATCACCGGCCGGTCGATGTTCGGCAGTTCGCGAATCTCGACGGCGCGCAAGGAGGCGAGGCCGGCGACGACGATGAGAAGATTGAGGACGATCGTCAGTACCGGCCGGCGGATGAACAGGCTGGTGAGGGCGGTCAGTCCGTCCGGCTTCGAGGGCGAGACGCTCATTCGACCCGAGTCCCAGCGGCCGGAGGCGCTGCGGCGGTCTTGCCGTCGCGCGCAATCGGCGCAATCGCCGCATCCGGCCGGATGGGAACGCCATCATCGCCGATCGTCGGCTCTGCCACCGGCTCGAGCTCGCGGGGGACAGGCGGCTGCCTCATCGCCTCAGCGTTCTGGACCTCGACCTTGCCGCCTTCCCGCAGCGCCTGCACGCCCTCGACCACAACAACGTCGTTTTCCTTGAGGACGTTCGAGGTCACGAGGACGCGGTCGATATTGCGCTCGATGATCCGGACCGGAAGCTTCACCGCGGTGTCGCCCTCAATGCGCCAGACGATCGGTCCTTTGCGCTCCCACTGGACGGAGAGCGGGTCGACCGACAGCAGCCGTTCGCCTTCGAGGGCAAGGTTGATTGAGAACGACATGCCAGGCCGCAGCTCGTCCGCGGCATTGTCGATCGTCGCCTCGGTGCGCAGTGTGCGGCTGGCCTCGTCGAGGCGGCTGTCGATCGCACTGATCCGGCCGGCGTGGATCTTCTCCGGCCGCGCCGTGCTGACGGCCTCGACCGGTCCGCCGATCTCGAGTTCCGGGACGATGGATTCGGGGGTGTAGAAGATGACCTTCAGCTGACGGCGGTCGTCGATGGTGGTGATGACCGTCTGGTTGGAAACGAGATCGCCGGTATCGACGCTGACGATGCCGACACGGCCGGCGATCGGCGCGACGATCTTGCGTTTCTGCAGGGCGATCTCGGCACTGCGCAGGTCGAGCCGGGCGTTGTCGAGCTCTCGCCCGCCTGCGGTGACGTCGACCTGGGTAATCGCACGGGATTCCAGCAGGCGTGCAATGCGCACCACCTTCTCCTCGGCCGCTGCCACCGTAATTCGCGCGCGATCGACGGCGAGTTGCTCCGCATCGTCCTCGAGGAGGGCCAGACTGTCCCCGACGGCAACCGTGTCACCGGACTTGAAGGGCACGGTCTCGATGATCCCGGTGACGTCGGGATAAACCGTCACCGACCGCTCGGCTTCGCCTGTTCCGATCGCCCGGACCTGGTTGCGGGTGAGGGAGGTGGTGACGCGGCCGGCACTGACGATCGTCGGCCGTGGCCCGCGGCCCGCCTGACGGGCCGGCGGCGCACTCGTCGTCTCCGTCTTGCTTGGCATCACAGCAGATACCGCCGCCGCGACGGGAGCTGGAAGGGACATCGAGAGAAGGTACGCGCCTGGCCGTGGGTCGAGCGAGAGCCAGATCACCCCGCCGATGCCGAGAGCTGCGAGGGTGACGCCGAGTTGTCGGTAAAGAGCCATGACGTTCCATACGGGCTTGTCGATGAACGGAGGATGAAACGTCCTGACCTCTTCGTGGGATAGCCGATGATAGACCCGAGTCAGTCCGACAATTTCGTGAGCCAACTTCACCTTGTTTCGCCTGAGAGGGAAACGAAAAAAGGCCCACCTTACGGCGGGCCTTTCTGCTTCTGGCGTTGTTCTTTGGCTTACTGAGCCGGTGCCGTGGTGCCCGTAGCGGGGGCCGAAGTCCCCTCGGTGGTAGCACCCGGGAGCGTTGCGTCTGGGGCGATCCGCATCTGGTCGCGGTTCGCAGCATAGGTGTCGCTGTTATACTCCGGCGCGTTCTTCAGCTGGTCCTGCGTGAACTGCGTGTAGAGATACATCGACCCGCCGCTGTCCTTCATGAACTGAAGGTTGTCCATGGCGACTGCGACCTGCTTCTCACCGATGCCGAGGAAGCCGCCGACGTCGACGATTACGGCATCGACCTGGCCGCCCTGGCTCAGAGCAATGTCGCCAACTTCACCAATGCTCTCGTCGTTCGGCCCGTAGACGGTCGTGCCCTTCAGCTTGTCGGCAGTCAGCTCGGCACCGGTCACCGGCGTCATCGAAGCGCGGTCAGTGGCGCCGCCCGTCGAGGCGGTAGAAGAAGCGTCGGTTCCAGCAGCCGGAGCGGCTGGCGTGGTCGCCGCTGACGTGCCAGTCGCTGTGGTTGCGGCCATTGGCGCCGTTGCCATGCCACCAGATGCCGCCGTTGTGGCAGTGTCCTTGGCCGCTACATCGGTCGCGTCGGTCTCAAAGCTTGGTGCGGCTTTCAACTGGTCCTTGGTAGCGGCCAAAACAGCGCGCGTCTCGTCACCATCTACCTTGGACAGCTGGAGTTCAGCGAAGGGGACGCCGACGTTCTTCTCACCAATGCCGAGGAAGCCACCGACCCCCACAACGGCTGCCGCCACATCACCCGTCTTCTTCATGACGAGATCGTTGACCGAGCCCACCTTCTCAGCGTCGTTGCCCGGACCGGAGTAGATAGTGCTGCCGATCATGTCCTGCGTCAGATACTGGTCGCCGGCAACGGTTGCCGGATAGGTCGTATCTCCCATGGCGGCTGCAGTCTGAACTGGCGCTGCCGTGCTCGGAGCGGATGTCGTGGCGCCGCTGGTCGCCGCGGCTCCAGCTGTCGTGTCCGTCGGAGCCGCAGCTGTCATCGGTGCAGAGGCACCGGTCGCTGCAGCGGCGGTCGCGGTGGATTCGACGAATGCCGGTGCTGCGGCCAGTTCTTCCGCCGTCGCGGTCAGGACGGCGCGGGGAGCGTTGTTCTCACCAACCGACCAGGTGATCTTCTCGAAAGGCACGGCAACGGTTTTGTCGTCCTCAAGGCCGCTGGTGCTGACGATGGCGGCTACGATCTTGCCGTCATTGCCAACGAGGAAGTTGTCAATCTTGCCAGCCGAGGCCGCATCAGCCGCGTTGGTGGCATAAACCGTCAACCCGGTAAGGTCGCTGGCCAGATACTCGTCCGTACCGATCTGCTGCAGATATGCGCTGTCGGAAGACATTGGCGTGGCTTCAGCACCAGTTGGCGGCGTCGACATCGCTCCGGTCGTTGCCGCCGGTGTGGTCTGTTCGGTAGTGGTTGCCTGAGCAAAGGCGCTGGTTGCGATGATGCTTGCGAGTGCCGTGGTGGCCAAAAGTTTGCGGATCATAGCGTAATTCCTCGTCTTTATTGTCAGGATACGGGCACGTCGTGCTTATTGCTTCGTCACAGCATGGCGGTGTGCCCTTCACACCTTGATAACCGAACTCGGCGCGCCAAAGTTCCAGAGAAACTCATTTGCATCCGTAGGCTTTTCTTTAAGACAGAAGGTATTGACAGCCCTCGTCCTGCTGGATTTCAGCGTTAGATGCCTCGGCTAACGGGCGTCCTCCCGACGCCGGGCCGGCAGACTGAATGAACACAACGAGCGCGCATCACCGCAGGCGTCGCAATCTCGCCGCTGAAATGGTTTGATCAGGCAAATAGCAACCGACCGGATCGACCGGCGACAGGACAAGATGAAGATCCATACGATTCTGAACCGCGACGGCGGTACGCTGAAGACGACCGACCTCGATCTTTTCGCCAGTCTGATCGTCGACGAGTTCCGCCTTCATGGCCATTCAACAACCGTAGAGCCGATCGCCGGCGACGACATCGAGGAGGCGCTGCGCACGGCAGCAGGGCGTGACGACATCGACGTTCTTCTCGTCGGCGGCGGCGATGGCACCGTCTCAACGGCTGCTGGCGCCTTGATGAACGGGAACATTGCGCTCGGCATCATTCCCGCGGGGACGATGAACCTTTTCGCTCGTACCTTGCAGATTCCGCAGGACATCAACCAGGCTGTTGCGGCGCTGTCGGATGGGATCATCATTGAGGTCGACATCGCCACGGTGAACGGCACGCCCTTTATCCACCAATTCGCTGTGGGCATGCATGCCCGCATGGTCCGAATGCGCGAGAAGTTCGACTACGGCTCGCGGGTCGGCAAGATGTTCGCGACGACGCGGGCCCTCATTGCGACCCTTAAAAGCCTGCCGCTCGTCGAGGCAGAGATCGACATCGACGGGACGACCCGCCGCATCCGAACCCCGGCGCTGGCGGTCTCCAATAATGTGTATGGCGACGGTCACCTGCCGTTCGCGGACAATCCGCAGGGCGGCGAACTCGGCGTCTACATCTGCGAGACCCGTGATGTACGCTCGGTGACGCGTCTAACCTTGGACATTCTGGTTGGGGCTTGGCGCGGCAATTCCTCGCTGAAGACCTATACCGCCAAGAAGGTGGTGATCGACTATACGGGCAGCCATCACCGCGATCGCGCCGTTTGCGATGGGGAACTCTGCGACCTCGAAGCGCGGTCAGTGGTCGAGATCCACGCTAAAGCCCTCCGTGTCCTCGTTCCCTCCGATGCGCACTACCACGCGGCAAAGAAATAGAGAGCGACGCAAAAACGCCGGCCTGAGGGGCCGGCGTTCGGTAATTCGCGCAATATTGGTCAATTCGTCGGTCGACGGGAAGAAAGGGAGTCAGCGTACCAGCTTGTCTGGGTCGGTGCTGTTGTCAGTATAACTATGACCGCCCTGTGCCAGCATCGAAAATGCATCTGCAAGACGAGCTGACAGCGGCGTGTACGCTTCGTCGTCCCGGTGCGTCACCCTTTCTCGAAGCTCTTCCAGCCGTGCCATCTTCTCTTCAGGCGACATGGTTGGGTCGTCGAGAACAGCGTCGATGTCTCCGTCAGACAGGATGGAAGTCTGATCAGCAGCCGAAGCGTCTGCCGTACCAGCTAAATTCCTGTCCGATTTCTCGATGTCGAATTGATCTTCACCCATCAATTGGCCGGTGCAGGTGTTGCCGGCGTAGGCGTCGTTGTTGCGTCGGATGGCGCCGCGGACGAGCTCGGGTTATTGCCGACGCTCGCTGCTGGGATAGCCGACTCGGGCGTTGCCTTAGCAAACAGGGCCAGTCCGATCGCGACGATGACGCACAGTACCAGCGCGGCAATGAGCACTTTGAGGACGGGCGTACCCTTTTTGCCCTGGCGGGCGTCCTGCGGGTCGAGGCGGGTCATCAGCTACTCCAAGTTGAAAATGTCAGCCATATGAGATCGAGGCGCTGGCAAGGGCTGTCCAAAGAAATAGGGCAGCCGAATAGGCTACTCAGAATCGGCGCTGCCGACCCGCGAGGAGCTTGTAGAGCCCGTAGAAACCCATTCCGGCGATCGGAACGAACAAAAGCTTCTTCTGACGACGGACCGCCCGCATAATCTGAGGGGCGTTCGTCATTGCCGTCACACCAGCGATCGAAGCAATATCGCGCTTAAGTCGGTCATCTGCCTGTGTAACGGGCGGCCGCTTCGCCATCACCGTCAGAATATACGTAACGATAACGAGGAGAAGCGAGACGCCAGCGAAAACGAGGGCGGTCGGCAGGCTACCGAAATGCTGCGCCGACCAAGTGAAGAGGGCAATGATGAGAAAGATGAGCAGCAGGAGCGCGAACACGCCCAGCATGACATACAATCCCACGAGCCGCTTGAGGCGAGCCAGGTAAATCCCTGCCTCGCCCGTGAAAAGCCGTGTGATCAGCGCGAAAACCATGTTCAGTGGAAGATGCGCGCGTAGAGATAGCCGATCGCCGCAGCAACGATCACAGCCTTGATTGGCTCGGCACGAACCTGCTCAGATACCTGCTCCTCGATGTCAGACACAGCATCCTTCGCCTGTCGGACATACTGTTCACCGCGGTCTCGAACGTCGTCACGAAGAGCAAAGGCCTGACGCTTCGCGCCATCGGCGCGCTCGGACGCCATCGACTTCAGGGTCTCGGCGATACCGGCGACATCGGAGCGAAGGTTCGCCACCTGAACTTCCAGTTCGGCATCGTTGGAACGCGGGCCACCGGCGGCACCAGCTTCGAAATCATTCGGAATGGTATCGGACTGCATTGAAAGCATCCTCACTTGGAGTTGGCCGGGGCATGCGGTTCGCAAGCGGCTAGGGTGTCGAAGGGTTTATGCCTTCTGCCCGATGACAATGGCCTAGCCTCGGCCCGGTTCCCAACCCCCAGCATTTCCAAACGCCCAAACTATCGTTCCAGCTGCGGATGTTCGGTGAGGATGACGAGGGGGCGACGGTTATCGCCTTCCTCCAAAGAAGTTCATCAAGCTGCCGGCGCGACGCCGATGATCTGCGACGAGATGGAATCGGGTCCGTATTCGCCGTCGCCCTCGATGCCCAGAACGTCGGAAATCTTCGTCCGCGCGCGGGAGACCCGGCTCTTGATCGTACCCACGGCGCATTTGCAAATTTCGGCGGCTTCTTCATAGGAAAAGCCCGAGGCGCCGATGAGGATCAACGCCTCACGCTGGTCGTCCGGAAGCTGCTCTAGCGCCTTGCGGAAATCCTGCAGGTCGAGGTGACCATGTTGCTCGGGATGGCCGGCGAGTTGCATGGCATGAATACCGTCGACGTCCTGGACCTCACGGCCCTTCTTGCGCATCTGCGTATAAAACTCATTGCGTAGAATGGTGAAAAGCCACGCCTTGAGATTGGTCCCCGGCTGAAAGGTGTGTTGTTTGTCCCACGCCTTGACCAAAGTTTCCTGCACCAGATCGTCGGCGCGATCAAACGAGCCCGACAGCGATGCAGCAAACGCCCTGAGGTTGGGGATAATGGAAATCAGTTCGCGGCGAAATTCCGGATCCTGGCTCATCGAGTTCCTATTCGCGTTCCGGACTTGTCGTGGACGTCTCGGCTGCGTCAAGTGCATCGAGCAGAGCAAGAAACCGGTCGGGAACCGGTTCACTCGCGACGTCGTCGTAGTAGGCCTTCAACCGCCGCCCAATGGCTGAGTTGGAGCCGAGGTCGTGTGCAGTAGCCCCGGTTTGCACGCTATGGGTCATCTGCATCTTCCCGTCCTCGTTTTCTCGATCTTCCATCAAGCCTCTCGCAGCCTCGTCCAGAAGGAGTGCGAAGACTGGACCGTCTCCGCATCGCCGTTTCCCGGATGTGTATGTCGATTCCGATTTCGCAAGTCTTTACGCCGCGGCGGCAGGGTCAGCAATCTTTGATATGGCCGAGCGCTGGCAGATCGGTCATAACCGCGCCACAGCGGAAAGGTTCCTCTGGACGGAACTGTAAGGGAGCGCACGCGTTGTCGCGGCGCCGAACATGTTTTGCCGGTCGTTCGGCGTTGGAGAATGTTTTCATGTCGATGTCGTCTCGTATAGCGCCGCACATTCCGTATCTTCGGCGGTATGCGCGTGCCTTGAGTGGCTCGCAGGCGAGCGGCGATGCCTACGTCGCGGCCGTGCTGGAGACCCTCATCGCCGATCCAAGCCTTTTCAGCACCGAGGACAGCCCGCGTATTTCGCTGTACCGCCTGTTCTCATCGCTCTGGCAGTCGGTTGAGGTGAATGTACGCGACGACGCGCCGGTTTCGGCTTGGGAGGAGAGCGCTTCGCGTAATCTTCGTGCGATCTCGCCGCTGCCGCGTCAGGCTTTTCTGCTGGTAGCCGTCGAGGGATTTACGACGACTGAGGCGGCACAGATCCTCTCCGTCGGCGAGCAGGAGTTCTCGAGCCTGATTGACGAAGCAAGCATTGATATCGGGCGGCAGGTCTCGACTGAGATCATGATCATCGAGGATGAGCCGCTGATCGCCATGGACATCGAGCAGATGGTCGAGAGCCTCGGCCATACTGTCACCGGTATCGCGCGGACCCATAAGGAAGCGCTCGCATTGTTCGAGCAGCAGAAGCCGGGCATGGTTCTCGCAGATATCCAGCTCGCCGACGGCAGCTCAGGGATCGATGCAGTCAACGATATCCTGTCAAAGGTCAGTGTCCCCGTCATCTTCATCACCGCCTTTCCTGAGCGGCTGTTGACGGGAGAGCGGCCGGAGCCGACCTTCCTGGTGACGAAGCCGTTTAATCCGGACATGGTGAAGGCTCTGATCAGCCAGGCATTGTTTTTCGAAACCGAAAAGCGGGCGGCTGCCTAAGCCTTTGGTCGACCAAAAAACACCGCCGGTACCCCGGCGGTGTTTTTGTATTGGCTAACGTATCGCGGTTCAGAATCTCAGGAACCGTGGACAGAAGGACGCGTTGTTCGAGCAGGGTTGGAAAGCGACCCGAACAACGGAAATCGGATGATTTCGCAACGGTTCTAAAGTTGAACAGGCAGCGGCTACAGGCAGGCATGCCCAGCTAAACTCTGACTTTCCGCTGAGCGGGCGGGTCAGGCGGACAAGAGCATGCGTAAAGGTTTGAGCGTCTGCAGATGGTTGCCTCTAAGGCTTTAAAAGCTCTCGCCAATACCGAGATGACGCTGTTCGCGCAAAGCCGCGAGCTTACTTATCTCTGGGTATTTAACGCTTCCAATTCTTGGCTAGATGAAAGTGTTGTTGGGCAAGGTGACCACGACATACTCGACGCTGGCGCAGCCTCAAAATCTGTCTTGGTCAAGAACGAGGTTTTACGGTCGCAGCGACCGGCGCGCTTTGAGCTTTCCTCAACCTCCGGTTCCGTTACGCGTTGGTTTGATATCCGTGTCGACGTCGATAAGGTCGATGACGTCGTCGTCGGCATTATCGGTACGTCGCTGGAAATCACCGAGCAGAAGCGTCGCGAAGAGACACTCAAAATTCTTCTGCGGGAGTTGTCCCACCGCTCGAAGAACCTGCTTGCCATCATTCAAAGTCTGGCCAGCCAGACCGCCCGCCATTCGGTAACGGTTCCCGAATTCCTCGTTCGGTTCAGAGGGCGCATACAGTCGCTTGCCTCATCCCAGGACATCGTGACCGATGCGGATTGGCGGGGAGCAGATCTCGTCAGCCTCATCGTCATGCAGGTCGAACGGTATGCGCCGGATGGAATGGGGCAGATCTCGTTCGACGGGGTCGATGTATATCTCTCGCCGACCGCATCCTTGCATGTCGGCCTCGCTCTGCATGAACTCGCCGTCAATGCTGCTTCTTATGGCTCGCTCTCCAGCCCCGGCGGCAAGGTTGCGATTTCGTCTGAGTTCGTCGATCAGGACGGGGAGCGAAATCTTCGGCTGATGTGGCGCGAGACAGGTGGTCCACGCGTTCGCAGCGACAATGATACGCGGTTCGGAACGTCGACGCTCGAGCGCATCGTTCCTAATTCAGTGGGCGGTCAGGCTGCATTGGATTACCGGGCCGACGGGCTGCACTACACATTGTTGATTCCGGAATCACAATTCGAGATCAACAGTCCCGAGTAGCGCCGAAAGCACTACCGGTCGCGCCACTTGCTTGCGATAATGCGTAGGCGCGACTACAATTGCTGGCCCTGCAGTTCACTGAAGTGTGAATATTGGCTTAACGCGAACTGGAACCGTTGCCCCAGCGGAATGTTCTTCTTCCCGAAGGAGACGGACCGATGGAACATATCGCTGCATTCATGTTGCTGGTAGGCTGCAATGCCGATGCGTCGGTTTGCAAGGAAATCCCTGTCCCTGTTACTGCATACGAAGATCAGGCCGAGTGCTCGCAAAACTTATCGTTGCAGATGCGTCTAAGCGATACCGCCGACAAAAAGGTGTATGGCGCTTGCAAGGAAGTTTCCGAGGAAGTCTTCGAGGAATCGGCCACGGTCGACTGGACTATTGGCCGTAATGGAAATCTGATCGTAACGTTTGACGCTGCACCCCAGATCGTGGCCGCTCGCTAACTTCTGCCGCGGAATCATTTTGTCAGGATGCGCGTCGATGGAACCTCCGTGCCCTTTTAGAGTTTGAGGGGTGGGACGAAAACAAAATCGGTAGAGGCGCGTAGATGAAAAAGATGATGATGGGGGCTGTTGCCGGTCTTCTGCTGGTGAGCGCGGGTTGTTCGCAGACAGAGCGAGCGACCAGTACGGGCGCTGCGATCGGTGGTCTCGGCGGTGCGGCAATCGGCGCAGGCGTCGGCGGCGGTAAGGGTGCGCTTGTTGGTGGCCTTATCGGTGCAGGCACGGGCGCTGTGGTCGGCAACGTTATCGGCCGTTCACAGGCTGGCGATTGCATCTACCGCGACCAGCGCACTGGTGAGCGCTACGTGGCTGCCTGCCCGTAAAGCCTGCCGGCCAAATTTTGAAAGAAGCATCGCCTTTACGGGCGGTGCTTTTTTCGTTTGAGCTGCCAGTTTTCTCAGTTTTAGCCAGTTTTCTCAGTTTTAGGATGTTGAAATGCTGAAAACGGTTGCTGTTGCCATGTGCGGGCTTCTTGGGTTGTCCGCGTGCAGCAATTTCAGCAAGGAGTCGCCTGTCTTCGGCGCCGTGTTCGGTGTCAGCGGTGCCGCGGTCACCCCGTACACGCCCGGCAAGGTTCCTGAGCCGCAGCCGGGAACGGGCGATCGTATGGTCGGCAAAGCCGCCAACAATCCGGGACTTTGCATCTGGGAAACCAAGGCCGGAAACCGTTTCCGCGCCGATTGCGCGGCCTGAAATCGCTCAGCTGTCGGTGAAGAGGTCGAGATAGGCACGGTGTAACTGGTTGCCGGCGGTGATCCTCTGCCGGAACTCGATGCGTCTTATCTCGTCGCGATGTCCGATCTCGAAGCCGCGGGCATCGCCCGACAGAATATGCCAGCCCTTCGTTTCCTCGCCACTCCGTCGTGCAAGGGTATCGACGGTGTCGAGGTGGTCTGCATTCATGTGCGTGAGGGCGCGAAGGATCGCGGCCTGGAGCGCTGGATCGACTGGCGGATCCACCACGTCGTCCGCCTCCATCCTGTAGGCTTTCGCAAAACCGCCGTTGAGGCTGGCGCTGCCGACGGCTAACCGCGCGATCTGGAAATCGGCGAGATCGCTGTAGGCCGCGGCCTCTGGGTGGCGCGCCAGGAAGCGCGCCTTCAATGCCTTTTCCTCCGGGCTCGCAAGCGCGATGAAATGGGCGGTTCCGGCGAGCGAGATGCGCGGATGCGCCAGCGGGTCGCCGTCTCCGGGCTCGCCCAGGAGCACGCCGCAACGGGGATCGGCCTTCAGGGCAGGGGTGTGCGGCGCAAGGTTGGAGATCAGGACGATCGGGTGACCGGACGCGTCGGCTGCAACAGCGACACGGGTTGCCTGTGGCCAAACGGTCTCCGGGTGAAGAGTGGCAATCGCCGCGAAGCGGGCGGTTCGAACCAGCCGGCGCGCCAGCGCGCGGGTCTCGTCGTCGACACCCCGCCAGGGATCCTTCTTCAATCGGTCCATCATCAGCTCCTTTCTTCGCTTTGGGCCGATGCTACACCAACGAACAGGCGATCGACGCATCCAGCAGCGTCCACCATCGCGCGACCCTCTGGTAACTGCAGGAGTGTTACTCCCTGGCCGAACACGACGTCTTACAGCGGCAGGCAACCGGCGGGATTTGCCATTGGATTTCAGGTCAATGCCGAAGACGGGAACGTTCCTGGTTTGCGGAAGCAGGGCATCATCGGTATGGGCTGGATGAAATGCCGACAGCGACCCTGGAAAGGTTCACATGAGTGCCATCATCAAGGATCAGATCATCGCTTTGCTGAAAGGCCTGGACGCGCCCGACGGCAAGGGGGATGTCGTTTCCCGCGGCATGGTCTCCGATATTTTCATCGCCGACGGCAAGGCCTTCTTTTCGCTGTCGGTGCCGGCGGAGGACGCTCCGCGTTTCGAGCCGTTCCGCCAGGACATCGAACGCAGGCTGACGGCCGTTGAAGGCGTGCGGTCGGGGATGGTGGCGCTGACCGCGGAGAAGACCGCGGGTAGCGGCGCCGCTGTCCCACCGCGGCCTGCACCGGCCGCCCCGGCGGGGCATGCGCACAGCCATTCGCACGGACATGCCCATTCCCATGCCCCGGCCGGGTCCCGTCCCGCGACGCCGGCGGCCCCGGCCCCCCGCACGAACACCGCAAAGCCCGGCGTTCCCGGCATCGAACGTATCATCGCGGTGGCGTCGGGCAAGGGCGGCGTCGGCAAGTCGACCACGGCGGTCAACCTGGCACTCGGTTTTGCGGCCCTCGGGCTGAAAGTCGGCATCCTCGACGCCGACGTCTACGGTCCGTCGATACCGCGGCTGCTCGACATCCGGGAGAAGCCGAAGAGCAATGGCCGCATCATCATTCCGATCGAGGCTTACGGGCTGAAGGCGATGTCGATGGGCCTTCTTGTCGACGAGGAGGTGCCGATGATCTGGCGCGGTCCGATGGTGATGTCCGCGCTGACGCAGATGCTGCGGGAGGTCGAGTGGGGCAAGCTCGACTTGCTCGTCGTCGACATGCCGCCCGGCACCGGCGATGCGCAGCTGACGATGGCGCAGCAGGTGCCGCTGGCTGGCGCCGTCATTGTCTCGACGCCGCAGGATCTTGCTCTGCTGGATGCCCGCAAGGGCCTTGCCATGTTCCGCAAGGTCGACGTGCCGGTGCTCGGCATCGTCGAGAACATGAGCTATTTCCTCTGCCCCTCCTGCGGGGAGCGTTCGGACATCTTCGGCCATGGCGGCGCGCACGCCGAGGCCACGCGGCTTGGCGTGCCGTTCCTCGGCGAGGTTCCGCTGCACATGCGGATCCGCGAGACGTCCGATGCGGGCCGTCCCGTGGTGGCGGCAGAGCCGGATGGACCGCACGCTGCAATCTTCAAGTCGATAGCTGCCAATACACTAAGCGCAATGGATTCCGTGGCATCGCGTAAAATACCGGCGCCGCGGATCGTTTTTGAGTGAATGATGAAAAATTAAGCTTGCATCGAATTAGCTGACGCTATGGGATGCGCCGTCATGCGAGCATGCCAAGGCCAGTCCCATGCGAGCGCAGATTCGGCTTTCAATACAACGGAGATCGCGAATGAAAATTGTAACGACGCTTCTGGCTGCGACGGCGCTTGCCCTGACGCTCGGTTCGGCTGCTTCCGCCAAGTCGCTGGTCTACTGCTCGGAAGGTTCGCCGGAGGGTTTCGATCCCGCGCTGTACACGGCTGGAACGACCTTCGATGCGTCGTCGAAGCCGGTCTACAACCGCCTGGTCGAGTTCAAGCGCGGCACCACCGAGGTCGTGCCGGGCCTCGCTGAAAGCTGGGAAGTTTCCGAGGACGGCCTCGTCTACACCTTCAAGCTGCGTCCGGGCGTCAAGTTCCAGACCACGGACTTCTTCACGCCGACCCGCGACTTCAATGCCGATGACGTGCTCTTCACCTTCAACCGCCAGAGCGACAAGGCCAACCCGTACTTCTCCTATGCGGGCGACACCACCTGGGGCTACTATAACGACATGTCGATGCCGACGCTCGTCAAGTCGTTCGAGAAGGTCGACGATCTGACGGTCAAGCTGACCCTGACGACCCCCAACGCGCCGATGATCGCGAACCTCGCGATGGACTTCGCCTCGGTCATGTCGAAGGAGTACGCCGACAAGCTGCTCGCGGACGGCACCCCAGAGAAGCTGAACCAGCAGCCGCTCGGCACCGGTCCCTTCGCCTTCGTCGCCTACCAGCAGGACGCGGTCATCCGCTACAAGGCCAATCCAGAATATTGGGGTGGCAAGCAGCCGATCGACGATCTGGTTTTCGCGATCACCCAGGATGCCTCGGTTCGCCTGCAGCGCCTGAAGGCCGGCGAGTGCCACGTTGCCGGTTACCCGAACCCCGCTGACATCCCGGCGTTGAAGAGCGACTCGTCGGTGACGATGATGGAGCAGGCCGGCCTCAACGTCGGCTACCTCGCCTACAACGCCTCGCAGCCGCCGTTCGACAAGGCGGAGGTCCGCCGCGCGCTCAACATGGCGATCAACAAGGACGCCATACTCGAGGCCGTTTATCCCGGCATCGGCCAGGTTGCGAAGAACCCGATCCCGCCGACCATGTGGTCCTACAATGAGAAGATCGTCGACGATAAGTACGATCCGGACGCGGCCAAGAAGATGCTCGACGAGGCCGGCGTCAGCGGACTGAAGATGAAGGTCTGGGCGATGCCGGTGGCGCGTCCGTACAACCCGAACGCCCGCCGCATGGCCGAGCTGATCCAGGCCGATTTCGCCAAGGTCGGCGTCGAGGTCGAGATCGTGACCTACGACTGGACGCAGTACCTGAAGCTCGCAGGCGATCCGAAGCACGACGGCGCGGTCCTTGCGGGCTGGACCGGTGACAATGGCGATCCGGACAACTTCCTCGCCATCCTGCTCGGCTGCGACGGCATCGGCAGCGGCAACAAGGCTGCCTGGTGCAACAAGGATTATGACGCGCTGATCAAGAAGGCCGCCACGATCTCCGACCAGGCCGAGCGCAGCAAGCTCTATGCCGAGGCGCAGACGATCTTCAAGGACCAGGCCCCTTGGGCGACGATCGCGCATTCGCTCGTCAGCCTGCCGATGTCCACGAAGGTCAAGGGCTACCTGATGGATCCGCTCGGCTCGCACCGCTTCGACGGCGTCGACATCGACGAGTAGACTGATCTGAGGCTATAAAGAGCGCCGCCGGCTGGTCCGGCGGCGCTCATCTTTTTTGGTCTGTTGCACGGGGCGTCTCCCGGATGCGGCAGGCGTCAAGGGCACTTTCCATGTTCGGATTTCTTCTCAAGCGGATCGGCCTCCTGATCCCGACCTTCATCGGGGTCACGCTTGTCTCCTTCTTCTTCATTCGGCTCCTGCCCGGCGATCCGATCATCGCGCTGGCCGGTGAGCGCGGCCTTTCGCCGGAACGGTACCAGCAGCTTGTCGTGCAGTTCGGCTATGACAAGCCGCTCTACACCCAGTACCTCATCTATTTCTGGGACATCCTCCGGGGCGATTTCGGCAATTCGATCACCACCAAGCAGCCGGTGCTGCGGGAGTTCATGGCGCTGTTTCCGGCGACGATCGAACTCTCGCTGGTCGCCATGCTGTTTGCCGTGGTCATCGGCATTCCCGCCGGTGTCTTCGCGGCGATCAAGCGCGGCACCTGGTTCGACCAGTCGATCATGGGAACGGCCCTCGTTGGCTATTCCATGCCGATCTTCTGGTGGGGGCTTCTCCTCATCATCTTCTTCTCCGGCTATCTGCAGTGGACGCCGGTGTCGGGCCGCATCTCGCTGATGTACTTCTTCCCGCCGGTCACCGGCTTCATGCTGATCGACAGCCTGTTGTCGGGACAGTCCGGAGCCTTCAAATCGGCGCTGAGCCACCTCGTCCTGCCGGCCATCGTGCTCGGCACGATCCCGCTCGCCGTCATCGCCCGCCAGACCCGTTCGGCCATGCTGGAAGTGCTGGGCGAGGACTATGTCCGCACCGCCCGTGCCAAGGGCCTGTCGCGCTTCCGGGTGGTCGGCATCCATGCGCTGCGCAACGCGCTGATCCCGGTGATCACCACGATCGGCCTGCAGGTCGGCGTGCTGCTCGCCGGCGCCATCCTCACCGAGACGATCTTCTCCTGGCCCGGCATCGGCAAGTGGATGGTCGATTCCGTGTTCAAGCGCGACTATCCGGTGGTGCAAGGCGGTCTGTTGTTCGTCGCCGTCATCATCATGGTCGTCAATCTCTTGGTCGATCTCACCTACGGCCTCATCAACCCGCGGGTTCGCAACTCATGAGCATCGACGCACAGAAGGCCGCCGAGGGCGTCGGCACCGATATTCCGACCGCCAAGCCGCGCAGCATGCGGGCGCAGCAGTTTTCCGAGTTCTGGTTCTATTTCTCGGTCAACAAGGGGGCCGTCGTCGGCCTCGTGGTGTTTGCGCTGATCGTGTTCGCAGCGGTGTTCGCGCCGTTGATCGCGCCGCACAGCCCGACGCTTCAGGACCGCACCGCGCTTCTGATCCCGCCGTTCTGGCAAGAGGGCGGTCGCATCGCCTTTCCGCTCGGCACCGACGCCGTCGGCCGTGACGTCCTGTCCCGGCTGATCCATGGCGCGCGCTTCTCGCTGTTCGTCGGCGTCTTCGTGGTGTCGATCGCCGTGTCGACCGGCGTCGTGCTTGGCCTGATCGCCGGCTATGTCCGCGGCTGGGTCGACACCGTTATCATGCGCGTGATGGACATCATCCTTGCCTTCCCGTCGCTGCTCCTGGCCCTCGTGCTCGTCGCGGTGCTCGGACCCGGTCTTGTCAACGCGATGATCGCCATCGCCCTCGTGCTGCAGCCGCATTTCGTGCGGCTGGCGCGCGCCTCGGTGATGGCCGAGAAGCAACGGGAATATGTCACGGCCGCGCGTGTTGTCGGGGCAGGGCCGCTGCGGCTGATGTTCAAGACCATCCTGCCGAACTGCTTGGGTCCCTTGATCGTCCAGTCGACGCTATCCTTCTCCAACGCCATCCTCGACGCGGCAGCGCTCGGCTTCCTCGGCATGGGCGCCCAGCCGCCGACGCCGGAATGGGGCACGATGCTGGCCGAGGCCCGCGAGTTCGTGCTGCGGGCCTGGTGGGTCGTTACCTTCCCCGGTCTCGCCATCCTGATTACGGTTCTCGCGATCAACCTGATCGGCGACGGCCTGCGCGATGCGCTCGATCCGAAGCTGAAGCGGAGTTGATCCTTGGGGGGAGATTGGGTTGGTCCTGTCGTCACCGCGACCCTGATCTCCTCCTTCATTGCGGCGATCGGCTGGTATGTCAGCTGGCGAAGCTCAAATGCGATCGAAGGGCGACGACGGGCAGAGCGTATTCGCGATGTGCAGACAGCGTTGCTCGCTGAAATCCGGTCGATCGTCCATCATCTGCAACAATACGAGACGACGGAAATCTTCGCGAGAGTGTCGCAGCAGTTCGAGACCGACGACAGCTACCTGCCATTCATCTCTCGCGAGGCAGGCTCGCCCCTCTTCGGCGCTGTCGCCACGGAGATTTCCATTCTGCCGAACGACGTCATCGATCAGGTGGTGCTGTTCTATCGGCAGCAGGAGGTTATCGGCTTCTTCGCTGACGACCTGCGGAGTGACCGCTTCGCAGAGCTGCCGAAACTGCAGAAACTGGCCATGATAGGAGACTATCTGGCCCTCAAGGATTTTGCGGCGATTCTTGGCAAGGATGCGGTGACGTCGCTCGAGACGTCCCTGAAACTGCGACCTAATAGATCGGCCGGGGTCCCGTAGGCCCGCTGATCGGTTTGGGTCGCTCCTGCGGTTTGGTTGTCGACATGGTGTTCTCCTTCGGGTTGGAATGTAAGATGAAAAAGTTGGTGATGTAAGGCATGGCTCTCCTCTCCCTTCGCAATCTCACCGTCACCTTCGACACCGCGTCGGGCCCGTTCAGGGCCGTCGACGGCATCGATCTGTCCGTCGATGTCGGCGAGGTGCTCGGCATCGTCGGCGAGTCCGGCTCGGGAAAGTCCGTCGCCATGCTCGGCGTCATGGGGCTTCTCCCTGGCACGGCCACCGTCACCGCCGACGAGATGACCTTCGAAGGCCGCGACATGCTCTCGATGACGGGCAAGCAGCGCCGCGAGATCATCGGCCGCGATATCGCGATGATCTTCCAGGAGCCGATCGCCAGCCTCAATCCGTGCTTCAATGTCGGCTTCCAGATCGAAGAAGTGCTGAACCAGCATCTCGGTCTAGGCGGCAAGGCGGCGCGGGCGCGGGCGATCGAGTTGCTGAACCTCGTGGGCATCCGCGATGCCGAGGAGAAGCTGAAGAGCTTTCCGCACCAGATGTCGGGTGGCCAGTGCCAGCGGGTGATGATCGCCATCGCCATCGCCTGCGGGCCGAAGCTCTTGATCGCCGACGAGCCGACGACGGCGCTCGACGTCACCATCCAGAAGCAGATCCTCGACCTCCTGCTCGACCTCCAGCAGAAGCACGGTATGGCGCTGATCATGATCACCCATGACATGGGCGTCATCGCCGAGACGGCGGACCGCGTCATCGTCCAGTACAAGGGCAAGAAGATGGAGGAGGCCGACGTGCTGTCGCTCTTCACCGCGCCGAAGAGCAGCTACACCCGGGCTCTGCTGTCGGCCTTGCCGGAAAATGCCACGGGCTCGCGGCTGCCGACGGTGTCCGACTTCGTCCTGGCCGAAACCGCTGCGGGAGCAAGCGCATGAGCATCGTGATCGAGGCGCGCAACCTGAAGCGCGACTACGAGGTGCCCGCCGGCCTGTTCAAGCCGGTGAAGAAGGTACACGCGGTCAAGGGCGTCAGCTTTTCGGTCGAGAAGGGCAAGACGCTGGCGATCGTGGGGGAGAGCGGCTGCGGCAAGTCCACGCTCGCGCGGATCCTGGCGCTGATCGATGCGCAGACCGCCGGCGATCTGCTGATCGACGGCCTGCCCGTCAATATCGGCACTTCCAAGCCGGGAGCCGATCTCCGCCGCAAGGTGCAGATCGTTTTCCAGAACCCTTATTCTTCGCTGAACTCGCGCCAGAAGGTCGGCGACGTGCTGACCGAGCCGCTGGTGCTGAACACCCAGCACTCCGCGGCCGAGCGGCGGGAACTGGCCATGCAGATGCTGGTCAAGGTCGGGCTCGGCCCCGAGCACTACAACCGCTACCCCCACATGTTCTCCGGCGGCCAGCGCCAGCGCATCGCCATCGCCCGCGCCCTCATGCTGAACCCCAGCATCCTTGTTCTCGACGAGCCCGTCTCGGCGCTGGATCTTTCCGTCCAGGCGCAAATCCTGAACCTTCTGGCCGACCTGCAGCAGGAATTCGGCCTGACCTACGTCTTCATCAGCCACGACCTCTCGGTCGTCCGCTTCATCGCCGATGAGGTGATGGTGATGTACTACGGCGAGGTGGTCGAGCACGGGCCCAAGGCGCGCGTCTTCGCCGACCCCCAGCATGAATATACCCGCACGCTGTTTGCCGCGACGCCGATCACCGATGTCGACAGCATCCGCAAGCGGGTGGCGGCGAAGAAGGCGGCCGCGGCCGCCTGAGTTCGCCGGCGGCGACGCTGCTTTCTTCTCCCCTCCGGGGAGAAGGTCGCGGCAGCGGGATGAGGGGGCTGCGCAGATGCCGGACATCAGATTTGCTGTATCTGCCGTCCGCGGCACCATGGCGCCGGCGTCCCCTCATCTGCCTGCCGGCCACTTCTCCCCGGTGGGGAGAAGAACCAGCTTTGCCGTCGCCTAATTCCGCTTCTGATGCCGGCCGAGTGCGGTGATGATTTCCTGCGCTCCGATGCGGCCGATGATGCGGCCCTGTTCCGACACCATGACCTCGCCGCCGCCCTCGGAGACGACCTCCATCACCTTGCGCAAGGGCGTGTGGCTGTGCGCCGAGCCGGCGATGCGGGCATCGAGCCCGCCGGCCGACCGGTCGAGCGGCACCATGACGTCGCCTGCGGTCAAGACGTTCAGGGGGTTCATGTGGGTGACGAAGGCAGCGACGTAGTCGTTCGCCGGCCGCATGACGATGTCCTGCGCCGTGCCGACCTGGATGATCCGCCCGCCTTCCATGATGGCGATGCGGTTGCCGAGCTTGAACGCTTCGTCGAGGTCATGGCTGACGAAGATGATGGTCTTCTTCAACCGGGCCTGGATCTCCAGGAGCTCGTCCTGCAGCCGGGTGCGGATCAGCGGGTCGAGCGCCGAGAAAGGCTCGTCCATCAGGAGGATCGGCGCGTCCGTGGCGAAGGCGCGGGCAAGGCCGACACGCTGCTGCATGCCGCCGGACAGCTGGCCGACCAGCGAATGGGCGCGGTCGCTGAGTCCGACGAGCTCCAGCTGGCGCATCACCCGATCGCGCCGCTCGGCCTTGCCGCAGCCGGCAAGCTCGAGGCCGAGGCCGACATTCTCGGTAACCGAGCGCCAGGGCAGCAGCGCGAACTGCTGGAACACCATCGCCACCTCGTGCCGGCGCAGTTCGCGCAGGCGCTTGCCGCCGCAGTCCTTCGGATCGACCGGGCCGCGGCCTGTGTCGACGACCACGCGTCCGCGGGTGATCGGCGCGAGGCCGTTGACGGCGCGAATCAGCGTCGACTTGCCCGAGCCGGAAAGCCCCATCAGCACGGCGATCTCGCCTTCGGCGATGTCGAGGCTGGCATCGGCGACGCCGAGGATGACGCCGAGCTGCTCGTTGATCGCCTGGCGCGTCGCGCCGGCATCGACCAGCGGCAAGGCGGCCTCGGCCTTCTTGCCGAAGACGATGGAGACGTTCTGGAACGAGACGATCGGCCTTGCCGTCGTGGGCGTAAGCGGGGAACGGTCGATCGAGCTCACCGGCGGCCTCCTTCGTCGACGCGGAAGAAGCGGTCGAGGATGATGGCGAGGAGCACGATCGCAAGGCCCGCCTCGAAGCCCTGGGCGATGTTGATCGAGTTCAGCGCCCGCAGCACGGGCACGCCGAGGCCCGGCGCGCCGACGAGGGCCGCGATCACCACCATCGACAGCGACAGCATGATGGTCTGCGTCAGGCCGGCCATGATCTGCGGCGCGGCATAAGGGATCTCCACCTTCATCAGCCGCTGGAACGGCGTCGCGCCGAAGGCGTCGCCGGCCTCGATCAGCTGCAGGGGCGTCGAGGCGATGCCGAGCCGGGTCAGCCGGATCGGGGAGGGCAAGGCGAAGATCACCGTCGCCACGAGGCCAGGCACCATGCCGAGTCCGAACAGGATGAGGGCGGGGATGAGGTAGACGAAGGTCGGGATGGTCTGCATGAGATCAAGCACCGGCCGCAGTGCAGCATAAAGCCAAGGGCGGCGGGCGGCCGCGATACCCATGGGTATTCCGATGACCATGCAGACGGAGGTCGAGGCGATGACCAGCGCCAGCGTCTCGGTGGTTTCCTTCCAGTAGCCGAGATTGACGATCAGCAGGAAGCCAAGGATCGTGAAGAGTACGATCGGTACCGAGCGGCGCGTGGCATAGGCGATGACACCGAAAGCCGCGATCACCGCGAAGGGATGCGGTGTCTGCAGGACGTAGAGGATGGCGTCGATGAAGGCCTCGAGGCCAACCTGGATGGCGTCGAAGACCCCGGTGAAATTATCCGTCAGCCAGTCGACGAAAGCTGCGGCGTAGCTGCCGATCGGCAGGCGGTGGCCTTCAATCCATTCCACGGGGCAACGTCACTCTCTTGTAGAAGGCCATGGCCCGACTTGCGCCGGGCCTCCTGGCAGGAAGGGGAAGGGCTCTGCCCTCCGTTGTGGTGCCGCGCTGGCTGGGCTTTCGCCGCGGTGCGTGCTGATGTCAGGAGCCGAGGGCCGCCGTCACGGCCGGCAGCCCGTCCTTGCCGTCGACCGTGGTCACGCCGCCGAGCCAGCTCGTCACCGCATCCGGATTGGCCTTCAGCCAGGCCTTGGCCGCATCGGCTGGATCCTGCTTGTCGTCAAGGATCGCGCCCATCACGGCGTTCTCCATGTCGAGCGAGAAGGTGAGGTTCGCGAGCAGCTTGCCGACGTTCGGGCATTCGGCGGAGTAGCCGGCGCGGGTGGTGGTGTAGATTGTTGCGCCGCCGAGATCGGGACCGAAGAAGTCGTCACCGCCTGGCAGGTAGGCGAGCTTGAAGTTCTTGTTCATCGGGTGCGGCGCCCAGCCGAGGAAAACCACCGGCTTCTCCGACTTGGTGGCGCGTGCCACTTGGCTCAGCATGCCCTGTTCGGAGGATTCCACCAGCTCGAACTTGCCGAGGCCGAAGGCATCCTTCGAGATCATGTCGAGGATCAGCCGGTTGCCGTCATTGCCTGGCTCGATGCCGTAGATCTTGCCGTCCAGCTTGTCGGAGAACTTGGCGATATCGGCGAAGGTCTTGAGGCCCTCGTCGTAAAGGTACTGCGGCACCGCCAGCGTGTACTTCGCGCCCGTGAGGTTAGCCTTCACGCTGTCGACCGTCTTGTCGTCGATATAGGGTTTCACGTCGGCGGCCATCGACGGCATCCAGTTGCCAAGGAAGACGTCGATGTCCTTGTTCTTCATCGAGGCGAAGGTGACGGGAACCGACAGAACCTTGGTGTCCGGCGTATAGCCAAGGCCCTTGAGGATCTCGGTGGTCACGGCGGTCGTCGCGGTGATGTCGGTCCAGCCGACGTCGGAGAAGCGCACGGTCTTGCACGCCTCGGGCTCGGCAGCGAAAGCCGGCCCGGCCACCGACAAGGCCAGTGCGAGGGCGGCGAGGGTATGGGGAGCGCGCATGGATGCAGATCCTTCCAGTGTCGCCCTCGGGGCGAAGGCCCGGGCGGATGCTTGATCTCTGAGCCCGACTATCGCGGACGCCTCGGCGGGACGCAAGGTTTGGGGAACACTCGGTCCACCAGGGATTAGCTGCCGGGGCCTTTCCCGGCGAATGTCAGAACGCGACGCCGTGCGGCGCAATTTCTTCGATCACAGCGTGATCGTCGTTGAATTCTTGATCTCTTCCATCACCGCATAGGTGTGGGTCTCGCGGATCCCCGGCAGCGTCAGCAGGGCGTCCGACAAGAAGGCCCGGTAGGCCGTCATGTCTTTCACGCGCGCCTTCAGGAGATAGTCGAAGCCGCCGGCCACCATGTGGCACTCCATGATGTCGCCATTGGCCTTGGCGGCGGCGGAAAAGGCGGTGAAGACGTCGTCCGTGGTCCGCTCCAGCTTCACCTCGACGAAGACGATCATGCCGCGGCCGAGCTTCTCTGGGCAGAGTATCGCGGTGTAGCCGAGGATGTAGCCGTCGCGCGTCAGCCGCTTCACCCGCTCCGACGTCGCGGTCGGCGAGAGATGCGCGCGTTCGGCCAGTTCCAGATTGGTCAGCCGGCCATCCGCCTGGAGGGCAGCAAGAATCTTGCGGTCTTTGGCGTCGATTTCGGTCATCACAGATGTTTTTGACGCCATTGGCCGTGAAAGTCACGGAAAAACCCGGCGAGATTGGCGAGATCGGCACCGCGTACCGCTGATAATGTTGCTGATGTCGCAACCCTCGGGGTCATCCATGTCCGTCACTGCCCTTCGCCCGTTCTCCGCTCCCTTCGCGCCCGATGATGATGCCGCGGTGGCCAGCCTTCTGGCCAGTGCCTCGCGCTGGACGCATGATGAGGCCTCGGTCGACACGACCGCGCGTCGCTTCATCGAGAACATCCGCGGCAAGGCCGGCGGCATCGGCGGCGTCGAGGACTTCTTGCGCGAGTTCGGGCTGTCGAGCCGCGAGGGCCTGGCGCTCATGGTGCTGGCCGAGGCCTTGCTGCGCGTGCCGGACGCCAAGACGCAGGACCGGCTGATCGAGGACAAGATCGGCGCCGGCGACTGGGTGTCGCGCGAGGGCGGCGAGGACCGCATGCTGACGGCTGCCTCCGCCTGGGCGCTCGGCATTTCCGCCCGCATCATTCGCCCCGGCGAGACGCCGACCGGCGTCCTCTCCTCGCTGGTCAAGCGCGTCGGCGCCCCGGCGGTGCGGACCGCGACGCGCCAGGCCATGCGCTTCCTCGGCCGGCACTTCGTTCTCGGCGAGAACATCGAGGATGCGCTGGAACGGGCGCGCGGCCTCGAGAAGAAAGGCTATCGCCACTCCTACGACATGCTCGGCGAGGGCGCCCGCACGCAGGCCGATGCCGATCGCTATTTCAAGTCCTATGCCGACGCGATCGAGGCGATCGGCCGCAAGGCCGGCAACAAGGCGCTGCCGGACCGGCCGGGCATCTCCGTCAAGCTCTCGGCGCTCCACCCGCGCTACCAGTCGGTGAAGCACGAGCGGGTCATGGCGGAACTCGTGCCGAAGCTCGCCGACCTCGCGATGCGGGCGAAAAGCTTCCAGCTTAATTTCACCGTCGATGCCGAGGAGGCCGACCGGCTGGAACTGTCGCTCGACGTCATCGACGCGGTCGTGCGCAGCGCCGACTTCAGCGGCTGGGACGGGTTCGGCCTCGCCATCCAGGCCTATCAGAAGCGGACGCTCGCGGTGATCGACCACATCGACGCGCTGGCCGCCGAGGCGGGCATCCGGATGATGGTGCGGCTCGTGAAGGGCGCCTACTGGGACACCGAGATCAAGCATGCGCAGGAGAAGGGCGTCGACGGCTACCCCGTCTACACCCGCAAGCCGGCGACCGACCTTTCCTACCTCGTCGCCGCCAAGGCGCTGCTGGATCGTCGCGAGCGGCTCTATCCGCAGTTCGCCACCCACAACGCGCTGACGGTTGCGACCATCCTCGAAATGGCCGGTCGCGAGCCGACCGGTTTCGAGTTCCAGCGCCTGCACGGCATGGGCGAGGCGCTCTACGAGGCGGTGCGCGCTGAGTTCGGCGAGACGCTGGCATGCCGCATCTATGCGCCGGTCGGCGGCTACCGCGATCTCCTCGCCTATCTCGTCCGCCGCCTTCTGGAGAACGGCGCCAATTCCTCCTTCGTCGCCAAGGTCGGCGACAAGGACGTTCCGATCGAGAGCCTGATCGAGCGGCCGCGCGACATGCTGCAGGTCGGGCCCGGCCGCAACGCGAAGATCGGCCTGCCGAAGGACCTCTTCGGCGGCCGGCACAATTCGGGCGGCGTCGAGTTCGGCGACCGCAAGGCGCTCGGCGCCTTCATCGCCGACCGCGACAAGGCGCACGACAAGGCCATCGAGACCCGCAGCGATTTCGACCATTCCGCCTCTGCGTCGGGTGCGGCGATCCGTTCGCCGGTCGACGGTCATCTCGTCGGCGTCAGCCACCCGCTCTCGGCCGAGGCGGCAGTCCTCCTGATGAACGCCGCCCGCCGTGCCGTTGCCGAGGCAGAGCAGGTGCCGGCGGCAAAGCGCGCCGCCAGCCTGCGCAAGGCTGCCGACCTGATGGAGTCGCGTCGGGGCGTGCTGATGGCGTTGCTCGCCAGCGAGGCCGGCAAGACCGTCGACGACGGCCTTGCCGAGATCCGCGAGGCGGTCGACTTCTGCCGGTTCTATGCCGACGAGGCCGAGCGGCTGTTTTCGGCCCCGGTGCCTTTGCCGGGTCCGACCGGCGAAGAGAACCGGCTGCGCTACCGCTCGCGCGGTGTCGTGGTGGCGATCTCGCCCTGGAACTTCCCGCTGGCGATCTTCATCGGCCAGGTCGCGGCCGCCTTGGCCGCGGGTAATGTCGTCGTAGCGAAGCCCGCCGAGCAGACCCCGCTGATCGCCGGCCTCGCCGTCGATCTCCTGCGCGAAGCCGGCTTCGGCGACGCGGTCCTGCATCTTGCGCCCGGCGATGGCGCCACCGGCGCGGCGCTGGTGTCGCACCCGGCCACCGCGGCCGTTGCCTTCACCGGCTCGACCGAGACGGCGCACCTGATCAACCGGGCGCTCGCCGCCCGCAACGGCCCGATCGCCCCGCTGGTGGCCGAGACCGGCGGCATCAACGCCCTTATCGTGGATGCGACGGCTTTGCCCGAGCAGGTGGCCGACGACGTCGTCACCTCCGCTTTCCGCTCCGCCGGACAGCGCTGCTCGGCGCTGCGGCTTCTGTTCGTGCAGGAGGATGTCGCCGAGCGGATGACCGACATGATCGCCGGTGCCGCCGCCGAACTCACCATGGGCGATCCGCGCGATGTCGCCACCGATGTCGGCCCGGTGATCGACGCCGAGCAGAAGGCGATGCTGGAAGAGCATCTCGCCCGCATGAAGAAGACCCAGCGCATCCGTTTCGCCGGCACGCTGCCGGCGGGTCTCCCGGCGGACGGCCACTGGGTCGCGCCGCACATCGTCGAGATCGACCGGCCGGAGGCGCTCGACCGCGAGGTGTTCGGGCCAATCCTCCACATCGTCAGATGGAAGGCCGGCGAGCTCGGCAAGGTCTGCGACGCCATCGAGGCGACCGGCTTCGGCCTGACGCTTGGCGTCCACAGCCGCATCGACGAGACGATCCGTGCCGTCACCGAACGGCTGACGGTCGGCAACATCTACGTGAACCGCAACATGATCGGCGCCGTGGTGGGGTCGCAGCCTTTTGGCGGCTCGGGTCTTTCCGGCACGGGACCGAAGGCCGGCGGACCGAACTACGTCGCGCGGTTTGCCCGCGAGCAGGTGATCTCGACCAACACGGCGGCCGCCGGCGGCAATGCCAGCCTGATCGCGATGGAGGCCTAGAGGGTCGCGATACCCGGCGCTGGAACCATGCTGTCAATCGGCACGTTGGGTGGCTGTATCGAGTGAGACATCACGTCAGCTTCGATCCAGCGACGGTCGTCATGATCGTCGCTTCAGGGACGCATCGGCAAGCCACCGGCGGCTTCCTCCCGGTCGATCGGCGGCAGCGCGGTCCTCCCTGAAAATGATGCCGGGTCAGAGGGCGTGTCCTCCCCATGCCAGACGATCCGCATACGCAGGCATGCCAATTGAAAGCCCGGGCCCCACGCCCGGGCTTTTTTGTGTTCTGCGCAGCCGAGGTTGGCGGCGGCCGACCGCCGACATATGCTCAGATTCGGGAATCGATTTTTCGCGCTTCCCCAAGAAAACGAGCACGAATGGGAATGCGGGAAATGGCTGTCGTGAAGTCGGACATCGAGATCGCACGCGCTGCCGACAAGCGGCCAATTCGGGAGATCGCCGCCAAGCTCGGCATCGACGAGGAGCACCTCGTCCCGTACGGGCACGACAAGGCGAAGATCACGGCGGGTTTCCTGCGCTCGCTGTCGGAGAGGCCGGACGGCAAGTTGATCCTTGTCACCGCCGTCAACCCGACGCCGGCGGGCGAGGGCAAGACCACGACCACGGTCGGGCTGGGCGACGGGTTGAACCGGATCGGCAGGAAGGCCGTGGTCTGCATCCGCGAGGCCTCGCTCGGTCCCTGTTTTGGCGTCAAGGGCGGCGCCGCCGGCGGCGGCTATGCGCAGATCATCCCGATGGAGGACATGAACCTCCACTTCACCGGTGACTTCCACGCCATCACCTCGGCCCACAACCTTCTGGCGGCGCTCCTCGACAACCACATCTACTGGGGCAACGAGCTGAAGATCGATACCCGCCGCGTCGTCTGGCGCCGGGTGCTTGACATGAACGACCGCTCGCTGCGGCAGGTCGTGACCTCGCTCGGCGGCGTTCCGAACGGCTATCCCCGGGAGTCCGGTTTCGACATCACGGTCGCCTCGGAAGTGATGGCGATCCTGTGCCTTGCCCGTGACCTCGACGATCTCGAGCGCCGGCTCGGCGACATCATCGTCGCCTACCGCGCCGACAAGAGCCCGGTGTTCGCCCGCGACGTGAAGGCGGACGGCGCCATGGCGGTGCTGCTGCGGGATGCGATGCAGCCGAACCTCGTGCAGACGCTGGAGAACAACCCGGCCTTCGTCCACGGCGGACCCTTCGCCAACATCGCCCACGGCTGCAACTCGGTCGTTGCCACCACCGCTGCGCTGAAGCTTGCCGATTACGTCGTGACCGAAGCCGGTTTCGGCGCCGATCTTGGGGCGGAGAAGTTCTTCGACATCAAGTGCCGGAAGGCGGGCCTGAAGCCCTCAGCCTGCGTCCTCGTCGCGACCGTCCGGTCGATGAAGATGAACGGCGGCGTCGCCAAGGAGGATCTCGGCGCCGAGGACGTGGCGGCCGTGGTGCGAGGCTGCGCCAATCTTGGCCGGCACATCGAGAACATCGGTCTCTTCAACGTGCCCGTGCTGGTCGCCATCAACCATTTCTCCGGCGACACGCAGGCCGAGACCGAGGCGCTTCAGCAGTACGTTGCCGGCCTTGGTGCCGAGGCGATCGTCTGCAAGCACTGGGCGCACGGCTCGGACGGAATTCTCGAGCTGGCGGAAAAGGTGGCGGCGCTCGCCGATTCCGGCAGCGCCGATTTTGCGCCGCTCTATCCCGATGCGATGGGACTGTCCGAAAAGGTGGAGACCATCGTCAAGCGCATCTACCGCGGCGCCGCCGTGACCATGGACAAGGCGGTGGTGCAGCAGCTCACCGACTTCGAGCAGAAGGGTTTCGGCCATCTGCCGGTCTGCATGGCGAAAACTCAGTATTCCTTCTCCACCGACCCCGCTTTGCGCGGGGCACCGGAAGGGCATGTCGTGCATGTTAGGGAGGTCCGGCTGGCGGCGGGTGCCGGCTTCGTCGTTGCGATCTGCGGTGAGATAATGACCATGCCGGGCTTGCCGCGCAGTCCGGCTGCCGAGCGGATCCTCCTCGACGACGAGGGCCTGGTTCAGGGCCTTTTCTGAGCCGACAGTCGGCCGGCTGTCAGCGCGCTGCGGGCTTTGCCCGCAGCGCCTGTGGTGTGCGGGGATGACTTCGCCGTCACCGGCGTCCCCGACGCCTGAATCCGATTGCCCTTTTGGCCGTCCCGCGCTAACGCTTTCCGCATGAAGAACGTCGCGCACAATCGGCTCTGGTGGCAGGCTCCCTGATCGGCGGCCCCTAGGCGTTTTCGCACGCGTTCGAAGACAAAGGTCGCCCTGGTTCATCCGGCGGCCTTTTTTATTAGCCGCCGCCGTGTTCGAGGGCCCCAGCATTTTGGCGGTGCATTCGGTGCGACCCAAGCGGCGCAGGATGCTCGAAGGTTCGGGAGACAGGTATGACGCTCGAGATACTCTCCGACGGCGCCGAGCGCTATCACACCCTCGGCGGCGTTGCCGTGACCCGGCGGCGCGAAGTGGTGCCCTACGCCGGCGCGATCGAGCCCTTCGTCGATCGTCTCGACACCCGGCGGGGCGCGGTGTTTTCGTCCAATTACGAGTATCCCGGTCGCTACACCCGGTGGGATACGGCGATTGTCGACCCGCCGCTGATGGTGACCTCGGCCGGCCGCCAGATGGCGATCGAGGCGCTGAACCCGCGCGGCGAGGCGTTGCTGGGTTTCGTCGCCGGGGCACTGGCAGGCCATGAGGACATCGCCGAGCAGACGGTCTCCGCTGATCGCATCGACCTGCGCGTGAAGCTCCCGGACCGGGCCTTCACCGAGGAGGAACGCTCGCGCATGCCGACGGTGTTCTCCGTCCTCCGCTCGGTCGTCGGCCTGTTCAAGTCCGAGGAGAATGCCGATCTCGGGCTTTACGGTGCTTTCGGCTACGATCTCGCCTTCCAGTTCGATCCCGTCGCCGAATCCCTGACGCGCGCCGACAATCGCCGCGATGTCGTCCTGTATCTGCCGGACGAGATTCTGATGGTCGATCACTACGCCGCCAAGGCCTATGTCGATCGCTACAGCTTCGAGAAGGACGGGATTTCGACCGAGGGTCTCGAGGGCGGCGGTCCGGAGGCGCCGTTCACACCGTCCGACCGCATTCCGCCGCGCGGCGACCACAAGCCGGGCGAATATGCCGCTTTGGTGCGGTCGGCGAAGGAGAAGTTCATCCGCGGCGACCTGTTCGAGGTGGTGCCCGGCCAGACCTTCTTCGAGCGCTGCGAGAACCCGCCTTCGGCGATCTCGCGCCGGCTGAAGGCGATCAACCCGTCGCCCTATTCGTTCTTCATCAACCTCGGGGAGAACGAGTTCCTGATCGGCGCCTCGCCGGAAATGTTCGTGCGGGTCAACGGCCGCCGGGTCGAGACCTGCCCGATCTCCGGCACCATCAAGCGCGGCGACGACGCGATCTCAGACTCCGAGCAGATCCTGAAGCTGCTGAACTCCAAGAAGGACGAGTCCGAGCTCACCATGTGCTCGGACGTCGACCGCAACGACAAGAGCCGCGTCTGCGAGCCTGGCTCGGTGCGCGTCATCGGCCGCCGGCAGATCGAGATGTATTCGCGGCTGATCCACACCGTCGACCATATCGAGGGCCGGCTGCGCGAGGGCATGGACGCCTTCGACGCCTTCCTCAGCCATGCCTGGGCGGTAACGGTGACGGGGGCGCCAAAACTCTGGGCGATGCGCTTCATCGAGGCGCACGAGAAGAGCCCGCGCGCTTGGTACGGCGGCGCCGTCGGCATGATGCACTTCAACGGCGACATGAACACCGGCTTGACGCTGCGCACCATCCGCCTGCAGGACGGCATCGCCGAAGTGCGGGCCGGCGCGACGCTGCTCTACGATTCGAACCCCGAGGAAGAAGAGGCGGAGACCGAGCTGAAGGCGTCGGCGCTGATCTCGGCGATCCGCGAGGCCGGCTTGCCCAACAGCGTCGCCGGCGAGCGCTCGGGCGCCAAGGTCGGGGAGGGCGTCAAGATCCTCCTCGTCGACCACGAGGATTCCTTCGTCCACACCCTCGCCAACTACTTCCGACAGACCGGTGCGGAAGTCACCACCGTTCGCACGCCGGTGCCGCAGACGATCTTCGACAGCGTCATGCCCGATCTCGTGGTGCTGTCGCCGGGCCCCGGCAAGCCTGTCGACTTCGACTGTGCCGGCACCATCGCCTCGGCACGCCAGCGCAATCTGCCGATTTTCGGCGTCTGCCTCGGCCTGCAGGCGCTGGCCGAGGCCTATGGTGGCACGCTGCGCACGCTGCATGTGCCGGTGCACGGCAAGCCGTCGCGCATTCGCGTACAGAAGCCCGGCATCATTTTCTCCGGGCTCGGCCAGGAGGTGACGGTCGGTCGTTACCACTCGATCTTCGCCGATCCGGTACGGCTGCCGAAGGAGTTCGAGGTCACGGCCGAGACCGAGGACGGCGTCGTCATGGCGTTCGAGCACCGCTCCGAGCCGGTGGCCGCCGTGCAGTTCCACCCCGAGAGCATCATGAGCCTCGGCGGTGCCGCCGGCATGCGGATGATCGAGAACATCGTCGCGCATCTGCCGCGCCGCGCCCGCGTGAAAGCTGCCTGATGTCCAAGACGATTTCGACAACTGGCGTCCACCCGGACGCTGTCCTGGTCAAGCGCATCGCGACGGCGACGATCGGCGTCGCGCTCTTGGTGCTCGGCATCAAGTACTACGCCTATCACGTCACTGGATCGGTGGCGCTGTACTCCGACGCGCTGGAATCGATCGTCAATGTCGTCGCCGGCATCATCGCGTTCTGGGCGGTCAGCGTCAGCTTCACGCCGGCCGACAGCGACCATCCTTTCGGACACACCAAGGCCGAGTATTTCTCCGCCGTGGTCGAGGGCGCACTGATCATCGTCGCCGCGCTCCTGATCCTGCGCGAGGCGTGGAACGCGTTCGAGACGCCGCGCACACTCGAGGCGCCGATGGTCGGCATCGCCATCAACGGTGTCGCCACCGTCATCAATCTCGCCTGGGCGCAGTTCCTGATCCGCGCCGGCCGGGCCCGTCGTTCGCCGGCCCTGGCCGCGGACGGTCGCCACATCATGGCTGATGTCGTCACGTCGATCGGGGTGCTTGTTGGCCTTGGCATCGCCTCGGTCACCGGCTGGGCGCTGCTCGACCCGATCATGGCCGCCCTCGTCGCCGTCAACATTCTGCGCGAGGGCTGGCACGTCGTCACCACCTCGCTCAGCGGCCTCATGGACCAGGCGATGGAGCCAGCCGACGAGGAGCAGGTGCGCTCGCTCATCTCCGTCCACGGCGAAGGGGCGCTCGAGGTGCATGATCTGAAGACGCGCATCGCCGGGCGGGCCCTTTTCATCGAGTTCCACATGGTGGTGCCGGAAGCGATGACCGTCGGGGACGCGCACGAGATCTGCGACCGCATCGAGGATGCCTTGCAGGACAAGTTCGACAATGCGCATGTGCAGATCCACGTCGAGCCCGAGGGTGAGATCAAGCAGACCGGGGTGCCGGTGGTCTGAGGGGGCCGCACGGCGCGGGCGAACGGCGTCGACAATGGGGCGCGCGACGATGTCGGAGGCGCCTCTTGCAGTTCTCCCGAATTCGGCTAACCTCTCCTCATGAGCATCGCCCCGACCCTCCTGATGATCCTGTCCCTGTCGCTTGCGACGGGTGGAGTGGTCCTGCGTGCGCGCCTGCTGCTCCTTCCGCTTAGAAGCGATCGTCGGACCCGTTGATTGGGGGCGTCCGGCGGTCGAGCCGGTCGCGTCTGCGCCATGCCCCCTTCCGCTTCCATAGGGTTCACCATTCCCGGTTAACGCTGCCGTAGGTCGAAGGACCCGCGCGTCCGGGCGAGCGACGAAGGTCTCAACGATGTCCATTTCAGCCACCATGCCCGAACGGGGTATCACCGGCAGCCGGCCGGCTCAGACAGCCCCTGCCACCGGCGCCGCGCCGCCATCGCCTGTGATGGGCAAGGCCGCCGAGAAGTACCAGCCCTATCCCCAGCTCGACCTGTCCGACCGGACCTGGCCGTCGAAGCGCATCGAGACGCCGCCGATCTGGTGCTCTGTCGACCTTCGCGACGGCAACCAGGCGCTCGTCGACCCGATGGGTCAGGAGAAGAAGGAGCGCTTCTTCCAGCTTTTGAAGTGGATGCGGTTCAAGGAGATCGAGATCGGTTTCCCCTCGGCCTCGCAGACCGACTTCGACTTCATCCGCTGGTGTGTCGAACAGGGCGGCATCGAGGACGACGTGTCCTTGCAGGTGCTGGTGCAGTGCCGGCCGGAGCTGATCACCCGCACGTTCGAGTCGCTCGAGGGCGCGAACCACCCGATCGTCCACTTCTACAACTCGACCAGCGAACTTCAGCGTCGCGTCGTGTTCCAGAAGGACCGCGCCGGGGTGCGCGAGATCGCGACGGATGCGGCCAAGATGATCACCGACATGGCGGCCAAGGCCGGCGGCGGTTATCGCTTCGAATATTCGCCGGAGAGTTTTACCGGCACCGAACTCGACTTCGCGCTGGAGATTTCCAATGCGGTGATCGAGATCGTCCGGCCGACGCCGGACAACAAACTGATCATCAATCTCCCGGCGACGGTCGAGATGTCGATGCCGAACGTCTATGCCGACCAGATCGAATGGATGTGCCGCAACCTCGACAACCGCGAGAACCTCATCATCTCGCTGCACCCCCACAACGACCGCGGCACCGCGATCGCCGCGACCGAGCTCGGCCTGCTCGCCGGCGCCGACCGAGTCGAGGGCACGCTCTTCGGCAATGGCGAGCGCACCGGCAATGTCGACATCGTCACGCTGGCGCTGAACATGTTCACCCAAGGCGTCGATCCGCAGCTCGACGTGTCCGACGTCAACCGGATGAAGGACGTCTACGAATACTGCAACCAGCTCGCCATCGCCGAGCGACACCCCTATGTCGGCGAGCTCGTCTACACCGCCTTCTCCGGCTCGCATCAGGACGCGATCAACAAGGGCATGAAGGCGAGCCGCGCTTCCAACAAGGCGCTCTGGGAAGTGCCGTATCTGCCGATCGACCCGCAGGATGTCGGCCGTTCCTACGAGGCGATCATCCGCATCAACTCGCAGTCCGGGAAGGGCGGCATCGCCTACGTGCTGCAGGCCGACTACGGCCTCAACCTGCCGCGCGCGCTGCAGGTGGAGTTCCGCGAGGACATCCAGCGCATCACCGACGAGGGCGGCAAGGAACTGCCGGTCAAGGCGATCTACGACCGCTTCATCGAGCGCTATGTCGAGCAGCCGGGCGGCCGGCTCAAGTTCGTCGACCATCACACGGTATCCAATCCCGAGCACCGCGGCGAGCGGATGATCGAGGCGACGATCCTCGACAACGGCACCGAGGTGACGATCACCGGGCGGGGTACCGGTCCGATCGACGGCTTCGTCGATGCGCTGGCGCGCCATCTTGGGCTTGAGATGTCCGTCGCGGATTACTCCGAGCATTCGCTCCAGCACGGTTCGAACGCCAGCGCGATCACCTACATGGAGATCGAGCATGCCGGCGGGAAACTCTTCGGCGCGGGCATCAACAAGAACATCGTGACGGCGTCGCTGGAGGCGATCGTCTCGGCGGCAAACCGCATCCTCGGGGCAAACTGATGCAGAGCGGCGGCGTCCTCCTGGTCAAGGCGCTCGAAGCGCAGGGCGTCGACCGCGTGTTCTGCGTGCCCGGCGAGAGCTATCTCCCGGTGCTCGACGCATTGGTGGACAGCCGGATCGAAACGGTCGTCTGCCGCCAGGAAGGCGGCGCGGCGATGATGGCCGAGGCCGATGGCAAGCTCACCGGCCGGCCCGGCATCGCCTTCGTCACCCGCGGGCCCGGCGCGACCAATGCTGCGTCGGGCGTCCACGTCGCCGCCCATGACCTGACGCCGATGATCCTCTTCATCGGCCAGGTGCCGGTGAAGTTTCGGGGCCGTAGCGCGTTCCAGGAACTCGACTATCCCGCTCTCTTCGGCGGCATGGCGAAGGCGGTGTTCGAGGCGGCGACGCCGGACGAACTGCCGGACCTCGTCGCTGAAGCCTTCCGGATTGCCCTCGATGGCTCGCCCGGTCCGGTGATCGTTGCGCTGCCGGAAAACACGCTGTCCGGAAAGGCCGAAGCGGCCATTCCCGCACGGGTCGAGGCGATCGACATCTTGCCGGCGGAGAGCAAGCTCGAGAGCCTTTGGTCGTTGCTGGAGACCGCCGCCGCGCCGATCCTTCTTCTCGGCGGCTCTCGCTGGAGCGACGGGGCGATCGCCGACATAGCGGCCTTCGCCGAGGCCTGGCACCTGCCGGTCGTCTGCTCGTTCCGCCGCCAGTCGCTCTTCCCCAGCCGCCACCCGAACTATGCCGGCGACCTCGGCATCGCCCCCTCGCCGAAACTGCGCGATCGGATCGCCGCGTCCGATCTCGTCATCGCGCTCGGCGCGCGGCTGGGCGAGATGCCGAGCCAGGGCTACACGCTGTTCGACGTGCCCATGCCGCGGCAGCGGCTGGTGCACATTCTGCCGGACGGCATAGGCCGGCTCTACCAGCCGACGCTCGGCATTCATGCCGATCCCATCTCCTTCGCCCGAAAGGCCGCGCAACTGGTGCCGCCAGCGACCGTCGCCTGGTCCGGCGAGGCCGAAGCCATGCACCAGGAATATCTCGATTGGTCGACGCCTAAGCCTCCGGCGACGCCGGCGACAAAGCCTTTCGCTGACGAAACGAGCGGTTTCGTCGACGAAACAACTCGTTTCGTCGACATGGACGCGGTGATGGCGCATCTCGAGACGCACCTGCCGGCGGCGAGCACGATCACCAACGGCGCCGGCAACTATGCCGGCTGGCTGCACCGCTTCCACCGTTTCACCGACCGCGCCTCGCAGCTGGCGCCGACCTCGGGCTCGATGGGCTACGGCCTGCCCGCCGCGATCGCTGCCAAGCTGCGCCACCCCGAACGCAAGGTGGTCTGCCTTGCCGGTGACGGGTGCTTCCAGATGACCAGCCAGGAGTTCGGAACCGCCTGCCAGGCCGGCGCCGCGGTGATCGTCCTCGTCGTCGACAACAGCCAGTACGGCACGATCCGGATGCACCAGGAAAAGCATTATCCCGGCCGTATATCCGCAACGGCGCTGCAGAATCCGGACTTTGCCGCGTTGGCCAGAAGTTACGGTGCCTTTGCGGAAAAGGTCGACTGCGACGCGGATTTCGCCGCCGCGTTCGAGGCAGCGCTCGCCAGCGACGGGCCGGCGCTTTTGCACCTCGTCGTCGATCCCGACCGGGTTTCGGCGGCGTCCCGGTTGTCCCGGCGATAGGTCCGGTATCGCGGCAGCGCGTTGCAATTGCACACAAGACATTTAAGGTCGAGGAGACGACAAGTCTGGAACGGGGTCCTGAAACGGCGATGGGCGAAGGAAAGGACAACGTCTCTTCCCTGATGGGCACGCGTCGGCTTGCCGACGCCGTCCGCGCGGCCAAAATTGCCGCTGCTCACCGCAGCGACGTCACCGTCGACATTCGCGAGGCCGATCGGGCACGGCTCGAGATCTTCGCCGAGGAACTGGCGGGCGTCATCGACGAGGTGCCGGCCGGCGACGACCGTTTCGATTTTTCCATATCGGGCGGCCAGCAGCCGCGGTTCTGGATCGACGTAACGGCCCATGTGAGCATGGCGCGCGACCGCCGCACCTACCGCTTCGTCCGCGAGACCCGGCTTGGCCGCCTGACGCTCGCCGAATCGCTGGAAACGGCGGTGATCGCCGACCGCGTCACCGATTACATCGCCGAACGCATCGTCGAGCGGGAGAAGGCTCTTGCCGACAGCGATGGGCTGGGGCAGCGCGCGGCAGTGCGCTCGGGCACGGCGGACACGGCCGCTGCCGAACCGATCCGGCCTGTTGCCGCCGTCCACAAGCACCCCTCGGCAATCCCTCTGGCGATCGGCTGGCTGATGATCGGTATCGTCATCGGCGCCGGCATTTTATATGCGCTGGCTGCTTATCGCGGGCTCGTTCCGCGGTAGGACTCTTGGATCAGCGCGGCGGCTTGGCATACTCTGCCGGTAAGCTGGCGGCAGGATGCGCCGTTCTCCACCGCGCGGCCGCCAGCACGCCGGCGCCGGCGATGAGGCCCCAGAACGGGGCGCTGATGCCGAAGAACGCGATGCCGGATGCGGTCACAAGAAACGTCAGCGTCGCCGCCTCCCGCTCGTCGAGCCGCGCCATCGCCGCGTGGACGGCGCTGGAGAAAGCGCCGATCAGGGCAAGTCCCGCCACGGCCTGGATCAGTAGCGGCGACAGGCTGGCGAAGGCGGTGACCACGCCGGCGATGAGCCCGAAGCCGACATACGCGACGCCGGAGACGACGCCCGACCAGTAGCGCCGCCGCGGATCCGGTCCCGCCTCGTCGCTGGCGCAGATCGCCGCGGTGATGGCGGCAAGGTTCACCGCGTGCCCGCCGAAAGGGGCCGCCGCGAGGCTGAAGACGCCGGTCGCGGCAAACAGGGGCCCGGCCGGCGGCGTATAGCCGTTCACCTTGAGGATCGCGAGGCCTGGAATGTTCTGCGAGGCCATCGTCACCAGGAACAGCGGCAAGGCAATGCCGATGAGGCTTGCGAACGTGAACGCCGGCATCACCAGGACGGGGGAGGGCAGCATGTGCCCGAGCTCCATGCCGCCCGCGGGTGCTTTCAGGAGGATCACCGCGATGGCGACGATCGCCGCGGCGGGGACGGCGAGGATACGCTTGACCCGCGCCATCACCAGCCACGTCACCGCGATCGCAAGGCCGCCCGCGGGATCGGCGGCGACGGCCTTTACCGGTGCAAGGCACAGCGAGAACAGGATGCCGGCGAGCATCGCGTTGGCGAGCGAGCCCGGGATCGCGGCGATCAGGCGGCCGAGGGGACGGAAGACACCGGACGCGACCACCAGCCCCGCCGCCACGACAAAGGCCCCGACGGCCACCGGAAACCCGCCTTCCGGCAGGCCGGAGGTCGCCAGCAGCGCCGCGCCCGGCGTCGACCATGCGATCGAAACCGGCATCCTCGTCCAGAGACTGACCCCGACGGCGCAGACCCCCATCGCGATCGACAGCGCCATCAGACCGGAGGCCGCCTCGGCTCGCGTCGCGCCCATCGCGGAGAGGCCCTGGAGGATGACTGAGAAGGAAGAGGTGAAGCCGACGAAGGCCGCGAGCAGGCCGGCGGTGATCGCCGGGGCAGGGGGAGCGCGCATGGGGATGACTACCGCAGGAAACAGACGGCCTGACTATCGCCACCCTGCGTCGCACCGCAACCTCAGTCTTGCCTGCTATTGCGCTGCCGGCAAATTCGGCATCGCCGCGGGCGCATCTGCGGACGGGGCCACGTCGATCGCCTCACCATTGCCCATCAACTGCCGCTGACGGATCCAGCCGATGCCGCTGCCGTCCTTGTAGAGGCCGCGTTCGCGCTGGACGAGGGTCCAGGCACCCGGTTCGCCGTCGATGTCGAAAAGGTTGTAACGTGCGGCCGGCTTCTCGCTGCCGGCGTTCTGGCTGGCCGACGGCACGCCGACGACAGGAACCAGGCCATCGGTCCCGGCGATCCAGTTCAGCGTGTCGAGATGGGTGTGGCCGTGCAGCACGAGGTCGGCGCCGACTTCGCGGATGACCTTCCAGAAGAACTGCTTGCCGATTAGCCGCTTGTGCCAGGACGCCGCGCCCGAGATCGGTGGATGGTGGATCATGATGACGCAGAAATGACCGGTGGTACGGCAGGCGCCCAGCATTTCGGCCAGCGCCAGCGCTTGGCGCCGCTTGAACGTGCCAGTCGCAAAGAAGGGCGCGGTCGCCTCGGCGCTGGAGATGCCGAAGATGGCGACGTTGCCGCGCATCCTTACATAGGGAAACATTCCGCCGATCGCCCGCTGCGGCGTGTCGCCGACCATGTAGTCGTGCCACTCAGCGCAAGCCCGCTTCAGCGCGCCCGGCACATAAGCGTCGTGGTTGCCAGGAATGACGGAGATGTCGCGGGCGGATCCAAAATCCTGCAGCCAGAGGCCGGCGCCGACGATCTCGGTCTTGGTGGCAAGGTTGACGAGATCGCCGGTGACGGCCACATGATCCGGCTTCTGGGCCTTCAGGTCGTTGACCAGCGAGACAAGCGTATCGCCGAACATCACCCTCCGCCGGTTGCGGTGCCAGTTGACGTAGCCGGTGACGCGCTTGGATGCGAGCTCGCGAAACGAGAGCTCCGGCAGCGGGCCGAGATGGATATCTGAAAGATGCGCAAGGGTGAACATATGCCTCCATCTAGCTGCTCTGTCTTAAAGGGAAAGAGCGGCGGAGGCTTCCGATAGTGCTGATGACGCGGCTTCGCACCCGGATTTTCCATTTCGCCCACGTGCTGATGCGACCGATGACGCTCGGCATGCGCTGCGCTGCCTTCGACAGGGAAGGCCGCGTCTTCTTGGTGCGCCATACCTATGTCCCCGGCTGGTATCTGCCGGGCGGCGGGGTGGATGCTGGCGAAACGGTGGAGCAGGCGCTGCAACGGGAACTGCGCGAGGAGGGCAATCTGGAACTTCTGGAAGCGCCGGACCTCGTCGGCATCTACTTCAACCGACGTGCCTCCCGCCGCGACCACGTCCTGTTCTACGTCTGCCGCTCGGTGCGGCAGACCGCACCGAAAGCGCCCGACTGTGAGATCGCCGAGAGCGGTTTCTTTTCCCTGAACGCTCTGCCGGAGGGAACGACCGCGTCGACCCGCCGGCGTCTCGCGGAACTTGAAGGCGGCCCGCGGAATCCACTCTGGTAGCCATCAGCCGCGGGAAAGTCGCTCCCGCCCATGCGGTTGCCAAAGGTCCTGTTCTGGCCCCAGCGGGACGATCCGGGTCGGATTGATCGTCGTATGGCTCTGGTAGTAGTGCCCCTTGATGTGCTCGAAATCGACGGTCTCGGCGAAGCCATCGGTCTGGTAGACATCGAGCATGGTGCCGAAGAGGTTGGGATAGTCCCGGATCTGCCGGGCGTTGCACTTGAAGTGCCCGTGATAGACCGCGTCGAAGCGGATGAGCGTCGTGAACAGGCGGATGTCCGCCTCGGTCATCGCGCTGCCGGTGAGGAAGCGTTGCGAGGACAGACGCTCCTCGAGCTGATCGAGCATGGCGAACAGTGCATGGAACGGCTGCTCGTAGGCTTCCTGCGTGGTGGCGAAGCCGCATTTGTAGACGCCGTTGTTGACGGCGTCGTAGACCGCCTCATTCACTGCATCGATCTCGCTCCGCAGCGCTGCGGGCGACAGGTCGACCGCGGTATCGGCCAGGTCGCCGAAGCCGGAGTTAAAGATGCGGATGATCTCGGCAGACTCGTTGTTGACGATCGTCCCCGTCTTCTTGTCCCAGAGCACGGGAACGGTCACCCGCCCGCTGAACTGCGGCTCGGCCGCCGTATAGACCTCGTAGAGCTTCGTCTTGCCGAGGACGGTGTCGGGAATGGTGCCGGCCCTGTCGGAGAACTCCCAACCGTTCTCCGCCATCAGAAAGTCGACGACAGAGAGCGAGATCACGTCTTCCAGACGCTTCAGCCGGCGGACGATCAGCGTCCGGTGCGCCCAGGGACAGGCGAGCGAGATATAGAGATGATACCGCCCGGCTTCTGCCGGATATGCCTTCTGCCCGTCCGGCCCCGGCGCACCGTCGGGTGTGATCCAGTCTCGAAACTTCGTCGTCGTTCGCTGGAACGCGCCGTCCTTGGTCTCGTACCACTTGTCCTGCCAGACGCCGTCGACCAAAAGTCCCATTGCTTGTCCCCTTAGAATGATATTCGGGGATGTAAGGCGGGCGGGGCGAAGGGCGAGCGACCGCCATGGACCCAGCCATCGAGAATGGTCTGCGCCGTCGCCGCTTGCCGTCCGGCTCCCCGCGCTATAACAACCCGCCTCAACCGGCACCAAGCCGTTGGAGAAGACGACCATGGCGGTGATGCTGCGACGACGAACGACATTCTAGGTCGAAACCCCGTCACAGCCATACCCGCGCGGATGTCCATGAGACAGGCTGCGCCCGTCCCCGGAAGCTGCATGTCCTCCCTTCTCTTCGACGTCGTCTATCTCCCCGAAACCGCCGAGCATGATGCCGTCATCGATGCCATTGCCGACGAGGCTTTCGGTCCCGGTCGCTTTGTCCGCGCCGCCGAAAGGGTACGGGAAATGGCGCCGCATGATCGGCGCCTGTCCTTCGTGGCCTTGCTCGACGGCGTGGTCATCGGATCGGTACGGCTGACGCCGATCCGTATCGGCGAAGCCCCGTGCCTGATGCTCGGTCCGCTGGCGGTACGTCCAAGTTTCAAGGGAAAAGGCATCGGCCGGCGGCTGATGGCGACAGCGGAGACCACGGCGCTGATGGCGGGCGAGCGCGTCATCATGCTGGTCGGCGACCGCGCCTATTACATGCCGATCGGCTACCGTCCGCTGCCGGTCGGGTCCGTCATCATGCCGGGCCCGGTGGACCGGACGCGCATCCTCGGCCTGCCGCTCGTCGAGGGTGCCCTGGAGAATTTGTCCGGCGTGGTCCGGGCGCGCGGCTAACCGCAGCGCACTCCAATGTGCCGGGGGTCAGCGACCCTCGCGGAACCAGGTTGCGGAGATCGCGAGGAGAAGAACCGCCAGACCGAGGAAACCGGCAAACAGCGGTGTCCGCTCGACACCGCGCAGCACTGTCTCGTCGGTCGTCTTCAGCCCGATCCAGTCTCGCCCCTCCGCATCCGCCCGGCCGCTGACCGGCACGATCCGCGGCACGGCGACGGTGCCGTCCGCGGCGATGCGGCGGACGCTGCCGCGGGTCGCGTCGGCGATGGGCTGGAGTTTGGCTGTCGTCGACACCGCCTCGCGGTATTCGCGCGGGTTGACCGGGCCGACATTGGCGAGCGTCCGCAGCTCGCCATTCGCCGCCTGGAAAAGCCCGAGCTCTTCCGTCTTCAGCGAGCCCTGCCACTGGCCCTCGCCGATCCGCGTCAACGGGACCTGCTCCGCCTTGCCGGACGGCGTCACCACCGTCGCGGGACCGGGATCATCGCCGATCGTCTGGCGGGTGATGATGAGGTCCGTGCCCCGCGCCTCGGCGTTCAGCGCTTCCTCGTCGAGTTCCGGCTCCTTCATCAGCCAGTGCGCCAGCCGGCGGAACAGTGCGACGTGTGGGCCGCCGCCTTCGAAGCCGCGCGACCAGAGCCAGCCCTGGTCCGACAGGAGCAGCGCGACCCGGCCCTCGCCGGCGCGTTCCAGCACCAGCAGCGGCTTGTTGTCGGGGCCGGTCATCACGGTCTCGCCGCGCGGCTCGCCGACGCCGATCGAGCGGAACCACTCGCTCCAGGCCGGCGGGGTCTGGTCGGAGCCCGGCAAGTCACGCGTCACCGGGTGCTTCTTGCCGAGTTCGGACAGAGCCGGGCGGAACGGCACCTCGTCGATCTCGCCGGTCGGCAGCGCCGGCAGAATCGAGGCCAGCGAGGTCGAAGCGACCGAGTCGTCGCCGGCATATTCCGGGCCGGAGGCGATCAGCATCGCGCCGCCGTTCTGCACGTACTGCGAGATGTAGTCGAAGTAGAGCGCTGGCAGCACGCCGCGCTGCTGGTAGCGGTCGAAGATGATGAGGTCGAAATCGTCGATCTTCTCGACGAACAGCTCGCGCGTCGGGAAGGCGATCAGCGACAGCTCGTCGATCGGTGTGCCATCCTGCTTCTCCGGCGGGCGCAGGATGGTGAAGTGAACGAGATCGACCGACGCGTCCGATTTCAGGAGATTGCGCCAGGTCCGCTCGCCGGCATGCGGCTCGCCGGAGACGAGCAGCACCCGAAGGTTCTCGCGGATGCCGTCGACCACCGCAATGGCGCGGTTGTTGATCGGCGTGATCTCGTCGGGATCGCGGGCGACTGAGAGCTCGACGATGTTCTTGCCGGCGCGCGGCAGTTTGAAGTCATAGCTTTCCAAAGTGCCCGGCCGCGCCTGCTGGCGGCCGATCAGATCGCCGTTGAGGAAGACGCGGACTTCGACCGGTGTGGCCGATGCCCGCGGTCCGTCCTCGATGACGCGGTAGGCGAGCTTCTGGTCCTGCTCGACGATGCCAAAGCGTGGGCTGGTGGTGATCTCGATGCGGCGGTCGAACTCGTCCGGCCGGCCGGTGACGAGCCCGTGCACCGGGGCATCGAAGCCGAGCGCGCTGGCCGCGGCGGGGATGTCGTGAATCTGCCCGTCGGTGACCATGATGGCGCCAGCGACCCGAGTCGGCGCGACGTCCGAGAGCGCCGATCCGAGCGCGCCGAACAGCGCGGTCGTCGCGTCGTCGGCATTGGCGGCTCCGGATTTGGCGTTGACGGTCCGGACCTCAAATTCGGGGAAGCGCGACAGGCTGTCCTGCAGGGCCTTGACCGCAGCCGTCGTCTCGGCGGTTCGCTGGCCGATGGTCTGGCTCTGGCTGTCGTCGATCACAAGCGCGACGACGCTCTTTAGCGGGTCGCGCTCCTCTCGCAGCACGACCGGGTTCAGCAGCGCCAGCATCAGCGCCGCGATGGCGACGACGCGCAGGAGCGAGCCGCGCAATTTTGCGAAGACGAGCGCGAGCGCCAGCAGCAGCGCCGGGACCGCGAGAATGGCCAGCACCGTCCAGGAGAAGAAGGGCGCGAAGTCGATGGACCAGGTCATTGGCCGAGCCTCTCGAGGAGAGCCGGCACGTGCACCTGGTCGGCCTTGTAGTTGCCGGTGAGGACGTACATCACGATGTTGACGCCGGCCCGATAGGCATATTCGCGCTGCGACGCATCGCTGGAATCTGTGGGATAAAGGAACAGTCCGGCATCATCGACGGCCCAGGCGCTGGCCATGTCGTTGGACGTGATCATGATCGACGAGACGCCGTCGCCGGCGTTCGCCGGACGGCTTTCGGCGTTGGGATCCCTCACCAGCGCCTCGACCCAGAGCTCCCCGCCGGAATGGCGGCCGGGAAACGCGTCCATGATGTAGAAGGATTTCGTCAGGACATGGTCCGACGGGACCGGCTCCAGCGGCGGGATATCGAGATCCGCAAGGATGTCGCGCAGGCGGCGCTGACCGGGCGATACGGCGGTGGAGGTCAGCGACGAGAGATCGTCGTCCTTGACGTCGAACAGCACCGTGCCGCCTTGCTTCATGTAGGCGTCGACCCGGCTGACGGCGGCCGCGTCCGGCATCGCTGCCGCTGCATCGATCGGCCAGTAGAGGATGGGATAGAAGGCGAGTTCGTCGCGGGCGATGTCGACGCCGACGGCCGGCCCCGGCTCCAGCGCGGTCTTGGCGGCGATGAACTGCGACAGTCCGTCGAGGCCGCGGCGTGAGATCTCGTCGGCGCTGCCGTCACCCGTCTCGACATAGGCAAGGTGCGTCGTCACGGTCGCCGCGATCGCGGCTTTCGCGCGCTCGGCATCGTCAGCCGAACGCGCGGCCGGCGGGGCATTCTGTTCCTGTGCGACGACCTTGCCGGTGCCGCCAAGACTCAAGGCGAGGCCGAAAGCAAGCACCGCGATCGCGGGCGCAACCGTGCCCCGCTGTCTGGCGCCCCATCGGCCGAGCCGTGAGATGACACCGTTCAGCCACAAGAGAGCCAACGCATCCACGGCAAACAGCGCGAGAGCGGCGGCCAGAAGCCAGGGGGTCAGATCGAGCGTATCGGCACGGGCATAGCCGCGCTGCACCAGCGGCACGCCGAAGTCGCTTTCCGCCAGCGGCCGCAGCACGGCGTCGGGCGCGAGAAGGTTCAAGGCGGCGTATCCTTCCTCGGTGCCGTAAAGCCCCGGCGGGTTGCGGCGCGAAACGGACGGTGTCGCGTCTGCGGCGATGGTCAACGGCTCGGCGTCGGGGCCAGGCGACGCCAGCCGCCCCTGTGCGTCCATCAGCCTGTAGGGCGGGAGGCTTTGCGCAGCCGAGGCGGCTTCGCCCGGCGTGCCGCCAGCCGCGGCCGGGCCGGTGGAGCGCGACAAAGTGACGATGCGTCGGAGCATGTCGACGAAGGCGCCGGAGATCGGCAGGTTCGACCAGGTCGCCTCGGCGGTGACGTGGAACAGCACGATGGTGCCGGCGCCCACCGGGCCGGCGGTGATCAGCGGCGTGCCGTCGGCAAGGCTTGCCCAGGTGCGGTCGGCCAAGTCGACGGAGGGCTCGGCGAGGATCTGGCGGGAGACGGTGACGTCCTCGCCGATCGCGATGCCGGCCAGAGGGCTCGTCGGCGCCAGCGGCGCGATCTTCTGCGGCTGCGCCCAGGACAGGGCGCCGCCAAGCTGACGCTCGCCGCTGCGCAGCCGCACCGGCACCAGCGTATCCTCGCCGGTGGTCGCCGCCAGCCGAGGGCCGGCAAAGCGCAGCAGGAAGCCGCCCTTGTCGACGAACTCGGTCAGCGCCGTCCGCGCTGCCGCGGGCATGACGCCGATGTCAGCGAGAACGATAACGGAGGGCTTACGGGCGATCATCGCGGGGATGGCGGTGCCGAGATCGGCACTGTCCGCGCGGACCACGTCGGCGAAGGGCTCGAGGGCCCGGCTGATGTAGTAGAGCGGCGACAGCAGCGGTTGCGCGGCGTCGGCCGCCTCTCCGGACACGAGGCCGACACGGCGCCGCCGGAAACTGTCGTCGACGAGCCGCACCGAGCCGGCCGTCGTCGCGCCGTCGAGCTCGAGGCGGGCGATGTCGTTGCGCAGCTCAACGGGAATGGTGAAGCGCGCTTCGCCGGTGGTGGCATCGGCGGTGAAGGCCAAGGCGGCGGTGCCGATCGCACGTCCTTGCGCATCGACGGCCCGCAGCGCGAACGAGGCGGCAGCGCCAGCTTCGGGCCGCACGCCTTGGATCACCAGCGCGTCGGTGGCGTTCTCGGTCCGCGTCAGGCCGACGAGACCCGCGATTTCCGGGCGGTAGTAGATCGTCTGTCCGGAGCCGAGGCTACCGAGCGCGGTCAGTGCGGCGGGGGCGCCGTCGCTGTCGATGCCATCGCTGAGGAGCGCGACCGAGCCCGGCGGGTTGCCGGCGAGGGCTGTCGTCAGGCGGGCGATGGCGGCGGGACGGTCGGTCGGGATCGGACGGGGCGTGGCGGCCGCGATGCGCTCGAGCGCGGTGGCGGCCTCGACGGGCGTCGCATCGTCGGTCGGGCCGTCGGCCGTGAAGGCGAGCGAAACGGGGCGGCCGGCATTCGCGGCGTCCTGCACGAGGGCCTCGGCGGCATCGCGCTGGGCTTCCCAGTTGGCGCCGCTCGCCCAGCCATTGTCGATCATCACGGCGAGCGGGCCGCTGCCGGACAGGAGGCCTTCGCGTGGGTTCAGCACCGGCGCTGCCAGCGCCAGGATGATCAACGCGGCCAGCAGCAGCCGCAGCAGCGTCAGCCACCACGGGCTCTTCGCCGGCGTTTCCTGGTGCTTCAGAACCTCGGCGAGGATTTTTAGCGGCGGAAAGGGTTCTGTCTGCGGCCGGGGCGGGGTCAGCTTCAGGAGCCACCAGATCACCGGAAGCGCTAGTAGGCCGAACAGCACCAGCGGCGCGCCGAAGCTTAGACCGCCGATCATGCCGGGACCCCGCGCTTGGCCACGGCCTGCGGCATGCCGCTCAGCCGGCTGTGCACCGCGACCAGAGCCTCGGAGGCCAGCCGGTCCGTCCTATGCGGGATGAAGCTCCAGCCGAGCCGGCGGCAGTGCTCGCCGATCGTCTCGCGCCGCGCCCGGTAGAGCCGCTCATAGTCCGCGCGCAACAGTTCTGCCCGGCCGGCGGTGAGCTTTGCGCCGGTCTCGGGGTCGCGGAACTCGGTGCGACCAGCATAGGGAAAGGTCTCCTCGGCGGGATCAGCGATGGCGACGAGGTGCCCGCGGATGCCGCGCCGGGCGATGCGGTCGATTTGCCCGAGCAGTTCGTCGAGCGGATCCAGAAAATCGCTGACCAGCACGACCTCGCTGAAGCGCTTCAGCCGGTCGTCCGGCGGAAAGCCGGCGGGACGATCGCTGACGAGGGCGGCAGCAATCCGCTCAGCGCCGTTCCGGGCCGAGATCGGGTCGATCACACCGGGATAGCCGATCCGCTCGCCCGAGCCGGAAAGAAGGTCGGCGAGCGCCAGCACCAGCACCAGCGCGCGCGACTCCTTCGATACCGCCGCGGCATCGGAGCGATAGAGCATGGACGGGGAGGGGTCGGCCCAGAGCCAGACGGTCTGCGCCGCCTCCCATTCCTGGTCGCGAAGGTAGAGGCTGTCGTCGCGGGCCGAGCGGCGCCAGTCGATGCGCGACACCTGCTCGCCCTCGACGAAGGGTCGGAACTGCCAAAAGTTCTCGCCGATGCCGCGGCGGCGGCGGCCGTGCCAGCCGGCGATGACGGTGGCGACGACGCGGCGTGCCTCGACCAGAAGGTCGGGCATCAAGGCCGCCCGCTGGCGGGCGCGCGTCAGCGCATCGGCGGAACCGGTGAGGTCGACCGTCTGGCCGATGGTCAATCGCTTAGCCCTTCGCTGCGTCGCGCTTCAGGGCGGCGACGACGTCGCGCACCGTCATCCCCTCGGCGCGGGCCGAAAAGTTCAGCGCCATGCGGTGCTGCAGGATCGGCTCCGCGAGCGCCATCACATCGTCCACCGAGGGCGCGAGGCGCCCTTCGTAGAGCGCGCGGGCGCGCACGCAGGTCATCAGCGCCTGGCTGGCGCGAGGGCCGGGGCCCCAGGCGATATGGGCGTCGGCTTCCTTGTTGCCGTGGCCGGGACGGGCGGACCGCACCAAGTGGAGGATCGCTTCCACCACGCTCTCGGGGACCGGCATGCGCCGCACAAGGAGCTGGATCTCCCGCAGGCGCTCGGCCGTCAGCACCGGGATCGCCTTGTCCTCCATCGCGCCGGTCGTGGCGGTGAGGATCCGGCGCTCGGCGTCGATGTCGGGATAGAGCACGTCGACCTGCATCAGGAAGCGGTCGAGCTGCGCCTCGGGCAGGGGATAGGTACCTTCCTGCTCCAGCGGGTTCTGCGTCGCCAGCACGTGGAACGGCGCTGGCAGGTCGTGGCGCACGCCCGCGACGGTGACGTGGTATTCCTGCATGGACTGCAGCAGCGCCGACTGGGTGCGCGGCGAGGCGCGGTTGATCTCGTCGGCCATCAGCAGTTGCGCGAAGACCGGGCCGCGCAAAAAGCGGAAGGACCGGCGGCCGCCCTCGTCCTGGTCCATCACCTCCGAGCCAACGATGTCGGACGGCATCAGGTCGGGCGTGAACTGGATGCGGCGGGCGTCGAGCCCGAGCGAGACGCCGAGCGTGTCGACGAGCTTGGTCTTGGCGAGACCGGGAACGCCGACTAGGAGGGCATGGCCACCGGCGAGGATTGCGATGATTGTCTGCTCGACGACGCTCTCCTGGCCGAAGATGACGCGTCCGACCGATTCCTTCACCCGGGCGATGTCGGCGAGGGCATGTTCGGCCAAGGCGACGATGCCGTCCGCGTCGAGTACCGAATCCTGGGGCGCATGCATCGTCATGGAGAACTCCACTGTCTGGCAGACGGCTGGCATGGGCCGCGAAGAGGGTGCCGGCCGGTGTGGCCGCTGACCCATGAAATCTGCTGGGCGTTATCCTGGCAAGCCGCCGGGACGCAACTATCTCGTGACCGGGAAGCCCGGCCAAAATAAGACATGGAACCGGCGTCGCGGCGCCACCACATTCGCGGAAAGCTGCGACAGCACGGGAGAGCCGAGATCGCCGACCATCACAACAGCGTGTCGCCAGGCCTTGCCGCGCTGGTCGCACGGGCCGAGCGCGCCGGCAAGGGCGCGCCGCCGGTCGAGGCCTGGCACCCCGCGCACTGCGGCGACAGCGAGATGGCGATTCGGGCTGACGGTTCCTGGACCCACCAGGGTTCCCCGATCGGCCGGCCGGCGCTGGTGCGCCTGTTCTCGAGCGTCCTGCGCAAGGATGCGGACGGAACGACCCACCTGGTGACGCCGGTCGAGAAGCTGTCGATCACCGTCGAGGACGCGCCGTTTATTGCCGTCGAGATGAGCCGCGACGCCGAGGGCGAGGAGCCGGTGATCTCCTTCCGCACCAATGTGGGCGATATCGTCGCAGCCGGCCCGGCCAATCCGTTGCGGTTCGCCGTCGACAGCGGGGGCGGCTTTACGCCCTACGTCCTCGTTCGCGGCCGGCTGGAGGCGAAGCTGACGCGCGCGCTCGCCTTCGATCTCGCCGACTGCGTCGAAACCGGCGACGACGGCGTCGGCTTTATCCGATCGGGCGGCGCCCGCTTCGTGCTGCCGGCAGGTGTTTTGGAATGACCAGCTGGTCGTCCGCACCTGGCTTCACGGCTGCCGACTTTTGTGCGCGGGTACTCCGCGGCGGGGAGACGGAGGTTGAAGCCGGCGACCACGTCCTCAATCCGGACATCCAGCAACTCGCGGAGACCCGCTCCGCGCGGGCAGCGGCTGTCCTAGTGCCGATCGTCGATCGCGGGCATTCGGCCGGCGTCATCCTGACGATGCGGGCCAGCACGCTGCGCCAGCACGCCGGCCAGATCGCCTTTCCCGGTGGCTCGATCGATCCCGGCGATGCCTCTCCGGAGGCGGCGGCCTTGCGGGAAAGCTTTGAGGAGATCGGGCTCGAGGCTGGCTTCGTCGAGCCGCTCGGCCGGCTGCCGCATTATTCCACCAGCACCGGCTTCAGAATCACCCCGGTTCTCGCCCTCGTTCGGCCCGGCTTCACGCTGACGCCCAACCCGGAGGAGGTGGCCGACGTCTTCGAGGTGCCGCTGGATTTCCTGATGGACGCGGCCAACCATTTCAGCGAAAGCCGGGTCTGGCAGGGCCGGGAACGGCACTATTACGTGATGCCCTTCGGCGATCGCCGCATCTGGGGCGTCACCGCCGGCATCATCCGGACGCTTTACGAAAGGCTCTACGCATGACACGGATCGACGCCGATTGGCTCCGCGACGCCGACCTGCAACGCTTGCTCGCAGCGCTCTCCGGTCCCGGTGATGAAAGTGGCGAGGAGGAACTGGCGCGGGTCGTCGGCGGCGCCATCCGCAACACCATCCTCGGCAAGGCGGTCTCTGACATAGACATCGCGACGACCTGCGTGCCCGCGGTGACCATTGCCCGTGCCGCTGCGGCCGGTTTCAAGACGGTGCCGACCGGCATCGAGCATGGCACGGTGACGGTGATCGCCAACCGCCGGCCCTTCGAGGTCACCACGCTGCGCCGCGACGTCGAGACAAATGGCCGGCACGCCGTCGTCGCTTTCGGCCGCGACTGGCAGGCCGACGCTGAACGGCGCGACTTCACGATCAACGCGCTTTACTGCGATGCCGACGGAGAGGTCGTGGATCTCGTCGGGGGCCTCGCCGACATCGAGCGCCAGACGCTGCGGTTCATCGGCGATGCTGCCGCGCGGATCGAGGAGGACTATTTGCGCATCCTGCGCTTCTTCCGCTTCTTCGCCTGGTATGGCGAGGGCCGGCCGGACAGCGACGGCCTGCGGGCGTCGACGCGCCTGAAGGGAGGCCTCGCGCAACTCTCTGCCGAACGCGTCTGGGGCGAGTTGCGCAAGCTGCTTTCTGCCCCCGACCCGTCCCGCGCCTTGCTCTGGATGCGCCAGACGGGCGTCCTCACCTTGATCCTGCCCGAGAGCGAACGCTGGGGGATCGACGGCATTCACGGGCTCATGGCGGCGGAACAGCTGAACGGCTGGCCCGCCGACCCGCTGCTGCGGCTGGAATGCATCGTTCCGCCGGATGCGCCACGCCTTGCCGAGCTGTCGGCGAGGCTGAAGCTCTCCAACATCGACCGCGACCGACTCAACGCCTTTGCCGAGACGGGACCCATTCCCGGCGATCAGACGGAGACCGCGTTCCGACTCAAACTCTACTTCGCGGAGCGGGGCGGGGTCGTCGACCGGCTGCGTCAGCAACTGGCCGTATCGGCTGCCAAGGGACTCGATGCGGCGGGTGCAACGTCTAGCTATGCGCGCCTTCTGAAGACGGCAGAAAGCTTCGACCCACCGGCTTTTCCGGTGAGCGGCGCCGATTTGCAGGCTTTCGGCATGACCCCCGGCAAGGAACTGGGCGCCGCTTTGCAGACCCTGAAGCTTGCCTGGGTGGAAAGCGGCTTCATGCTCTCCCGCGAGAAGCTGCTCGGACAGTTGAAAACCTAGCCGCGGGCAAGTTCCAAAAGACGAGGACCCTGGCGCGGACACAAAAAAGCGGGCCTTTCGGCCCGCCTTGCACTGTGATCAGGCTTGCTCGCAGGATCGGGTGTTCAGTTCCGCAGTTCCTGTGTCCCGGCGCGGAAGCTGTCCATCATCGACGGTGTGATCCGGTCGACGCCCAGCTGGCGGGCTTGCATGACAGCGCGACGGATAACTTCGGCGGGGCTCTCGGCCCGAATGATCCGCTCGCACCCTGGAATTACACCAGCGCAATTCAGTTCGTACATTGCGTTTCCTCCCATAGGCTCGGCAACGTGCCATGCCTAGAAGCCATGGCATACGCAATTGTTCCAGCCATAGACAAGAACTAATTGCGGCGCCCCTAAGCAACCCCATGAAAAGAAGGCTCTGAGCGGGATAAGTCTAAGAAGATTATTTAACCCTGAAGCTAAGCGGAGTGCCCTTTCGGTCAAACGGGAAATCTGGCCGTTTCAGCGCAGGGCCATGCCTCGAGAGAAGCACTCGATAACGCCGAACGCCAGGAACGCTCGGCGTCGCAGGCGTCAGCGTCACAGGCACGGCGCCGCAATATGAGCAAAGCCTTTGCGTTCAAGACCTTGCGCGCTGGATGGAGAGGTGGCGTCAGTCGACGTGCGAGATGATCGGCAAAGCGCCGACCGGCGTGCGCTGGATCGCGGCGCTCAGCAGACCCCGACGCATCGGTCCGCTGTATCGCCCGAGCGAGATAGCACTGGCCTCGGAGATGACGAAGCTGCCGCAGTCTTCGCAACTGCAACAAATCCCGGCATCCGGCGTCTCGTAAAGATCTGCAGCAGTGCCGCTGCAGACAGGGCAAGATATCGCTGACATGGAGAGATCCTGATGCGAGGAAATAATTAGAAATACTCGAGCTTAGAAGGCGCCGAATTAATTTTAGTTATCCGTCCGCACCAGGGGCGTGTCAATTCGGCCCGTCGGCATAAAATCGATTGAAGCCAGCCGGAGGCGCGTGAAGTCGGGGCTATCTCCAACGCCAAACTTCGGTCGCGACTAACGATTGGGTCAGGGCCACTTCACCAGGGGCGGCATGGAGGAGAGGATGGAGTCGACGTTTCCGCCGGTTTTCAGCCCGAAGGTCGTGCCCCGGTCATAGAGCAGGTTGTACTCGACATAGCGCCCGCGGCGGACCAGCTGCTCGTCGCGGTCTTCCTCGGTATAGGGCAGTCCAGCGTTCTGTTTGACGATGTGCGAGTAGGCGACGAGGAACGCCTTGCCGACATCACGCGTGAAGGCGAAGTCGGCGTCCCAGCCGCCTTTCTCTTCCGACGAATGCAGCCAGTCGTAGAAGATGCCGCCGACGCCGCGGGCCTCGTTGCGGTGCGGCAGGAAGAAGTATTCGTCGCACCACTGTTTGTAAGTGGGATAGTCGGCGACGCCGTTGTGCCGGTCGCAGACGAACTGCATCGCCTTGTGGAAGGCGCGCGTATCCGGATCCTCCTGCGTCCGCCGGCGGTCCAGCGTCGGCGTCAGGTCGGCACCGCCGCCGAACCACTGGCTGGAGGTGACGACCATGCGGGTGTTCATGTGCACCGCCGGCACATTGGGATTGCGCATATGGGCGATCAGCGAGATGCCGGAGGCCCAGAAGCTTGGATCCTCCTCCGCGCCGGGGATCTGGCTGCGGAACTCCGGCGAGAACTCGCCATGCACCGTCGAGGTGTGGACGCCGACCTTTTCGAAGAGGGAGCCGTGCATCATCGACATCACGCCGCCGCCGCCGTCTTCCTTGCGGGCCCAAGGCGTCCGGACAAAGCGCCCGGCCGTCTCTCCCTCGGGCACGAAGGCGTCCTCGAGCGCCTCAAAACCTTCGCAGATCTTGTCCCGCAGCGTCTCGAACCATTCGCGCGCGGCTTGCTTCTTGGCCTCGATGTTCTCGGGCAGGCCTTCCGGCAACTGGGGACGTTCCATCGTCTGTTCCTCAAGCGTCTCGAACCGGCCTCTGCCTTGTCCGCTGTGCGGCCGGCATCCCGCCGAATTTACCGACCCAAGCGCCTAACAGGAAGCGCCGGCGGGCGGAAGACCGCCGAGCGGAGCGGGGAGGCCGCAGCCACCGATTTCGATTCGCAATATGCCGGCGCCAGCGCTATTCTGCTGCTCGAGACGTGTAATGAGTGAATGCGCGCCATGAGCTTTCCCCGCCCGCCGCTGGATGGTCTTGCCCGACAGCTCCAAGAGAACCGGCGCCGTCAGGCATCCGGCACGGGCAGCTTCGTTCGCGAGACCTACACGCTGCCGCGCGATGCGGCCCGGACCAAGGCGCGCGAATGGTTCGACCGCTATCCCAAGGCCGCCTACTGGACCTCGGTCGAGAGCTGGCGTCTGCTGCCAGGCGACGAGGTCGAGTTCACCATGCGCCGCCTGCCGACCGCCGATTAGGTTTGCGGATTGGGTTGGGCCCTGCGTCTGCCCCTCGCAGCTCAGACACTTCTCGGGTGCCAGTGCGACAGTCATCTCAGCGGCGAAGGATGAAAAGCCAGGCGTAGCCGCGGAAGACCCGGGACTGGATAAGATCCGCCCCGACGATCGTCGCCGCGTCTTCGAGCACCGCAGCCAGATCCGGCCGAGGCGTTACGTGAAACTGCCGCAGCCAGGTCTGGAGGATCCCGCGTGCCGCCGGCGGCAGGCGCTCCTGCTGGCCGAAATCGACGACATGCAGGCGCCCGCCATCGCCGGTCGCGGCGACAGCGGCGGTGACGGCGGCCGGCCAGTCCGGGATCATCGACAGGGCGTAGGAGATGAAGACCCGGTCGAACGCCTCCCGCCCGAACAGCGCCGCGGGATCGAACGCCGTGGCGTCGCCTTGCGCGAGGGTGATCCTGTCACTGAGGCCGGCCTTCGCGACATGGGCGCGGGCCGTCGCCAGCATCGCCTCGGAGATGTCGATGCCGTGGAACCGCGCTGCCGGATATCGGCGTGCGGCGAGGATCAGATTGCGGCCGGTGCCGCAGCCGACCTCGAGCACCGCGCCGCCAGCCGGCGGCGCCATTTCCTCGATCAGCCGGTCGCGGCCGAGGAGGTAATACTTGCGGGTGGCATCGTAGATGTGCCGCTGCCGGCGGTAGACCGCGTCCATCAGGGCGGAATGGCCGCCGGCGACGCGGCTCATGCCTGGCGGACGTAGAGGTGGAAGCCGCCGTAGATCGCCGAGCGGTCGGCCCGGCAGAAGGCTTCGGACTCGTCGCGGCGATAGTCCCAGCGGACGAGGATCGCGTCGTCCACCCGGCCGGGCAGGATGCTCGGCTCGCCGGCGGTGCGGAAGATCACCCGGGCACCAGGCCGGGCGGTGCGCAGGATCTCGCGCCAGAGCGCGTTCAGCTGGACATCCGTCATCCAGTCCTGCGCGTCGAGAAGAACGTAGCCGTCGAGGCTTTCGGCCGGTTCCTCCGCCAGCCGCTCGGTAAAGGACTGCCGGACGACCGAGACGCGGTCGGTGCGGGCGGCGATGGCATCGAAATGCGCGCTCTGGAGGTAGAGTGGCAGCGGGCCGGCATCGCCGGCGGCATAGGCGCGGCCGAGCGCCTGATGCGTGAAGTAGTTGTCCTCGATCGGGAAGCCGCAGATCAGCTTTTCCAGCCGCTGCTTCAACACGTCCGCCATTTCGTCGCCGCCGGCCAGCGCATCGTATTGCGCCGGCGGGATGCCGAGGCCGAAGAGGGACGCCTTCAGCGAGGTCAGCCAGCGCACCGACTTCTTCTCGAACAGCGGTGCAATCACCTCATCGAAATAGGCCTGCTGCTCGGCGAGACCGCGCATTTCGGTCAGCGGCTGAAGCTTCACCCCCGACAGCCGCGCGCCGACATGGCCGAGCTTGATGAAGCGGCCGAGGACGCCGTGCCGGTAGATGTTCTCGGCGAACAGCCGCACACGCGGCCGACCCATCAGATCGCGGTGGTTCCAGTAGGCGGCGGTGACGGGGTCGAGCCTGTCGCGCAGGAAGCTACGGTAGGCTTGGATGTTCGCGCTGTCGTTCGCCCGTCCGAAGAAGCGGAAATAGGTGGCGTAGTTTGGAAAATGCTTGGCGCCTGCGAGCTTCAGCCGGGTCAGCGCCACGTGGTGGGCGTTGAGATCGACGGCGATGATCTCCCGGGGATCGGCGGTGAGGTAGGAGATCACATTGCAGCCGCCGGAAGCGATGGTGATCATCCGCTTGTCCGGCCCGAGCTGCAGCGCGGCCAGATCGACCACCGGATCTTCCCAGATCTGCGGGTAGACGAGCCCACTAAACAGCGTGGTGAAGGCGCGCTCGAGGAGGCCCTCCTTCGACCAGGCCCGCGCCCGGTGCACCGCCGTGCGGATCTTCGCCGCCGGCCGCCGGTCGACAACCGCGCTGGTGCCGAGCCGAGGGCTGAGATCCTGCGCAAGGTCGATCGCCTGAGGTCTTGGCATGCGGAAGCCTCCAGAAGATGGCGCGGAGCGCGACTCGCGGCTTCCGACGGGACCTCACTAGCCCCGTCGGCTAACAGTTTTATGTCATGCCGTGCGAGCCCATCCGCACCTGCCGCAAGGCCTCACCGGCCGCCATGCCCGCCGAGACCGCAAGATTGAGGGAACGCGCACCGGGGACCATCGGGATCGTGGCGCGGAGGTCGGCGACGCCGTGCACCGCTTCCGGCACGCCGGCGCTCTCGCGGCCGAACATCAGGATGTCGTCGGGCCGGTAGGCGATGTCGGTGTAGGACGCCGCGCCGGCGGTGGTGAACAGCACCAGTCGCCGTCCGGTCTCATGCCGCCAGCGCTCGAACGCCTTGAAGTCGACGTGGCGGGTGAGCGACACCATCGAGAGATAATCCATGCCGGAGCGTTTCAGGGCACGGTCGGACATGTCGAAGCCGGTCGGCTCGATGATCGACACGTCGACGCCGAGGCAGGCGCCGAGCCGGAGGACGGCGCCGGTATTGCCGGCGATGTCGGGTTGGTAAAGCGCGAGCGTCAGGGCCATGCGGATCCAATGGGGAAGTATTGCCGACGTGATGACGGTTTTCGGTGACGTCGGCGGACGCGCTCCTATATCAGCAGCCTAGCCCGGCCCGACAGCCCCCGATCACGGGCGTGCCTTGCGCCCCCGTCCGTGCCGATCAGGAAATTTCCGCATGTTCTCTTTCTTCGAGCGGCTCGTCGATCCGTTCCCGCCCGAGCGAATGGGCAATCCGCCCTCCAGCCTGCCGCGCTTCATCTGGCACTATGCCCGCCCGGTCTGGCCGCTGCTGCTGGCGCTGGCGGTGCTGACGTCGATCGTCTCGATCATCGAGGTGTCGCTGTTCGGCTTCCTCGGCCAGATCGTCGACTGGCTGTCGGCCACCTCCCGCGAAACCTTTCTGGCCGACCAGGGCTGGAAGCTCGCCGGCATGGCCTTCATCATCGCGATCGCCTTGCCGGGACTGGTTTTCCTCGAATCCCTCGTCGGCTTCCAAGCGATGTTTGGCAATTTCCCGATGCGGTTTCGCTGGATCGTGCACAACTGGCTGCTCGACCAGTCGCTCGGTTTCTTTCAGGACGAGTTCGCCGGCCGCATCTCGACCAAGCTGATGCAGACGGCGATCGCGCTGCGCGAGACGATCGTCAAGTCGATCGACGTGTTGCTCTACGTCGCCGTCTATTTCACCGGCATCGTCTTCCTCATTGCCAGTGCCGACCTGGTCCTGGTGATCCCCTTCGCCACCTGGCTGGTTCTCTACATCTTGATGCTGCGCTACTTCATTCCGCGGCTGATGACCGTGGCGATGAGCCAGGCGAACGCCCGCGCCGAGATGACTGGCCGCATCGTCGATGCCTACGCCAACATCGGCACCGTGAAGCTGTTTGCTCACACCCGGCGCGAGGCCGACCACGCCCGTGATTCGATGACCGGCTTTCTCGGCACCGCCTACGGCCAGGCCCGGCTGATCAACGCCTTCTTCACCTGCCTTTACCTCCTCAACTCCATGCTGCTGCTCGGCGTCGGCGGGCTCGGCATCTGGCTCTGGCTTGGCGAGTTCATTTCGGTCGGCGCCATCGCGGTCGGCGTCGGCCTGGTGCTGCGCCTCAACGGCATGTCGCAGTGGATCATGTGGGAGGTCTCGGCGCTGTTCGAGAATATCGGCACGATCCGCGATGGCATCTCGACCTTCACCTTGCCCGTGGCGCTGGAGGACAGGCCGGCGGCCAAGCCGCTCGTGGTCGACCGCGGCGAGGTGCGGTTCGAGAATGTCAGCTTCCACTATGGCTCGGACAAGCCGCATCGCCAGGCCGGGCCCGTCGTCGACGGCTTCACCTTGACCATCCGGCCGGGCGAGAAGATCGGCCTCGTCGGCCGTTCGGGCGCGGGCAAGACGACGCTGCTCAACCTGATGTTGCGTTTCTACGACCTGCCGACCGGCCGCATCCTCATCGACGGCCAGGACATTGCCGGCGTGACGCAGGCCTCGCTCCGCAGCCAGATCGGCATGGTGACGCAGGACACCTCGCTGCTGCACCGCTCGATCCGCGAGAACATCCTCTACGGCCGGCCGGATGCGAGCGAAGCCGATGTGCGCCGGGCGATCGAGCGGGCGGAAGCTGTCGGCTTCATCGAGCGCCTGTCCGACATCGACGGGCGTCATGGGCTAGACGCGGAGGTCGGCGAGCGCGGCGTCAAGCTGTCCGGCGGGCAGCGCCAGCGCATCGCCATCGCCCGCGTCATGCTGAAGGACGCGCCGATCCTGCTTCTCGACGAGGCGACCTCGGCGCTGGACTCCGAGGTCGAGGCCGCGATCGCCGAGAACCTCTACAAGCTGATGGAGGGCAAGACCGTCATCGCCGTCGCCCACCGCCTCTCCACCATCGCCGCCCTCGACCGGCTGATCGTGCTCGACCAGGGCCGGATCGTCGAGGAGGGCAGCCATACCGAGCTGCTGGCGACCGGTGGGCTCTATTCCCAGCTGTGGAACCGGCAGGTCGGCGGCTTCATCGACGTCGGCAGCGACGCGGCAAAGGAGGCGTCGGCGTCTCGATGATGGACCGGTTCCTGCAGCGCTTCGAGAACGTCATCGAGCCTTTCGCCGATAATGACGATGCGGCCGAGACGCGCCGGATCGGCCAGCTCTCGCCGCTGCCGGCGGAGACCAACCGCTTCATCTGGCACTTCGCCAAGCAGGCGAAGTGGCCGTTCCTCGGCCTGCTGGTGACCGGCGGACTGACCGGTGGCGTCGAGGCCGTGCTCTATACCGGTGTCGGCTGGGTCATCGATGCGCTGTCGACCTCGACGCCGGCAACGCTCGTCGCCGATCATGGCTGGCTGCTGTTCTGGCTGGCCTTCATCACGCTCATCGGCCGCTCGCTGATCCTCTTCGTCGCGTCGGTTCTGGAAGAGCAGGTGATCTCGCCGAGCTTCTACAACCGTGTCAGGTGGCAAGCCTACCGGCGCCTGATGGAGCAGCCCTACACCTTCTTCCAGAACGATTTCGCCGGCCGCATCGCCCAGAAGGTCCAGCAGGTCGGCGAGGCGACTGGCGACTTCATCATCACCACGCTGCAGACCTTCTGGTCCTTCGTCACCTTCGTCATCCTGTCCGTCACCATCCTCGGCGCGCTCGACCCGTGGATGGCGGTGGTGCTGGTGTTCTGGTCACTCGGATATGTCTGGATCGTGCGCACCCTCCTGCCGAAGATCCGCCGCTACGGCCGCGCGACCGCCGATGCCCGTTCGGTGGTCTCCGGCCGGGTAGTCGACAGCTTCACCAACATCCTCTCCGTCAAACTCTTTGACAGCGCCCGCAACGAGGATGCCTTCGTCAAGGACGGCTTCCGACTGTTCCTCGGCTCGGTGCGCCGGCTGACACGCGCGCTGACCTCGGTGCGCACCGCCGTCGCCGTGCTGAACGGGGTGATGATGACCGCCATCGGAACGCTGGCCGTCCTCGCCTGGCAAGCCGGCAGCGTCAGCGCGGGCGGCGTTGCCACCGCGCTCGGGCTGGTGCTGCGGCTCAACCAGATGTCGGGCTGGATGATGTTCAACATCAACGGGCTGGTGCGCAACTACGGCACCATTCAGGACGCGGTTGCGACCGTCACCAAGCTGCCGGGCCTCGTCGACCGCCCGGATGCGGGGGATCTGGCGGTGCCCCGCGGCGAGATCCGCTTCGACAACGTCGTCTTCCACTACGGCAAGGGTTCCGGCGTCATCGACCAGCTCTCGCTGACCATCGCCGCCGGCGAGAAGGTCGGGCTGGTCGGCCGTTCGGGGGCGGGCAAGACGACGCTCGTCAACCTTTTGCTGCGGCTCTACGACGTCGAGGACGGCCGCATCCTCATCGACGGGGTCGACATCGCCGGCGTGACGCAGGCCTCCTTGCGCGAACACATCGGCGTCGTGACGCAGGATACCTCGCTGCTCCACCGCTCGATCCGCGACAACATCGCCTATGGCCGACCCGATGCCGACGAGGACGAGGTGCTGTCGGCGGCCGCGCGGGCGAATGCCGAGGGTTTCATCCCGGGCCTGCGCGATCCGGCTGGCCGTGCCGGCTACGACGCCCATGTCGGCGAGCGCGGCATCAAGCTGTCGGGCGGGCAGCGCCAGCGCATTGCGATTGCCCGTGTTCTCCTGAAGAACGCGCCGATCCTGGTGCTGGATGAGGCGACGTCGGCGCTGGACTCGGAGGTCGAGGCGGCGATTCAGGAGAATCTTTCGGCCATGATGGAGGGCAAGACGGTCATCGCCATCGCCCACCGGCTGTCGACCATCGCCGCGCTGGACCGGTTGATCGTCCTTGACGAGGGGCGGATCGTGCAGGAGGGGACGCACGAGGAACTGATCCGCAGCGGCGGCCTCTATGCCGATCTCTGGGCGCGGCAGTCCGGGGGCTTCCTCGACAGCGAGGCGGCGCAGTAAAGGCCGAGATCGGTGGCACGGCGTGCACAATCCGCGTCTCTGCAGCAACATTCGAGCGAAGTTTCGACGAATGCACGGCGAAACCGCGACACGTTGCCGTTCGGCGGGCTTCCCGTCTGGACAAGGCCAGTCCTTCTGCCTAGAACGCCTCCAAAACCATGGCGTGATTTTGACCGCTGAAACCGGCAGAATCGGGCGTGGACGAGATGAGAATTCTCCCAGTAAGCCGTCCAGGGACTGACGAATTCGATGAAGGAGCCCCCGTTCGTGAGCGCTAACGATACAACCGCACCGACCCGGCGGGACTTTCTCTATATCGCGACCGGCGCCGTCGGCGTCGTGGGCGCCGGGCTCGCCGTCTGGCCCTTCATCGACCAGATGAACCCGGACGCCGGAACGCTGGCGCTCGCCGAGATCGAGGTCGATGTCAGCCAGGTGGCCGAGGGCCAGTCGATCACTGCCAAGTGGCGCGGCAAGCCGGTGTTCATTCGCCAGCGCACCGCCAAGGAGGTCGAGGACGGCAAGAACGTCACGATGGCCGATCTCAAGGATCCGGTCTCGCGCAATGCCAACCTTCCCTCCGATGCCGATGCCAGCGACGCCAACCGCGCCGCCGCCGGCAAGGAGCAGTGGCTGGTGATGGTCGGCGTGTGCACCCATCTCGGCTGCATTCCGCTCGGCCAGTCCGGTTCTTACGACGGCTGGTTCTGCCCGTGCCACGGCTCGACTTACGACACGGCGGGTCGCATCCGCTCGGGCCCGGCGCCGGAGAACATGGCGATTCCGCCATTTGCATTCATATCCGACACGACCGTGCGCATCGGCTGATCTGGGGGGAACGTTTCAATGAGTGGTCATTCTTCCTACGTGCCGGAAAACGGCGTCATGCGCTGGCTGGACGCGCGGCTTCCGCTGCCGCGTCTTATGTACGATTCCTTCGTCGCCTTCCCGGTGCCGCGCAATCTCAACTACGCCTATGCCTTCGGTGGCATCCTGGCGCTGTTCCTCGGCCTGCAGATCCTGACGGGCGTCGTCCTGGCGATGCACTACGCCGCCAATTCGGGCCTCGCCTTCGTATCGGTCGAGAAGATCGTGCGCGACGTGAACTGGGGCTGGATGCTGCGCTACATGCACGCCAACGGCGCCTCGTTCTTCTTCATCGCCGTCTACATCCATATCTTCCGCGGCCTTTATTACGGCTCCTACAAGCAGCCGCGTGAGGTTCTGTGGATCCTTGGCGTGATCATCTTCCTTCTGATGATGGCCACTGCCTTCATGGGCTACGTCCTGCCCTGGGGGCAGATGAGCTTCTGGGGTGCGACGGTCATCACCGGCTTCTTCACCGCCTTCCCCGGTATCGGCCAGCCGATCCAGCAGTTGCTACTCGGCGGCTTTGCAGTCGACAACGCGACGCTCAACCGCTTTTTCTCGCTGCACTACCTCCTGCCGTTCATGATCGCCGGCGTCGTCATCCTGCACGTCTGGGCGCTGCACGTGACCGGCCAGACCAACCCGACCGGCGTCGAGATCAAGACCTCGAAGGACACCGTGCCGTTCACCCCGCACGCCACCATTAAGGACGGCCTCGCGATGGCCGTGTTCCTCGCGGTGTTCGTCTACTTCGTCTTCTTCCTGCCCAACTACATGGGCCATCCCGACAACTACATTCAGGCCGACTCGCTGAAGACGCCCGCGCACATCGTGCCGGAATGGTACTTCCTGCCGTTCTACGCCATGCTCCGCGCCATCACCTTCGACATCGGTCCGATCGACTCCAAGCTCGGCGGCGTGCTCGTGATGTTCGGCTCGATCATCGTGCTGTTCTTCGTGCCTTGGCTCGATACCAGCCGCGTCCGGTCGACCTCCTACCGCCCGATGTACAAGATCTTCTTCTGGATCTTCGCGGTGAACGCCGTGATCCTCGGCTGGCTCGGCTCGCGTCCGGCGGAAGGTGTCTATCCGACCCTCGCGCTCATCGGCACGATCTACTATTTCGGCCACTTCCTGATCGTCTTGCCGGTGCTGGGCCTCATCGAGACCCCGAAGAAGCTCCCGGCCTCGATCACCGATGCGATCCTGGCAAAGCATGGTGGGCGTTCGATGCCGGCCGGTGCTGTGGCTTCGCCCGAAAAGAAGGGCTGAACGGTGACGTCAGGATCGATCAAGATGAACAAGCTTCTGACTGCCGCCTTCGCTGCCAGCGTGTTTTTCGCGCCGGGAGCCTTCGCCCAGGACACCGCCGCACCGGCGGCGCCTGCCGCCGCTGCACCCGCTGCTGCGCCGGCCGGCGCTGCGGCTGAGCCGACGTCCTCGTCGCCCGAGTCGCCGGCGCCCGGCGCTGCCGCCGACACCGGCACGGGCGGTGCCGCTCCGCCGATGGCGGAAGGGGCGGGCGAGCACGCGACGCCGCACTACCCGCTCGAGCATCCACCGGAGATGGACTGGACCTTCGCCGGCCCCTTCGGCAAGTGGGACATCGGGCAGCTGCAGCGCGGCCTGAAGGTTTACAAGGAGGTCTGCTCGGCCTGCCATTCGATGAACCTCGTCGCGTTCCGCGATCTCGGCGAGCTCGGCTACAACGTCGACCAGGTGAAGGCGTTCGCCGCGGAATACACCGTCACGGATGCTAACCCGAACTCTGACGGCGAGCTCGTCGAGCGTCCTGGTATTCCGTCGGACTATTTCCCGTCGCCCTATCCGAACCACGAGGCTGCCGCCGCCGCCAACAACGGTGCCGCGCCGCCGGATCTGTCGCTGATGGCGAAGGCTCGCGCCGTCGAGCGGGGCTTCCCGCGCTTCGTCCTCGACATCTTCCCGTGGTCGCAATACGCCGAGGGTGGTCCGGACTACGTGCACGGCCTGCTGACAGGCTATGGCAAGGAGCCGCCGGCCGGGATCACGATCCAGGACGGGACCTACTACAACCCGCACTTCATTGCGGGCCCGGCGCTCGCCATGCCGCAGCCGATCTCGGACGATCAGGTGACCTATGACGACGGGACGCCGCAGACGCTCGACCAGTATTCGCGGGACGTCTCGGCCTTCCTGATGTGGACCGCCGAACCGCACCTCGTCACCCGCAAGCAGACCGGCCTCGTCGTTCTGCTCTTCCTGGTGGTGTTCTCGGTGCTGCTCTTCCTGGTGAAGCGCCGCGTCTGGGCCTCGACACCGCACTGAACGTACTAGCATCGCTGACGGAAGAGGGGCCATTGGACCCCTCCTTTCGTTTGAAGGACAGGCGTTCTCGAACGAAGCTGGTCGCAACCCCAGTGCGGCACCGGCAATCTGTAGGGCAGGTCGCATTCGCTGCATCCTGTCGGATGCAGGGCGCCCTAGGCGAGATGCTGCGACAGCATCAGCATCTCGATCGCCGGCTGGCGGCGCATGCCCCAGTAGTCGAAATGCCGGGCATCGGTCAGCGTCGTGCGAAGGCAGACGACGCCGTGATGGCGCGGGTCGGCACCAATGCGCTCATAGAGGGCCTCGACCGAACTTCGGTCCCCCTCGAGGATCTGCAGAAACTGGAGTCCGTCAAAGGCGAGGACGCCGCCGATTGATAATCCCCGGTTGCGGATCTCGGCATGGTCGGTGATGTCGCTGAATTCCTGGCGGCCGTCGATGCCGTCGACGATGATGCTCGCATAGGTCAGACGCAGATACACCGCAGTTCCCTTCCCGTGGCAGCCAAGCGGCACCGAGAGGCGGGCGCGTAAAGCATGTGGCATTGCGTCTTTTCGGCATGGTCGAGATCGGACAGTCGCATGTTCCGACGGAGATGTTGTGGGAAACGATCCGGCCACACAGCTCTGTACGCTAACCGCCATTGGATCGGCGAACGATTGCGCTTGACCGCGGCGGGGGTATCGCGATTGAAGCACCGTCGGGCGCCGGTCGATCTGCCGCCAGCTGCAACAGGACGCCACCGCATGAGCTCTGCCACGATCACGCCGGATCCCCTCGCGGCTGCCATCCGCACCATTCCCGACTATCCCAAGCCCGGCATCCAGTTCCGCGACATCACCACGCTGCTCTCGGACGCCGCTGCCTTTCGCCAGTCGGTCGAGCGTCTCTGCGAGCCGTATCGGGAGGCGCGGATCGGCAAGGTCGCGGGCATCGAAGCGCGGGGCTTCATCCTCGGCGGGGCGATGGCGCTGGTGCTCGGCGCGGGCTTCGTGCCGATCCGCAAGCGGGGCAAGCTGCCCCATGCCACCGTCAGCGTGGAGTACGCGCTGGAATACGGGGTCGACGCCATCGAGATGCATGCCGACGCCATCGTGCCTGGCGAGCGCGTGCTGGTCGCCGACGACATCATCGCCACCGGCGGCACAGCCGACGCGGCCATCCAGCTGTTGCGTCAGCTGGGTGCCGAGATCGTCGGTGCCGCCTTCGTCATCGATCTGCCCGAGCTCGGCGGCACCCGGCGCATCGAAGCGCTTGGCGTCGAGGTCCACAGCCTGCTTGCCTATGCCGGTCACTAAGGTCGATAACGGCCGGGCCTTTCGACACGTCAGTCGGTGGCGCAGAACCAGGACGACAGAAAGCTGATGACCGTCTCGCCATGTTGGTTCGTGCCGAGGGTACGGGCCTCGATCAGGCCCCAGCCTGGCCGGCTTGCCGATGCCCGCTTGCCGGTGATGGCGAGCGTATAGTTCACCGTATCGCCGGCGAAGACCGGACGGGGCCAGCGCAGCTCCTTGATGCCGGGGGAGGGGCCGGTGCGCGGCGCCGGATGGCCGGCCGCGACAAAATCATCCGCGAGCCTGCGGGTATAGGCGACGTTCAGCTTCATGAACACGGCGGCCGTCTGCCAGCCGGAGGCGCAGAGCCCGCCGAGCAGCGAGTTCTTCGCGGCCTCGGCATCGACGTGGAACGGCTGGGGGTCGTAGGCGCGGGCAAAGCGCAGGACCTCCTCCTCGGTGAAGGTGTACTCGCCGAGCGCATGGACCTCGCCGATGGTGAACACGTCCCAGAAGATCATGCGCCGAGCCCCGCCCGCGTCGTGATCATGACGGTATATTCCGTCTCCAGCACGGTCTCGCCCTTCTGGTTCAGGACGGCGTTGTGCAGCCTGGCGACACCCAGCGTTGGCCGCTTGACGGAGACGCGTGCCTCCCGCACCGTCATGGTTCCCGAGAGGGTGTCGCCGGGCCGAACCGGCTTCAGCCAGTTGACGTAGTCGACCCCGGGCGAGCCCTGTGCGGTCGAGCCTGCGAGGAAGCCGTCGACCATCATCCGCATCATCATCGCGCAGGAATGCCAGCCGGATGCCGACAGGCCGCCGAGAAGGCTGGCCTCCGCCGCGGCGTCGTCGAGGTGGAAGGGCTGCGGATCGAACGCCTCGGCAAAGGCGATGACTTCGTCCCGGCTGACGGGGTAGGGGCCCAAAGCAAAGGTCGCACCTACCGGGAAATCCTCGAATGTCCGCATATCCTGCCTCCTGCCTCGGCCCACCATCTAGGACGCCGGCGGCACGAAGGGGAACCCCGGACGGCACCGGCTCGGGCTGTAGGTTGATCCGGTAACGTGAGACCGCGAAACGCCGAGCCGTGTGCGCTTTTGCGTAGGCATCGACATTCGGACGGTTGGCCTTCCTCTCGTTGCCACCCTCTCCGTCAGGAGAGGGTACATGACCGAGAATAGAAGGGCCTCCCGCCGTCCTGCCGAGGCCGGTTCAGGCCGCGCGGCTCTGGACGCGGCCGGCGGAGGACTGCCCATGTCCTCGGCCGCGCGCTGCCTGCCCGGTCGCGATGCGGAACCGCTCGACCATGGCCGCGAGGTCGTCGGTCTCGTTCGACAGCGTCTGGGCGGCAGCCGTCGCCTCCTCGACCATCGCGGCGTTCTGCTGGGTGACCTTGTCCATCTGGTCGGCGGCGGCAGACACCTCGCGCAGGCTGACCGCCTGCTCCTTGGCGCTGCGAGCGATCTCGGCGACGACGCTCGACATGTCGGCGACCTCGGAGACGATCTCGCCCAGCGACTTGCCGGAGGCGGTGACGAGGGCGACGCCGCGCTCGACCTGGGCCGATGACGTCGAGATCAGTTCCTTGATCTCCTTGGCGGCCTCGGCCGAACGCTGGGCAAGGCCCCGCACCTCCTGCGCCACCACGGCGAAGCCACGGCCCGCCTCGCCAGCCCGCGCGGCTTCGACGCCCGCGTTGAGGGCGAGGAGGTTGGTCTGGAAGGCGATCTCGTCGATGACGCCGATGATCTTGCCGATCTTGTCGGAGGACTGCTCGATCTGGCTCATGGCCTCGACGGCGCTGCCGACGATCTCGCCGCCCTTCTCGGCCTTCTTCTGCGCCGAGAGCGCGCCGACCTGCGCCCGTGCTGCGCCTTCCGCGGTCTGGTTGACGCCGCGCGTGACTTCGGAGAGGGCCGCGACCGTCTCCTCGAGGCTGGCGGCCTGCTGCTCAGTGCGATGGGCGAGGTCGTTGGAGGCGACGGAGATCTCGCTGAGGCCCGTGCGCAGCGTGGAGACACCGCCGATGACGCCGCCGATCGCGTCTTCCAGTTTCTCGACGCTGATATTGAACTTCGCGCGGATCGGCTCGAATTCGGGCGCCACCGCCTGATGCATGCGGATGGTCAGGTCGCCCTCCGCAAGAGCGTTGAACCCATGCTCGACAGCATGGACGAAGGCGACAAGGTCTTCCGCCTTGGCGCCATCAAGCGCCATCTGGCGTTCGTCCTGGCTCTTCTTGGCCTGCCGCGCGGCACTCGCCTCGGCTTCGAGCGCAAGTTTCTCCAAGGCCGCGGCCTTGAAGGTCTGAAGCGCTTCAGCCATTTCGCCGACTTCGTCCTTGCGGGCGAGGAAGGGGACTTCGGTTGCATTGTCGCCGGTGGCGAGGCGCCGCATCGCGCCGGTGAGGCGAACGACAGGCTTGGCGATCGACCGCGAGAGGACGACACCCATCGCCACGGCCACAAGGACGACGAGCGCGAAGGAAATGGCAAGCACACCGCGCATGGCGCTCTCGCCGCGCTCGGCCTCGGCCTGCATTGCCAGCACGCGTTCACCCTGAAGCTTCTCGACCTCGTCGATCGCGTCATAGGCTTTGCCGAGAGGGAACTGCTTGACGAGCTGCAGCGCTGCGGCATGGGTCGCCGGATCGCGCCCCAGGGTGATCATCGCGTCACCCGCATCCGTCCACCATTTGTTGACGATCTCGCGGGTCAGCAGCACGCCGCTGTTCTGCTCCGATGTCGGCGACATCTCCATGAACTTGTCGCCGGCCTGCAGGAAGGCGGCCTTCGCCGTGGCATAGGTCTTGGAGAAACGTTCCTCGCCGGTGGCCAGAGTGTTGCCGACGGCATTCTGCTGCCGGTACAGCGCCGCCCGCATCTTCTCGATCTGGATCGTCTGCAAAAGGCTTTGTGATTTCGCTTCGTGGGCTGCCGACGATGTTCCGATCCCGTAATAGATCAGCGAATTGGCCACCGCGATGACGGCAAGGAGAGCGGCAAAGGTCAGGGACAGCTTCTGATTGATTTTCATGGTCGTGGCCTACTGGTTCCGTCGTGTTGGAACACGCGGAGACATGACGGGGCGCGTGCACGCGCTGCGCGAACGGCGACCGGCGCCACCGTGTGACCAGTATGACAATCAGTTTATAATAGTTACCTAACGTTGTGCCGGTATTGCGTCGTCGCCCGCGGGTGCGGGCTGGTGACCGCGTCGGGTCAGACAAGCAGACGGGATCGTCAGTCCGGTGATTGCCTGCCCAAAGAAAGGCCCCGCCCCGGTGGGGCTTTATGGAGCCTGACGGGACGGGGCCTGAACTTGCAGCGCAAATGAGGGTGGGATCAGTTGTTGAACTTGAACATCAGGATGTCGCCGTCCTGCACGACGTATTCCTTGCCTTCGTCGCGCGCCTTGCCGGCTTCCTTGGCCGCGACTTCACCGCCAAGCGCGACGAAGTCGTTGTAGGCGATGGTCTGGGCGCGGATAAAGCCCTTCTCGAAGTCGGTGTGGATGACACCGGCGGCCTGCGGGGCCTTGGTGCCACGGTCAATCGTCCAGGCGCGCGTCTCCTTTGGCCCGACGGTGAAGTAGGTGATGAGGCTGAGAAGGTCGTAGCCGGCACGAATCAGCCGGTCGAGGCCGGGCTCCGTCAGGCCGACCGCTTCCATGTATTCAGGAACGTCCGCCTCTGGCAGCTGGGCAATTTCGGATTCGATCGCCGCCGAGATGATGACGCTGCCGGCGCCCTGACGCTTAGCCATTTCGGCGACGGCTTCCGAGTAGGCGTTGCCCGTGGCCGCATCGGCTTCCGCGACGTTGCAGACGTAGAGCACCGGCTTGGAGGTCAGGAGGTTCAGCCCCTGAAGGATCGCCAGCTCGTCCGCCGGCATGCCCTTCAGGAGCACGCGGACCGGCTCGCCGGCGTTCAGCTTGGTCAGCGCCGCCTCCATCACCGGCAGCATGGCCAGCGACTCCTTGTCCTTGGTCGAGGCGCGCTTGCGGATGCCGACGATGCGGCGCTCGAGGCTTTCGAGGTCGGACAGCATCAGCTCGGTCTCGACCGTGTCTGCGTCCGCCACCGGGTCGATCTTGCCCTCGACATGGGTGATGTCGTCGTCGACGAAGCAGCGCAGCACGTGGACGATGGCGTCCACTTCGCGGATGTTGGCGAGGAACTGGTTGCCCAAGCCTTCACCCTTCGAGGCGCCGCGCACGAGGCCGGCGATGTCGACGAAAGTGATGCGCGTCGGCACGATCTGCGCCGACTTGCCGATCTTGGCGATGACCGCCATGCGCGGATCGGGAACGCCGACATCGCCGGTGTTCGGCTCGATGGTGCAGAACGGATAATTGGCCGCCTGCGCCGCCGCCGTCTTGGTGAGCGCGTTGAACAGCGTGGACTTGCCGACATTCGGCAGGCCGACGATACCGCATCTGAAACCCATGGGTTCCGCTTCCTTTTGGCTCGTTTCCCGCGTCCGCGGAAAGAAATGGGGGCTGGCCTGCTGTTTGCAGGGTCAGCGGGTGGGGGTCAATGTTTCCTGCGGTTTTGGCAGGGTTTTTGGAGGCGGGACAGCCGCCCACGGCTCACGTTCGTCATCCTCGCGCAAAGCGCGGGGACCCATGCCGCGACCTTTTTCCTCTGCGCTTCGGTGCCGGTCGACCGCGGGCATGATTCTCGATGGTCCGGGCATGGGTCCCCGGGGCCAAGGCCCCGAGGATGACGAAACTGAAAGGGTAGCGCCCGTCGAGACTCTGGCGCGAAAGCCCTATTCCTTGCCGAACAACCGCTTCAGCATGTCCGCCATCGCGCCGCTTGCTGGCGGATTCGGGGCCTCCGCGGGCCGCGCCTGGCGGATATGGCTCTGGGCTCCGGCCTTCGTTCCGGCCTTCGCCACGGTGCCATTGGCCGAGCCGCGCGCGGAGGGCGGCTCGTCCGAGGAGAGGGCCATCGCGATGCGGTTCATGAAGAGGGCATCGTCGCCCTCGACAATCAGCCCGACCTGGCGGGCGACAGCGTCGATCAGCGGGTCCAGCCAGTCGCGGTCGACCTTGTGGAAGTCGGAGAGGACGTGGCCGTGCACCCGCTCCTTGGAGCCGGGATGGCCGATGCCGAGGCGGACGCGGCGGTAATCCTTGCTGCCAAGATGCGCATCGATGGAGCGCAGCCCGTTATGCCCGCCATTGCCGCCGCCGGTCTTCACGCGGACCTTGGCGGGGGCGAGGTCGAGCTCGTCGTGTATGACGACGATCTGGCCGGGCTCGAGCTTGTAGAAGCTCGCGGCCGCGGCGACCGATGCGCCGGAGTCGTTCATGAAGGTGAGGGGCTTCAACAGGAGGACCTTTTCGGTCCCGATCTGGCCTTCGGAGAACTCGCCCTTGAACTTCTTGGTCCATGGGCGGAATGAAGGATCGCGCTGGATGGCGTCGAGCGCCATGAAGCCGATATTGTGCCGATGGCCGGCATATTGGGGGCCGGGATTGCCCAATCCTGCGATGAGCAGCATGCGCCCGGCCTCCCTTGTCGTCGTTCGAACAGTCGAGAATTACTTCTCGTCGGTCTCGGCTTCGTCGCCCTGCTCGGTGACTTCCGTCTCCGGGGCTTCCTCGACCTCGTCGACCTCTTCCGCCATCGGCGGCACGATGGTGGCGACCACGAAGTCTTCCTCGTTGTCGAGGGTGACGCCGTTCGGCAGCTTCAGGTCGGAGGCGTGGATCGCGTCGCCGATCTCGAGACCGGTCAGGTCGACCGTGAAGGCCTCCGGGATCTCTTCGGCCGGGCAATGCACCGCGACGGTGTGGTGCGCGACGTTCAGCGTGCCGTCCTGGGCCTTGATGCCGGGGGCAGCATCTTCGTTCTCGAAGTGCACGGGGATCTCGACCGCGACGACCGTGCGGCTGGAGACGCGCAGGAAGTCGACATGGGTCAGGAAGTCCTTCACCGGGTCGAGCTGGTAGTCCTTCGGCAGGACGCGGATCTGCTGACCGCCGACGTCGATCGTGATGACCGTCGTCTTGAAGCCACCGGCGTGCAGCTTCAGGAAGGTTTCCTTGTAGGGAATGGTGATCGGCATCGGGGCTTGCTTGTCGCCGTAGATAACGGCGGGCACTAGTCCGTTGCGGCGAAGATGTCTGGCGGCCCCCTTGCCGACCTTCTCGCGCGCCTCGGCCTTGACCGTGTAGGTCTCGCTCATGGCTGTTTCCTTCGTGTTCATTCAGAGGTTATCGAACCGGTATCCTAAATCGGGACCGAAACGACGAAAAGCGGCCACGGCCGCTTAACTCCGCGCTGCCTCCAAGGGTGTCCGCGCGGACGTGCGGTCTATAGCGCAAGGGCAGGGGAGGGGCAAGTTTGCCGCGACTGAGGGGCTGAACCTGCCTCTTCCCGACGACTACAGCCAGCCCGAGCGCTTGAAGCGAAAGAAGAGGTAGCCGGCGACGCTGGCGATGACCGCCACTGTCAGATGGTAGCCGTATGTCCAGGCGAGCTCGGGCATGTTTTGGAAATTCATGCCGTAGATGCCGGCAATGGCGGTCGGAACCGCCAGGATGGCGGCCCAGGCGGCAAGTTGGCGGGTGATGGCGCCTTGCCGCTGCTGTTCGAGGAGGCTTGCCGCCTCCAGCACCGAGGACAGGATTTCCCGCAGCCCCTCGATCATGCTGGCAATACGCCGCACCCGGTTCAGCACGTCGCGGAAATACGGCCGCGTTGCGTCGTCGATGCAGTCGACGTCGATGTGGCCGAGCCGGCTCAGCACTTCTTCCGTCGGGCCCATGATACGGCGAAAGCGGATCAGTTCGCGCCGCAGGGAAAAGATGCGCGCGACCTCGGTCCGCGTGAGAAAGGCATCCAGCGCGCGCCGCTCCATTTCGGCGATATCGTCTTCGATCGCCTCGACGATTGGCAGATAGCCGTCGACCACGAAGTCGAGCACGCCGTGTAGCACGTAGTCGACGCCATGCTTCAGGAGATGCGGCGAGGCTTCCAGCCGGGCCCGAAGCTCGGTGTGGTCCCGCATCGAGCCGGACCGCATGGTGATGATGTGCGTCTCGCCGACGAGGATCGCCGTCTTGCCATAGGCGATGGTCTGTCCGTTCAACGCTGCTGTGCGGGCGACAATGAACAACTCTTCATCGTAGACCTCCAGCTTCGGCAGGACATAAGCCTTGTTGGCGCTCTGAACCGCGAGCGGATGAAGGCGGAAGTGCCGCTGCAGCTGCTGAAGTTCTGTATCGGTCGGATCGACGATGCCAATCCAGACGAACTCGCCAGCCGATAGGACCAGGTCCTCGGTCGTATCGAGGGAGACCGAACGAACTCGCTTTCCCTCGGCATAGACATAAGCGGCGACGACGGTCATGCAGGCCTGACAACTCTCCGCGTGTCGATCGACAGGCAATCACCTGTCCGTCTCCGACCGCCATTGCCGCCATCAGCCGGCAAATGGATTAAGCCGCGGTAAACTGTCGGGAGAAGCGGTTGTCCGAAAGCTCCTGACGGGCGCCCTTCCGCGCATCGATCTGAGGAAACAGATCCCTGTCGAGCGACATCAACGCGGTCAGGTGCCTGACTTTGCGAGCGTAGGCAACCTGGTCACGGCCCGCCACGAGATCAGCCTGGGCGATCCTCTCGACCTGCTGCTCCACCCGTCGTTTCGCTTGGCCGGTCAGAGCCATCTTGTAGCGTGGCGAGTGACCGAGCGAAGAAACCGCAGATGACTTGAAGACGCGCCTTGAGGGCGCCGTGACGGCATGGCGCGCTGGGCGCTTCAGCTTCATCAGCTCGATTTTCTCGAGCACGGTATCATGACCGAGCGAGGGAAATCGTACGGCAATCTGGGCTGAAGTCTTGCCCTGATTCCAGAGGGTAATCAAAAGGGTAACCTGACTGTCAGTCCACAACATTAGTATTTCTCACCGTCGTCTCCCAGAGCAATTATCTTAGGGACACTCAGTGAGCCGTGCAACCAGCAAGGGTGCGCAGACAAGCAAAATGGGCGGTTTCGCGCCTTCCATCAATCGAAGAGCGAGGAAACCGACTGCTCCGTTGTGGTGCGGGCAATCGCCTCGCCGAGGAGGTTGGCCGTCGTCACCACGCGAATGTTCGGAGCGTTGCGAATGGCCGCGGTGGGCTGGATGGAGTCCGTGATTACCAGCTCTTCCAGCATCGAGGCGGTGATGCGGGCGACGGCTCCGCCTGACAGTACGCCGTGCGTGATGTAGGCCTTCACGCTCTTGGCGCCGATCCTCAAAAGCGCTTCCGCGGCATTGCAGAGCGTGCCGCCGGAATCGATGATGTCGTCGATCAAAATACAGTCATGTCCGGCGACATCACCGATGACGTTCATGACCTCGGACTCGCCCGGCCGCTCGCGGCGCTTGTCGACGATCGCCAGCTGGGCGTCGATTCGCTTCGCCAGCGAGCGGGCGCGGACCACACCGCCGACGTCCGGCGACACCACGACGGTGTTCGAGAGGTCCTGGTGTTCCTTGATGTCGCGCGCCATCAGCGGAATGGCGAAGAGGTTGTCGGTCGGAATGTCGAAGAAGCCTTGGATCTGCCCGGCATGCAGGTCGAGCGTCATGACGCGGTCGGCGCCGGCCTCGGTGATCAGGTTGGCGACGAGCTTGGCCGAGATCGGCGTGCGTCCGCCCGCTTTCCGGTCCTGACGGGCATAGCCGAAATACGGCAGGACCGCTGTGATGCGCTTGGCGGAAGCCCGCTTCAGCGCATCCGTCATGATCAGGAGTTCCATCAGGTGGTCGTTGGCGGGGTAGGAGGTCGACTGGATGATGAAGCAGTCCTCGCCGCGGACGTTTTCCTGGATCTCGACGAAGATTTCCTGGTCCGCGAAGCGGCGGACGGAGGCTTGCCCGAGGGGCAGTTCCAGGTACTTGCCGATGGCTTCGGCGAGCTGACGATTGGAATTGCCGACAAAGAGTTTCATCGTCGCTTGCCTGTCACAATCATGAGGACCAAACCGCCAGCGGCTGGTTTCGCGGGCGGTCGTCAGGACGTTAAATTCGCTGCTGTCTGGGCCGGCTCATTAACGACTACCGTTGAAGAGTCAAACCAGGGAGAAGGGCAAAAGGCGATATCGCCCCAATTACTGTGCAGTGCGGTAAATACGCCGCGCCCGGAAAATCAGCCACGGGTCGGCGCGCTGCTGTGGAATTCCCGCATCGTCGTCGCGGCGATCGCCTGGAGGGCTGCCGCATCGACGACCGACCAGGGATCGGTGCTGCTGCTAGCTGCAACGCGCTGCTGGCCCTGTATGCGGTTGAGCCGGACGCCCTGCGGATCGACGACGTCCCAGACGTAGATCACCACGGTCTCCCGCCCTTCGGTCAGCACCGAGAGATAGCCCTTCAGCCGTTGCGGTGCGACGGGCCCATCCGCCGGTGACAGCGCAATGCCGTTGGCGGCAGCGGCCTGTCCAAGCGCCTGCGACAGCATCGCGACCTTCGCTTCGGGGGCACCGACGAGCGGCAGGAACTGGATCGGCCCGGACTGGGTGGCGCCCGCGGGGGCAGCGGCAAAGGTCGGCCCCGGCTGCACCGGTGCCGGCGAGAGGTCCTGGGTGACGGGGGAGGCGCTCGCGCCCGCGATCGCGCCGGGCGGTGTCATTCCCATGCCGGGGTCGCTGGCCGAACAGCCCGCAAGGCCAAACGGCCCCAGCAGGATGGCGAGCCAAGCCAAGTTCAATCTCATGCCCGTCCTTCCTTGTCGTCCGGTTCCGGTAGGGATGGCTATAGGAAGATTTCGGTAACAAAACCTGAAGCATCCGAAGCCGCCATCGACACTGCCGGTCTGCGAGATGGTTGCGAAAGCGGCTCGAACGCCGCCTCGCCAGGACTTGCGGCTTGCCTGAACCGCCTGCGATGGGATGTGCTCACCCCATCGAAAAGATGCTTCCGATCCGAGAAGATAGTTCGTTGTACGGGCATTCTTTCGGATGCGCGGCGTTCTAGGAGACGACAGTCATTTCGATCGGCAGCCGCGACAGCGGTTCGGGCGCTTCGGTGGTGGTGAGATAGGTGCGGCCGAGGGTCATGGCGGTGCCGCTGTCGGAATCCATGATGATCATGTGGGCGAACAGGGTCATCCCCGGCTGGATCTGCTCGGCATTGCCGGACACGAACATCTGCTGCTCCATCCAGGACGGCGCGTAGCGCGCGCCGAGCGAATAGCCGCAGGCGCTGAGCCGGTGGCGGACGAGATCGTGCGCCTCCATCACGCCGGCATGGGCATCGAACACGTCGCCGAAGGTCTTGCCGGGGCGCATGGCTTCCTCAACGGCCGCCAGCGCTTCGCTTGCGGCGGCAAAAAGCTCACGATGGCGCGCCGTCGGCTCACCCACGACCACGGTGCGCATCACGGCGGCATGGTACTGCGCCTTCACGCCCGCCCATTCGACGGTCAGCTGGTCCTCCGCGTCGAGAGCGCGCCGCCCCGCCTTGTAGCGGCACAGCAAGGCGTCGGGCCCGGAGCCAATGATGAAGGGATTGGCGGGATAGTCACCGCCCGCGGCAAAGATCGACCCCTGCAGGGTTTCCAGCAGCTGCGCCTCGTTCGCGCCGGGCCTGACCAGCCGCAGCATGGCCTCGAAGGCATCGTCGGCCATGGCGGCGGCCTCGCGCACATAGGCGATCTCGGCCGGGCTCTTGAGGACGCGAAGGCTGGAGACGAGGTCGGAGGCGTCCTTCAGCGCGGCGAAAGAGCCGAGCTTGGCCTCGACCAGCCGGCCATTGGCGGCGGTCAGCCCGTGCGTCGCCCATTCGACGCCGATCTTGGCGCCGAGAAGCCCCATATCGTCGAGCATGTCCCGGAGATCGATCGCCGGATCGGCCGCGCCGCGATCGCGCCAGACCGAGACGTTGTCGAGGATCGAGGTGTGCTTGGCCTGCCGAAGGTCGGCCGAGCGGGTCAACAGCCGCATCTCGCCGTCGGCCTTCACGACGAGGCACTGGAAGAAGCAGAAGCCGAACGTATCGTAGCCGGTCAGCCAGTACATCGATTCCTGCGCGAACAGCAGCAGGGCGTCGATCTTGCGCTCGGCCATTTCCATGACCAGTCGGTCGCGGCGGGCGTCGAATTCGTCGCGCGAGAAGTGCAGCATGGGAAGAGCCCTATCGGTCGATGGCGATGGCGGCGAGCTGGCGGCCGTAATCGGTCTCGCCACGATGTGTCGTCCGCCGGAAGGAAAAGAAGAGGTCTTCTTCCGCGTAGGTGCAGTGCCCGACGAAACTGCCGGCAACGCCGGCTTTTAGAAGCATGTCGAGGATGAAACCGGGCAGGTCGAACTGCCGCTTGTCCGGTGCGGTGCCCTCCGCAAAGAATCCACGGGCGTCAGGATGGTCGGCGAGCACGGCATCCACCATGTCGGCGCCGACCTCGTAGTTTGTCTGCGTGATCGTCGGGCCGAGGACGGCGGTGATGCCCGCCCGGGTCGCGCCGCATTCTTCCATGGCGGCAATCGTCGCCTCCAGCACGCCGCCAGCTGCCCCGCGCCAGCCTGCATGGGCAGCCCCGACGACACCGGCGGCCGCATCGGCGAAGAGGATGGGGCCGCAGTCGGCGGTGACGACGCCGATGGCGATGCCGGGAGTGCGGGTGACGATCGCATCCGCCTGCGCCCTCTCGCCGCTGAACGGCTCGCTGACGACGATGGCGGTGGCCGAGTGCACCTGCCAGGGCGTCACGAGGTCGGGACCCGTCAGCCCCAGAAAATGCGCCCCGCGGGCGCGGTTCTCGTGCACGGCGTCGGGGTCGTCTTTCGAGCCGATACCCATGTTCAGGCCGGCATAGATATCCCGCGATACCCCGCCCCGGCGGGTGAAGAAGGCGTGGCGAATTCCCTTGCCGTCGGCAAGAGGCGGGGCCGTCACCACGTCCGATACAAGGAGGTGCGAGGCGTCTTTGAGGCGATCATCTGACATGGCGCGGGATCGTGGTGGAGGCTCTCGGGGAAGTCAATCTGACGGCGCGGAAGACGTCAGGCGGCAAAAGGCGGGAGTGCCAACGGGGCCGAGGCAACGGCGAGCACCTTGAACAGGGCGCCCATCTCGTCCTCGCCGAGGCCGCACAGGCGGTGCGCCGCGGCCATGATCGTCGCCTGTTCGGCCTCGCCACGGCCGCGTCCGAGCTGCGCCGCGCGTTCGCCGAGGCCAAGCTGGATTAGGAAATCGCCTTGGCCGATGACCGGGGCGACCGCAAGACCAGCGCGCGCGAATCGCGCGGACAGCGCCTGGAAGTCGACATGGCTGGTGATATCGACCTCGCCGGGGCTCTCCAGCGGGTCGGCGAAGCCATGTTCCCGCATCGCCTGCAGCGTGTTGCCATAGGCACTCGCCGTGTGGCCGTAATCGATCATCAGCGCCGCGCCGCCGTGCGCGGCGAGCCGAGCGGCAATGGCGTCGGCGATGGCGTCGCGCTGCGGGGAGGTTTCGAGCGTCGTGCCGGGCTCGGCCGGCGGTAGCCCCAGGGGGAAGCCGAGTTCGACGTCGTCCGGCGCTCTGCGCAAGGAGAAGCCGAGGGCGGCTTCTCCGGAGACTTCGACGACGATCTCATGCCAGACGCCGTCGCCGCGGACGAACTGGCGGATCGCCACTGCGTCGAAGAGTTCATTGGCGACGAGCAGCAGCGGCAAGGCTTCGACATCGGCGAGCCGGCGGACGTGGCGGATCGGCAGGTCGAAACTCTCCAGCCTTTCGGCCTGCACCCGCTGCAGGCGTTCCGACGTCTCGACGAGGGCGATCCGCGCCGCCTTGAGGAAGGCGATGTCGAGCTTGCGCACGGTGCGCAGGATGTCCGCCATCAGCGTCCCGCGGCCCGGTCCAATTTCGGCGAGCACGAAGGGGGAGGGGCGGCCGAGCCCGTTCCAGGCGGCAACCAGCCAGGCGCCGATCAGTTCGCCGAACATCTGGCTGACATCGGGCGCCGTAACGAAGTCGCCGCCAGCGCCGAAAGGCTCGCGGCTGGTGTAATAGCCGTGCTCGCGGTGGAAGAGGGCGAGGTCCCAGTAGCGGTCGATGCCGATCGGCCCCTCCCGCCGGATCACCTCGGCGATGATGCCCTGCAGCGCGGTCGTCATCGCGTCAGGCGACCTTTGCCGGCGGCGCGTAGACCGTGTCCTTCGCCGTCGCCATGCCCCAGAGCGAGACGGCGAGCATCGGCAGCGACAGGATCATGCCCATGGTCAGCCAGGACGTGCCGAGGAGATAGCCGAGCTGGATGTCGGGAACCCGGAAGAACTCGACGAAGATGCGGGCGAGGCCATAGCCGCCGATGAACACGGCGCCGACGAAGCGCGGCTTGCGTAGCAGCTTGAAGTGATGGGTCATCAGACGCAGCACCAGCCAGAGCACGACGCCCTCGAGCAGGCCTTCGTAGAGCTGGCTCGGATGGCGCGGCTCTGGCCCGCCCGTCGGGAAGACGAAGGCCCAGGCGACATTGGTCGGCGCGCCCCAGAGCTCGGAATTGATGAAGTTGGCGAGACGCCCGAACAGAAGGCCGAAAGGCACCGAGGCTGCCGTCACGTCGATCAGGCTCCAGAGCGGGATTCTCTGGCGCCATGTGAAGATGGCGATGGCGATGACGACGCCGATCAGCCCGCCGTGAAAGGACATGCCGCCCTCCCAGATCCGCACCATGGCCCAGGGATCGACGCTGTAGCGGTGGAAATCATAGAACAGGATCGAGCCGATGCGCCCGCCGAGAATGATGCCGCCGGTGATCCAGAGAATGAAGTCGTCGATCTGCAGCTTGGTGATCGGCGCTACGCCATTCGCCCAGAGTTTCGGATTGCCGACGAGGGCGCGCCCGTAAAGCCAGCCGCAGAGGATGCCGGCGACATAGGCCAGCCCGTACCAGCGCAACTGGATCGGCCCGAGCGACAGGAAGACCGGGTCGATGTTGGGATAGGCGAGCACGCCGAGCGCAGAGAAGGCAGGATTCAAGGCAAAGGCACTCCGGGGCCGACGACGGGTCGGCAGGCGGCGCGACCTTGGCTGCGGGTCTTGCGCGGGTCAAGGCATCCCGCTTTCGCCTGTCGTCGCAGGCTGCGCGGCGATCTCTGCGGCGCGAAGGGCCTGCGGCATTGCCAAGCCCTTGCCGCACGCCTACCTCCAGATCAGGAACAATCGAACCGGAGACACGCCATGACCCCCAAGGGCCCGAACCGAATGCTGGATGAATTCGCCCGGCTGATGACCGATGCCGCGGGCGCTGCCCAGGGGGTGCGCCGCGAGGTCGAGACGGCGTTCCGCACGCAGGGCGAGCGGCTGATCAACCAGATGGACCTGGTGCAGCGCGAAGAATTCGAGGCCGTGCGCGACATGGCGGCGAAGGCCCGGCTGGAGAACGAGGCGCTGAAGAAGCGGCTGGCGGATCTCGAAGCGCGCATGCCGTCGCCCTTCTCCGGCGCTGACAGCGCCGTCTGACCGGCAGCGGGCTGTTATCCACAGCCTCTCCACAGCTTGTCCCCCGATCCCGCCGGACTCGAAAGTCCTTTGGCAGGAGTCGGTTAGGTCCCCGGTGACGCCGCCTTCGGGCGGCGTTTTTCGTTAAAATCCTTAATAATCCCTTAACCCCCTACGACACCGGAATCCCGGCCTATACACTGATTCATAAGGTTGATTCGCCGCACTGCGGCGGGCCGGCCAGCGCGGGATCCGCTCGGATCCGGCGTCATCGACGGGGCGATCCGGTGCGGCCGGAATCGCCCCTCGTCATGAATCGGGATCGGGGTGCAGGTGGTGGGGATGAATTTCGAAGGGGCCGAACGCCAGTTCAATCCGGTCGACGTGATCGAGCTGGTCGCATCGAACCGGGACTGGGTGTTCGAGCGTCCTTGCGACGACGAGATCGCCGTCTCGGTTGCCGGGCTCTGGACGGAGTATTCCGTCTCCTTCTCCTGGATGCCGAGCTACGAGGCGCTGCATCTTGGCTGCGCTTTCGATCTGAAGGTGCCGGAGCATCGCCAAGTCGAAGTTCTTCGTCTGCTCGCCCGGATCAACGAGCAGTTGCTGATCGGACATTTCGACCTCTGGCCGAAGGAAGGCGCGGTGATGTTCCGGCACGCTCTTCTGTTGTCAGGCGGTGCGGATCCGACCAGCCAGCAGGCCGAGCGCCTGCTGACCTGCGCGCTCGAAAACTGCGAGCGCTTCTATCAGGCGTTCCAGTTCGTGGTCTGGGCCTCTAAGGACGCCGACGAGGCTCTGTCCTGCAGCATGTTCGAGACGGTGGGCAACGCATGACGGCGTTCAGCTCGGCTTTCGGCCGCATCCTGCTGCTCGGGGGCGGCAATATGGGCGGCGCCATGGTGCGCGGCTGGGTCGAGAATGGCATCGCCGGCGAGGATATCCTCGTCGTTGATCCCTCGCCGGGCACCGCGCTACAGGCGCTGATCGCATCGGGCGCTCTCCGCTGGGAGAAAGCAGTCCCCGATGAATCCTTCGACGTGGTGCTGGTGGCGGTGAAGCCGCAGGTGATGGCCGAGGCGCTCGCAGCGCTGAAGCCCGCGCTGACGCCGGACACGCTGGTCATCTCGGTCGCCGCGGGCAAGACGCTCGGCTTCATCGCCGGCCTCGTTGGCGACCTGCCGGTCGTGCGCGCCATGCCGAACACGCCCGCCCTCATCGGCCGCGGCATCACCGGCGCCGTCGCCAATCCGGCGGTGACGCTGGCGCTGCGCGAGAAGGCCGACGCGCTCCTGTCGGCGAGCGGCCCCGTCGTCTGGCTGGACGACGAGGCGGACATCGATGCGGTGACGGCGGTATCGGGCAGCGGTCCGGCCTACGTCTTCCATCTCGCGGAGACCTTGGCCGCCGCCGGCGTTGCGGCAGGACTGACCCCGGATCTCGCGATGAAGCTCGCCCGCCACACCGTCGCTGGCGCCGGCGAGTTGATGATCCAATCCGACGACGCGCCGGACCAGCTGCGCCGCAACGTCACCTCGCCAAATGGCACCACCCAGGCCGCGCTGGAGGTGCTGATGGCGCCGGACGGGCTCGGCCCGCTGATGACCGCGGCCGTCGCCGCCGCCCGCGACCGCGCGCGCGAACTGTCGAAGGATTGAGATGACGGAGCACGCGGGCGCCCCGGCGCCGGAGATCGCCTACGACGATTTCCAAAAGGTCGACATCCGCGTCGGTACGATTCTCGAGGCCGAGCCTTTTCCGAAGGCCCGCAAGCCGGCTTTCATCCTGAAGATCGATTTCGGTCCCGAGATCGGCGTGAAGAAGTCCTCGGCGCAGATCACCGTGCACTACACACCGGAAGATCTGGTCGGGCGCCAGGTGATCGCGGTGGTCAACTTCCCGCCGCGCCAGATCGGCCCGATGCGCTCGGAGGTGCTGACGCTCGGGCTTCCGGACGAGGCCGGCGAAGTCGTCCTGCTGGCGCCGGGGCACACGGTGCCGAATGGTGGGCGGCTGTTCTGATCCAGCCTCTTCTCGGTCTTGTCCTTGAACACAAGCAATATCCGAAGGAGCTGAGTCTGATGCCAGGTCCCCACGGTGTCGCGGAGCTCAATCCTCTTTGATGAAGCCGGCTTCGCGGGCGTGACGAACGGCAAGGATGACAACGCCCCTCGTATCCTGTCGGTAAAGAGCGACATATCCTCTGCGACCGAAGGGAATGGACCATTCCCGAAACCCCGCCGGCATTCCTCCGGCCTTTCGCCCGGCTTCCGGGTGGCTTTCCAGCCGCGTCAGTCCTTCGCGAATGGTCTTGATGGCCCGTCGTGCCAGCGCTTCGTCATGGTCGAGGAGAAAGCGGTGTAGTTTCGAGAGGTCGCTGAGCGCCTGAGGGGACCAGATCAGACGTGGCATGCTGGCGGATCGATGTCCTCACCGTTTTCCAGAGCGGCTAGCCAGGCATCCGCCTCCTCGCCGCTGACATGCAGGCCGTCGGTCTTGAACTTAACCCACGCCGCGAGCGCGTCCGCCCGGACCGCCATCTCCGCCTCTTTGCGATCGAGGTATTGGTGGACAGCCTCGCGCGTCAAGGTGCTGACCGACCGGCCAGTTTTCTCCGCCAGACTGTCCATCCTGGCCCGGGTGGCTGCATCTATTTCGACCGAGGCTGTAATGCTGGTCATCTCGATGGCTCCGTTCGCGGGTGGTTCGCTGACATCTCGACGATAGCCCTGATCTCGCCTCCTGCCAAAGCCTAAGCCGGTACCCGGATCATCGCTCTCAGCCCGCCCATCGTGCTGTCCGACAGCAGAATATCGCCGCCATGGCTGCGCGCGATGTCGCGGGCGATGGCAAGGCCAAGGCCGGTGCCGCCGGCGTCGATGTTGCGGGCGGTATCGAGCCGCACGAAGGGCTTGAAGACTTCCTCCCGCATTTCGGCCGGGATGCCGGGGCCGTCGTCCTCGACCGTCACCGTCAGCCAGCGCCCCTCGTGCTTGGCGAGGATGCGCACGCTGCCGGCGTGCCGCATGGCGTTGAGGACGAGGTTGCCGATCAGCCGCGTGAACGAGCCGGGCCGGACCATGATGCGGGGATCACCGATCACCTCGGTCGAGACCTTGCGGTTCTTCAGCCGGCCCTCGGCCTCGAACTTGGCGAAAGCGGCCTCGAGGTCGAACTCGGCGACATCCTCGCCCTGTTCGCCCTTGGCGAAGGCGAGATAGCCCTCCAGCATGCGCTGCATCTCGTCGATGTCGTCGTTCAGCTCCTTCTGGTCCTCGCCCTCGCCGAACAGGGCCAGCTGCAGCCGGAAGCGGGTGAGAATGGTTCTCAGATCATGGCTGACGCCGTTGAGCATCTGCGTGCGCTGCTCGATCTGGCGCTCGATGCGGTCGCGCATCTGGACGAAGGCGAGCGAGGCCCGCCGGACTTCGGAGGCACCGCGCAGGCGAAAATGCGTCGGCATCGGCTGGCCCCGGCCAAAGCCGTCGGCGGCTTCGGCCAGCGCCTCGATCGGCCGGATCTGGTTGCGCAGGAAGAGGATGGCGATCAGCATCAGCACCAGCGACGTGCCGACCATCCACAGGAGGAAGATGTGGGTGTTGGAGGCGTAGGCCGAGTTCCGCCGCGCGAAGACCCGCAGCACGTGGTCCTTCAGGAGGATGCGGATTTCGACAAGCCTCGACGCCCCCACCGTATCGATCCAGAACGGCCGGTTGATCTGGTCGGTGATCTCCTCCGACAGGATGCCGTCGAGGATGTTGAAGAACGGCTTCGGCGCCGGGGCGGGCAGGGGCTCCAGCGGCAGCACGGCGATGTTGAGGTCGAGCTTCTCGCGGGCGAGACGGGTCACCTGCGCAAAATCCGGATCCTGTGGATAGGTCTCGATCACGTCGATGACGCCGGCGATGTCGCGCACCACCGCCGTCGACAGGCGCTGCGTCACCAGCTGCCAGTGCCGCTCCATGAAGACGAAGGCCACCACCGACTGCAGCAGCACCATCGGGGCGATGATGATGATCAGCGAGCGGGGATAGAGGCCCTTGGGCATGACGCGGCCGACGAACTTCGGCACGTGCCGCAAGGGCCCCCGCCACGGGCTCGGCAGGGAGAAGCGCTGTGGCAGGAGCTTGCGCAGCGCCGGTGGCAGCGACGGGCGCTGCGGCAGGCGGGTGCGGATTGTGTCGAGAAGTGCCATGCGACCAGCCTAGGTCAATCGACGTTCAGGCGGTAGCCGATGCCGCGCACGGTCTGCAGCCAGAGCGGGTTTGCCGGGTCGCTCTCGATCTTGCGGCGCAGGCGGTTGATCTGGACGTCGACGGTGCGCTCGCCGACCTCGGTCTCGTCGCCGAGCAGTTCCTGCCGCTGGATGGTTTCGCCGGCCTTTGTGGCGAACTGCGCCATGATGTCCTGCTCGCGCTCGGTCAGCCGGATCATGTCGACGCCGCGCTTCAGCTCGCGCCGGGTCAGCGAGAAGGTGAAAGGCCCGAAACGCACGTTCTCGACCTTGACGATCGGCGCCGGCGCGCCGCGCTTCAGGATGTTGTTGATCCGCAGCAGGAGCTCACGCGGGTCGAACGGCTTGGTCAGGTAGTCGTCGGCGCCGGCCTCCAGCCCCTCGATCCGCTGCTCGGTGTCGGAGCGGGCGGTCAGCATCAGGATCGGCGTGTCGCGGATCGCCGAGAAGCCGCGCACGAGGTCGAGCCCGCTCTCGCCGGGCATCATCACGTCGACGACCAAGAGGTCGAAGTCGAGCCCCTTCAGGATTTTCCGCGCCTCGGCGGCGTCGGCGGCGACGGAGACCCTAAAGCCGCGCTCGGACAGGAAGCGCGACAGCAGCTGGCGGATGCGGCGGTCGTCGTCGACGATCAGGAGGTGCGGGGCGTCGTCGTCCAGGAAGGGCGCCGAGGGCGTGACAGTCTGTGCCGGCGCAGTTTCAACCTCGGCCATGCGCCGGTCCTCCTTCGATGCCTTGCTTGCGGAACCACGATTTCGTCGCCCCGTGGTCTCCCGCCATTTCCATCAGGAACGTGGTGACCGACGTCGCATCGGCAATGCCGCGCGCCGCCAGGGCCGCCTCGATGCGCTCGGCCTGCGCCCGCGACAGTTCCAGCGTCAGACCGCGACCGCGGCTGGTGGGAAAGAGCAGCCGCTGGCGCCGGTCCTCGGCGCCGGGCAACTGCTCGACGAAACCGCCATCGATCAGCTGGCGCAGCACGCGCGACAGCGACTGCTTGGTGATCTGCAGCAGGTCGAGCAGATCCGCGATGGTCATGCCGGGGGACCGGTTAACGAAGTGCAGCACCCGGTGGTGGGCGCGGCCGAAACCGTAGCGTTCCAGAACGAGGTCGGCATCGGCGGTGAATTCGCGGTAGGCGAAGAAGAACAGTTCGATGATCCGGAAGTCGAGATCTCCGGTCGTGGCAAGGGGCTCCGTCACGATGTCGGAAGGGGCGGGGTCTGAAGGGAGGGGCGCGGCAGGGCCGCCCTGCGCCCGGGAGTCATGCAAGCTGGCGTCCATCAAATTAGGTCAGTACCATTGACGTATATTCCCACCATTGTTACACCGATGTGCCGCCGTGGGAACAGGCCGACCGTGAGAGGTCGGCTTCCCACCCGAAGCGACGGCGGTCGGGAAGCGGCGACGGGCCGCGTGGCGCCTGCAGCCGGACGCCGCCCGTGATCACTCTATGGCAAGCCGGCGGTTCTGCCGAATGCGGACCATCGGTCATTTGACGAGGCGCTCGAAAGCGGAAAGAATCCGCGGGAGTACCAGCATTCGATCGAGTTGAGAGGAGGGCGCCGGGAGGCGCCGAGAGCGGCATGAGCACAGTTCCCTTCGACCAGTTGGACGGCCAGATCTGGTTCAACGGCGAGTTCGTTCCTTGGGCCGACGCCAAGGTGCACGTGCTGACCCACGGTCTGCACTATGCCAGCGCCGTGTTCGAGGGCGAGCGCGCCTATGGTGGCGAAATCTTCAAGCTGCGGGCGCACACCGACCGGCTGATCGAGTCCGGCCGGCTGCTCGGCTTCAAGGTGCCTTACACCGCCGACGAGATCGACGCCGCCTGTATCGAGCTGCTGCACCGGCAAGGCTTCGAGGACGCCTATGTCCGGCCGATCGCCTGGCGCGGCTCGGAGTCGATGGGCGTCTCGGCGCAGAACAACAAGATCAACGTCGCCATCGCCATCTGGCAGTGGCCGAGCTACTTCAACCCCGAGCAGAAGATGAAGGGCATCCGCCTCGATCTCGCCGAATACCGCCGCCCCGACCCGCGCACCGCGCCGTCGAAGGCGAAGGCGAGCGGGCTCTACATGATCTGCACCATCTCCAAGCATGCGGCCGAGGCCAAGGGCTATGCCGACGCGCTGATGCTGGATTGGCGCGGCCATGTGGCGGAGGCCACCGGCGCCAACGTCTTCTTCGTCAAGGACGGCGTGATCCACACCCCGGACCCGGACTGCTTCCTCGACGGCATCACCCGCCGCACGGTGATCGATCTCGCCAAGCGCCGCGGCTACGAGGTGCGCGCCCGCCACATCCAGCCCGAGGAGATGGAAGGCTTTACCGAGTGCTTCCTCTGCGGGACGGCGGCCGAAGTCACCCCGGTGTCCGAGGTCGGCCCCTATACCTTCACGCCCGGCGACATCAGCCGGCAGCTGATCGCCGACTACGCTGCCGAAGTGCAGCCGAAGCGCGCGGCGGCCGAATGAGCGAAACCCCGATGGAGCCTGGCACCACCCCAGGCTCCGGCCCGGACCGGCTCTCCGTGCAGATCGTGCCGGTGACGCCGTTCCAGCAGAACTGCGCGGTTCTCTTCGACGAAGTGTCGAAGCGGGGCGTCGTCGTCGATCCCGGTGGCGACGTCGAGAAGATCGTCGCCGCCATCCGGCAACTCGGCGTCACCATCGAGGCGATCTGGCTGACGCATGGCCATCTCGACCATGCCGGCGGCGCGATGGCGCTGAAGACGGCGCTCGGCGTCGACATCATCGGGCCTCACCAGGCCGACAAGCCGCTGCTGGAAAACATTGAGAAGCAGGCGGAGATGTTCGGCGCGGGCGGCGGCATGCGCAATGCCACCCCCGACCGGTGGCTCGAGGACGGCAATACCGTTTCCTTTGGCGAGCATCGCTTCGCCGTGCTGCATTGCCCTGGCCACGCGCCCGGCCATGTCGTCTTCTTCCACGACGAAGCCCGCTTTCTGCATGCCGGCGACGTGCTGTTCCGCGGCTCCATTGGCCGCACCGACCTGCCCGGCGGCGACCATGCGACGCTGATCGCCTCGATCCGCGACAAGGTCCTGCCGCTCGGCGACGACGTCGCCTTCATGTGCGGCCATGGCCCCGGCGGCACGCTCGGCGAGGAACGGCTGACCAACCCCTATCTCGTCTGATCCGGGCCTGCCTGCCGCGCTGCAGCGACAGCGCGGCGCAACTTTCGGCCGCTACATCTTCGCGAAACGCGGGAGCATCGGTTCAACCGGTGTTGCCGCCAGACGATGACGCCGGGATGTTTCGAAAGATGGGGGATAGGGTGAGGGTTGTCGCTTTGCTGGTGACGCTGGCGGTCGGGATCTGGCCCGCGGCGGCGCAGGATCTGTTTCCCGGCTGGACCGCCGGTCCGGCCGCGGACGCGACGATGGCGGTCGGCCGTCGCTTCGACTGCAGCGGTGCTCTCTGTCCCCCGGGCGGACTTGCCTGCCTCTATGCCACCGCGCCAAAAGGCGAGGGACGCGTCGTCCCGACCAAGGACCTGCTGCGGCCGAAGGGCATGCCGTGGAAGGAGATCGAGGCCTGGATCGGCGGCAAGCTGGTACTCCTCGACCCCTCGCTCTCGGGCGATCCAAGGGTCAGCCCCGCCAACTGGACCGTCACCGCCCCGGCTCACCTTGCTCTCGACGAGAGCCACGTCGTCAAGCGCTACACCTCTGGCATGCTGTCGGTGCCCATGGCGCTGTGGATGAAAGAGGGCGCGATGAACGTCATCATCTGCAAGGCCTCCTCCGGCGACGAGGTCTCGGCGGAACGGCGAATCCGGGGGCTCGTCGGGGATTTGCGCTAGCAAACAAGACGGCACATGTTCTGGCATGTGAACGCCAAGCCGGAGCTTCGCCACCGAGGCGGCGGAACACCAGCCGATGCTCGCCTGTTCTCTCTCCGAAGCCATCCTGATCTTCTTCGGAGAGTACCATGCGCCTGAGCCTCCTACTCGTTTCCACCGTCCTCCTCGCCAGCCCTGCGCTGGCGCAGACCTCCGATCCCGCGCTGCTGGCAGGCGTGTCCGAGACCCAGCAAGGAACACCGATCGGCATTCCGGCTGCGCCCGGCCTTCCAGGCGTCGGGCTCGACCCGGCGGCGGACTCGGCCGCCGATAGCGAAGCCGGCCAGCCGAAGGGGCCGGGCGGACTGCAGAACGGCGTTGGCGGTGAGGGAACCCTCGCGCCAAGCACCACCGGGTCCAACGACGACATCGTCGATCAGGACACGTCTGATGATTCCGGTGTTCCGGTCGTGAAGTAAAACAGGAATGGCCGACGCTCTCGGCGACGTCAGCAGCGCGTCGGCCATCAAAAAGCAGCGTCTCGCAAGGGGCGCAGCAACGCAGTCTCGTCCACCTGATTTAAAACTTCTTGCCGTGTGGAGTGGCTGGCTTGCTCTCGCTGGGTTTGGGCTTTTAAAAGAGATGGCCTTGTTCTCTGCGAAGCTAGCCGCCACTGTCCGTGAAACGACAGCTAGACTCCCATGAGAGATACAAGATGAAGCATACCGTCCTCCTGCTCGTCGCAGCGCTATCGCTGACCGCATGCCTTTCGGAAATCAACAAGCCGATCCGCCCCGGCGACACTTGGCGCGAACGTGCCGAAGCGACGAGCAATCCAATGGGCAACGACTAGGCCGCGTCCGAAGTCCTACAGCCAACACCAAGGCTCCTTCTTCTCCCCTCCGGGGAGAAGTGCCCGGCAGGGCGAAGAGGGTCGGCGCGGGAGGCTGTCTATCTGGACGGCGCGGCGAAAACCCCTCATCCCGCTGCCGCGACCTCCTCCCCAAAGGGGAGAAGAACGGAACTTGCATCGCGAAGCGCTCGATACTGAGCGTCGCAAGGGCACGTTCGACGTTTTACCGCCCCGGCCTTCCCGTCTTGCCCGTGCGGCGACCCGCCTTCCGTGGCGCCGGGTCCTCGTGGCTGCCGATGCCGATGCGCTCTCGGCGGATCGGGCGGAGGTCGTCCGGGTTGCCGCCGTCGTCGACCGGGCGCGGCTTGTCCTGCATGGGCGCCGCTTGCGTGCCGATCAGGCGCTTGGCGGCGGCCGAGAGTTTCGCGGAGGGATCGACCGGCTTCACCGGCAGCTTGCCCTTCTGAACCGGCTTCTCCGTCCGGCCGACGGTCATCTCGTCCAGGCTGTTCTTGCGGAAGCCGTCGCGGCGTGGAACGGCGGTGTCTGTGCCGGGACCCATATTGTCGAGGTCCGGCTTCTGGAAGTAGGAGGGCTTCTCCGCTTCCGCCGCTTCCTTCGCCTTCGCCGCCTTGATCAGCGACGGCCCCGAGCGCTCGAACGTGCCGACCGAGCCCGGCGCCAGCGCCGGCCCCTGCGGGCCCTTCAGCTTGCCGCCGTGCTTAGTGCGCCCGGAGGACGGGCCTTCGAGGTCGAGATCGCGGGCGAGCGGATCGTTGCCAATGGCGAGTTCCGTCGCCTGCAGCCGCTTGACCTCGTCGCGCAGCCGCGCGGCGGTCTCGAAGTCGAGATTGGCAGCGGCGTCGCGCATTTCCTTCTGCAGGTGATCGAGGTGCGCCTTCAGGTTGCTGCCGACCATGGCCCCCTCGGCGGCGAGCGCGCCGGTGGGCACGCGCACGTGGTCCTTCTCGTAGTAGGAGTCGAGGATGTCGGCGATCTGCGCCTTCACGCTCGCCGGGGTGATGCCGTGCTCGGTGTTGTAGGCCGTCTGCTTGTCGCGGCGGCGGTCGGTCTCGGCGATCGCGCGTTCCATCGAGCCGGTGACCTTGTCGGCATAGAGGATCACCTTGCCGTCGACGTTGCGCGCCGCGCGGCCGATGGTCTGGATCAGTGAGGTCTCCGAACGCAGGAAGCCTTCCTTGTCGGCGTCGAGAATGGCGACAAGCCCGCATTCGGGGATGTCGAGGCCCTCGCGCAGCAGGTTGATGCCGACCAGCACGTCGAACGCCCCGAGACGGAGGTCGCGGATGATCTCGATCCGCTCCAGCGTCTCGATGTCCGAGTGCATGTAGCGCACGCGCACGCCGTGCTCATGCAGGTATTCGGTGAGGTCCTCGGCCATGCGCTTCGTCAGCACGGTGACAAGCACGCGGTAGCCGGCAGCCACCGTCGAACGGATTTCGCCAAGGAGATCGTCGACCTGGGAGCGGGCCGGGCGGATCTCGATCGGCGGATCGGTAAGGCCGGTCGGGCGGATGACCTGTTCGGCGAAGACGCCACCGGCATCCTCCAGCTCCCACGCACCAGGTGTCGCGGAGACCGCGACGGTCTGCGGCCGCATGGCGTTCCACTCCTCGAAACGAAGCGGCCGGTTGTCCATGCAGGAGGGCAAGCGGAAACCGTATTCGGCGAGCGTCGCTTTGCGCCGAAAGTCGCCCCGGTACATCGCGCCGATCTGCGGGATGGTGACATGGCTCTCGTCGATGAAGACGAGGGCGTTGTCCGGCAGGTATTCGAACAGCGTCGGCGGCGGGTGGCCGGGCTGGCGGCCGGTGAGGTAGCGCGAATAGTTCTCGATGCCGGCGCAGGAGCCGGTCGCCTCGATCATCTCGACGTCGAAGGTGACGCGCTGCTCCAGCCGCTGCGCCTCCAAAAGGCGCCCGGCCTTGGTCAGCTCCTCGACGCGCTGCTTCAGCTCGATCTTGATCGACTTCACGGCCTGCTGCAGCGTCGGCCGCGGCGTGACGTAGTGCGAGGAGGCGTAGATCTTCACGCTCTGAAGGTCGTCGGTCTTGTTGCCCGACAGTGGGTCGAACTCCTGGATGCTCTCGATCTCATCACCGAACAGCGAGATGCGCCAGGCCCGGTCTTCCAGATGCGCCGGGAAGATTTCGATCGTGTCGCCCCGCACGCGGAAGCTGCCACGCTGGAAATCCATGTCGCGGCGCTTGTACTGCTGAGCTACGAGGTCGGCGAGGAGCTGGCGCTGGTCGAGCCGGTCGCCGACCGCCATCTGGAACGTCATCGCCGTATAGGTCTCGACCGAGCCGATACCGTAGATGCAGGAGACCGAGGCGACGATGATGACGTCGTCGCGCTCGAGCAGCGAGCGGGTGGCGGCATGGCGCATCCGGTCGATCTGCTCGTTGATCGAGGACTCCTTCTCGATGAAGGTGTCGGAGCGCGGCACGTAGGCTTCGGGCTGGTAGTAGTCGTAGTAGGAGACGAAATACTCGACGGCGTTGTCCGGGAAGAAGTTCTTGAACTCGCCGTAGAGCTGGGCGGCGAGCGTCTTGTTCGGCGCGAGGATCAGCGCCGGGCGCTGCGTCGCCTCGATCACCTTGGCGACCGTAAAGGTCTTGCCGGAGCCGGTGACGCCGAGCAGCACCTGCGTCTGGTCGTTCTCCTTGATGCCCGAGACGAGATCGGCGATCGCCGTCGGCTGGTCGCCCGCTGGCTCGAACTGCGACTGGATGCGGAAGGGCACGCCGCCCTCGGACTTCTCCGGCCGGGCAGGTCGGTGGGGGATCCAGACCTCGCCGTTCTTGATCAGCGGGTTGCCCTCGGAGATCAGACGCGACAGTGCCTCGACCGTGGCGGTTACGCCGCCTTCGGGAAGGGCCGAGGCGTCCTCCAGGCTGATGTCCATGCCGGCCACGGGGTTGAGGCCGGCGGCCGCGCGTTTCTTCGGATCGGTGGTGCCGCCCATCGAAGTGCCGCGGGCGGAGCGGCCGGCCTTGGCATCGGGCAGCTTCGGCTTTTTCGGCAATTTGGGTGCGGCGGGCTTGGTCTCGGCCGCCACGGTGTCGATGTCGGCGGCGCGTTCCGCCTGATCCTCGGCCGCGCGCGCGATCTCCTCGGCCCAGCCGGAGACGGCGCCGCCGAGCGGCTCGCCGGTCAGCGCGGTTTGGGGAGCCTCGCCGAAACCGGGCGCGGCGCGCTCGGAAGCGTCGGAGAAGTCGAGGATCGGCGAGCGCCGGGGGGATTTCTGCTGGGGAGGAGCCATGCCGTGAATATGGGGGAAGCCAACGGAGTCGGGAAGGGGTTGCCGGAATGTTCCAACGCGGCTTTATGCCGTTTGAACGCTGTCGGCGATCGCGGCGAGCAGCCAGTCCCGGAAGGCCCGGATCTTCGGCACAGTTCGGCGGCTCTTGGGATAGCAGAGCCAGTAGGAATGGCCGTTGGTGGCGACGAGATCGAACGGCGCGAGAAGCCGGCCGGCGGCCAGTTCTTCGTGGAAGAAGGCCGGCGTGAGAAGGCCGACGCCCTGTCCGGCGATTGCGGCGCGGCCTTCAATGCTCTGCGTGCCGAGATCGCTGCGCGGCGTGTCGTCCGCCGCCGGCGGATCGGCCATGCCGGCTGCCTCGAACCAGATGTCCCACCACGCATCGGCAGGGGACACGCGGGGGATCCGCAGCATGTCCGACGGTCCGGAGATCGGCCCGAAGCGCTCCGCGAGTGCCGGGCTCAGCATCGGAGTGAAACTGCAGGCGAGCAGGCGATGCTCCTCCAGCCCGGCCCAGCTGCCGGGTCCGGAGCGGATGGCGATATCGACATCGTCCTGCACGAGGTCGCTCAGCCGGTTGGAAACGTCCAGCCGGACGGCGAGCTTGGGATGGGCCAGCTGAAAGGAACCGAGCCGCTCGGCGAGCCAGTTCGAGGCAAAGGTCGGTTGCACGCTGAGGGTCAGGACACCCTCGCTCGCGCCGCGGGCCGCGGAAAAGGCCGCGGCGATGCGGTCGAAGGCGTCGCTGGTGGCCGGTGCCAAGGCCCGCCCGGCTTCGGTCAGCACGACGTCGCGCGCCCGCCGCACGAACAGCGGCGAGCCGACGCGGTCCTCCAGCACCTTGATCTGGTAGCTGACGGCACTCTGGGTCATGCCGAGCTCTTCGGCGGCCCGGGTGAAGTTCAGGTGCCGTGCCGCCGCCTCAAAAACCCGCAAGGCCGCCAGCGGCGGAAGCGTTCTAGCCATCGAATCTCCTCATGGGTCATCCTCGATCTTCGATTGGAGTGCGGGACGATCGCATGGTGAGATGGGTCTCTGTCAAGGAGACCATCATGGCCAACGCCGCCTCGAACATCCCAACGAAGCGCTTGAGTAAAAGGCGTTTCGCGGGCATCTGGCAAGTCGCATGGCGTGTCCTTTCCAAGCCGCGCCCGAGGCGGCAAAGACCGCTGGACCTGATGGAGGCACGCGATGACATGTTGCGAGACATCGGCCTGTTCGATGGACCGGACGTTGCCTTGCGCCGTTCGGACCTGCCGCTTCCGTCCGAACGTGAACGATTGTTCGAGCGGGGCCCGCCTTTCTAAAAAGCGGATCCGGCAATGAGGGACGGCGGGGAGAGGCGGCTTCCGAAAGGCATCGAGGCGGAACAGCCCGTTGGACGCCCGAGACAATGCGCCGCCTTGCGCACCGTCGGGTGAGGCCTAGTTCGCCTGCTGAGGCATGTCTTCCTTTTTCGGGGAGCAGCCGAACCATCAAGGATTCCCATGTTCATCTGCCAAGGCTTTGCAGCCTCCGCTGCCGACCAGCCGCTCGTCCCCTACAGCTTCGAGCGTCGCGATACCGGACCGCACGACATCCGCATCGACATTCTCTTCAGCGGCGTCTGCCATTCCGATCTGCACCAGGCCCGCAACGACTGGGGCGGCTCGATCTACCCGATGGTGCCCGGTCACGAGATCGTCGGGCGCGTCTCCGAAGTCGGCTCCGAGGTCCGCAAGCTGAAGGTCGGCGATCTCGCCGGCGTCGGCTGCATGGTGGATTCGTGCCGCCACTGCAAACCATGCCTGGCTGGCCTCGAGCAGTATTGCGCCGAGGGGTGCACGGTCACCTACAATGGCCGCGAGCGCGAGAGCGGCGCCCCGACCTATGGCGGCTATTCCGACAGGATCGTCGTCGAGGAGCGCTTCGTGGTCAGCATTCCCGAGAGCCTCGACCTGAAGGCGGTGGCGCCTCTCCTCTGCGCCGGCATCACCACCTATTCGCCGCTGAAGCACTGGAAGGTCGGTCCCGGCCAGAAGGTCGGCATCGTCGGCCTCGGCGGGCTCGGCCACATGGGCGTCAAGTTCGCGAAGGCGATGGGCGCCGAAGTCGTGATGATCACGACCTCGCCGGAGAAGGGCAAGGATGCGCTGCGCCTCGGCGCCGACGCGGTGCTGGTCTCGAAGGACGAGGCGGCGATGACGGCGGCGCGCGGCACCTTCGACTTCCTGCTGAACACGATCCCCGTCGGCCATGACATCAACCCTTATGCGGCGCTCCTGACCGTCGACGGCACCATGGTTCTCGTCGGCGCGCTGACGGCGCTCGATCCGCTGCTGGGCTTCAACCTGATCGGCGGCCGCAAGAGCATTGCGGGATCGATGATCGGCGGGATGCCGGAGACGCAGGAGATGATCGATTTCTGCGCCGCCAACGGCATCGTCAGCGACGTCGAGATGATTGCCATCCAGGACGTCAACACCGCCTATGAGCGCCTGCTCAAGAACGATGTCCGCTACCGCTTCGTGATCGACATGGCGTCGCTGGACGCCGTCGAACAGGCCGCCTGACCGGCAAGCTTCGGCCGGCGTTCCGCCGTCGGCCGCTGGGCTGAAGCGACCTCGCGTCAAATTATCGGCCCGGAAATCGGCATCGGTTTCCGGGCCTTTTGCTGCGTGGCTTCCGGCGGTGAGACCGCCGTGCGTATGGCGGCTTGGCCCTCATGGCGCCAATCCTGTCCTGCCATCGCGACAGAATCCGCTACGGAAACGGCGCCTCGGATCGGCAGCGTTCAGCATTCGCTTACCAAGACCGCGTAGCTTGTCCGTGTCCGCTGGAGTATCGCGGGCACGAGGGCCGTCCGATGATGTTGCGTAGAGACGGATGGCGCATCTGGGTGTCCGCTGCCGCGTTTGGTCTGGCAGCGGACGCCATTCCCTTCGCGATTGCCGGGGACATCGACCCCGTCGTGACCGGCGGTGTCGCGCCGAAAATGGTCTGGGGTGGACCCGTGCCGGCAGCCCCGCGTCCCGGCGAGGTGCCGGTCTACGTTCCGAGCCGCTCGGTCGTGCCGTCCCGTCCGCAGCCGCAGGCCTATGCGCCGCTTGCGGCTCCCGACGCTCCCGACGATGGAGTAACGGGAGTGCCCGAGGAAACGCCAGACTGGCCGCCATCTCCTGCCGCAGCCCTTCCCGACACGAGTGCCAATCTCTCGCCGGAGACGCCCCCGTCCGAAACCCGCCAGGCGGACACGCCCGCCGACGCGCCCGCTATCGACGACGGGTCGGGCGACGTGCAGCTCTACACCCCGATCGACGGCGAGGCGGGTGCCGCGCTCGATGCGGGGGAAGCGCGCGAGGCCTCGGCCGAGCCGGGGGCGCTCGCGCCGCTGGGGGCGCCGATCGACGTGGAGGAGGATCCGGGCTTCGGGACCGGCGAGCCACGGGCCGATCCCTGGGCCGGGCTGAAGGATGTGACCCCGGGTGAGACGCCGGTTCGCCGGACGGCGCGGCCGAGGCCGAGCTACGCCTCGCTGGAGGCGATCGCGCCGCCGCGCCGGGCCGGGCCCCAGGTGCTCGACGATGGCCGCGGCGAGCTGGAAGACGAAACGCCGAGCGGCTACCAGCCGATGCCCAGGAACGAGGTGATGTGCCGGCGGGCCCTGCAGCAGCTCGGCGTCAAATTCGTCGACGCCAGCTCGATCAGCCGCGGCCGCAGCTGCGGCATCGACTATCCCGTCAAGGTCACCGACATCGTGCCGGGGGTGGCGATCCGCCCGGTGGCGACGATGAACTGCATGGCGACGCTGCGGGTGGCGCAGTGGATGAAGAACGAGGTCATGCCGGCGGCCCGGTGGAAGCTGCTGCAGCGTCCTACTGTGCTGATCAACGCCTCGTCCTATCGCTGCTCGCGGATCGCCGGCTCGCGCTCGATCAGCCAGCACGCCAGCGGCGATGCCCTCGACGTGCACGGCTTCAAGTTCGCCGACGGCTCGTTCATGGAGATCGAGCGGAAGGGCTTCTTCGAGTTCCGCCAGAAGGCGTTCCAGCGCAAGGTGCGCGAGAGCGCCTGCCGCTATTTCGGCACGGTGCTGGGACCTGGCTACAACGAGGACCATGCCGACCACCTGCACCTCGACACCAAGCAGCGCCGCCGCGCGGTGTGCAAGTAGCAAGGCGGCCGGCGCCGTAGACCGGCCGCCGGCACGCGGTCGCCAGCAGGCGAATGCTCTGGCGGGAAGCGGCGTGACAATCAGGACGCGCCGGGATCCTTCGATGCCAGGAGGTCCTGGATGTCGGCGAAGGCCGCTTCCCATTCGGTCGCCGGAAACGGCAGCAGGCCGAAGAACCGGAGGAAGAAGGCGCCTTCCGTCGCGAGAAAAGCCAGACGTGCGCGCCGTGCCGCCGGGTCGTCGGCGTGCAGTCCGGCCGCCTGCACCTGATACCACTGCCGCATGTCGGCGAGATGCTCCGGCGTCTGCAGCAGCAGTGCCAGCAGGCTGGCCGCCCGACGCTGGGTGTCCTCGTCTTCGCGGTGCGTCACCTCGACATGCGCGGCGACCCGCTGCGCGAGCGAGGGATCCTCTCCGGCGAGACCACGGGCGCGCTTGGCATAGTCCTGCATCCAGCGGCGCAGCATGGCGGCGATCAGTGCCTCCTTGGTGCCGAAGGACGACTGCACTCCGCCTTTGGTGATCCCCGCAGCCTTGGCCACCGCATCGATCGTCAGCGCAGCCGCACCCCGTTGCCCGACGATGTCCTCGGCGACTGCGAGCACCTTCTCCCGGTCGATCGTTTGACGTCGCCCCATCGGAACATCTCCTTCGTGCCCATTTCAAACGGGTGCTTGAAAAATTAGAATACGTGCGTATTTCAAACTGGACAAGCGCTGGCGGTGAAAGATCGACCTTTCCGGCCCGGCGACGAAAACAGGGAGAAGGAGCGCGTCATGGCGTGGTTGTATCTGGTAGGGGCGGGATTGCTGGAGATCGGCTGGCCGGTCGGGCTGAAGATCGCCCAGACGCCCGAGACACGCTGGACCGGCATCGCCATGGCCGCTGTCTTCATGGTGGCGAGCGGGTTGCTGCTCTGGCTGGCGCAGCGCGACATCCCGATCGGAACGGCCTATGCGATCTGGACCGGCATCGGGGCGGCCGGAACGTTCACGGTCGGCGTGATGATTTTCGGCGACCCGACGTCCATCGCCCGCTATGCCGGTGTGGCCCTGATCGTTGCCGGCGTCATCACCCTCAAGCTTGCCCATTGAGCCGCCGGGAGTAGCAGGCTGGAGACGCTAGCGGCCCACCATCCCCGCCTTCTCCGACGACCGTTGCAGAGCGAAAAGGATCAGAGCATGCCCAGACGCTTCATCGTCGATGTCCCCGGCGTACCCAAATCTGCCTCGCCCATTTCGAACGCCGTCGTGGTCGGCAACACCTGCCACATCTCCGGACAGCTGTCGGTCTACGATGACGGATACCGTGCGGGCACGGCGCGTGAAGAGGCGGAGCGGGCGTTCGAACTGGTGTTCGCGATCGTCGCCGAAGCCGGCTTCACCCGCGAGGATATCGTCTACGTCGACATAGCCTTCGCTGATCTCGACGATCTGCCGAGCGTGAACACGCTCTACGCTGAGCTGTTCGATCCACGCCCCGCCCGAACCATCTACGAGGCCGCCAGGCTGCCTTTCGGGGCGAGGATCAAGGTGCAGGCGATCGCCATGAAGGACTGATCCGGCAGACGAGCGGCCGGTCATGCCTCATGGTTTGGGGGCGATTGGGTATCGGGCGCGGCGGGGGCGGCGACGTGCGCCTACTCCGCCGGGATTTCCACGGGTTTGCCGTCTTTGTCGAGGGCGACCATGACGAAGATGCCCTCGGTGACCTTGACCAGTTCGCGGGTCAGATGCCGCTGCGCCCAGGCCTCGATCAGGATGGTGATCGAGCTGCGGCCGACCTTCTGGATCGTCGAATAGACCGACAGCGTGTCGCCGATCTTCACCGGCTTCTTGAAGGTCAGCGCATTGACCGCGACGGTGGCGACGCGGCCCCGCGCACGGTCAGCGCCGCTGAGGCCGGCGGCGAGGTCCATCTGCGAGATCACCCAGCCCCCGAACACGTCGCCGGCGGCATTGGCGTCGGCGGGCATCGCCGGCACGCGCATGGTCAGGTCGCCTTTCGGCATTTCGTCGGTCACGTCCGTCTCCTCATTACTCTGCCTGCGTAGCGAAAAGCCGGCGGCTTGCAAAGCGCAGGCGGCGTTCAGGATGTCGGCGGGCCCTTCACGGGCTCTGCGATGATCGCAAGGGCGGCTGCCCAGCCGCGCTGCCGGGAAAGGTTCACGCCCCAGTCGCCGGTACCGAGCTGCGAGCGGCCGTAGATCATCAGGCCGCTGCCGCCGGCAAGGGTCTGCGCCTCTGCGTCGATCGTATCGGGGAAGCGCATGGCCGCCGTGCGGGCGACGTAGCGGCGGTAAGCGGGGCGGGTGCCGTCATCGACCCGAACCAGATTGCCGCTGTCGGCAAGCACCACGCTATCGAGCCGCCCCATCAGCACGGCGGGCGTATCTGCATAGATCGGCAGAGCGAGGTCGACGCGAATGCGGCAAAGTGCGGGAGAACAGGCGAGGCTGTCGGTCGGCGTTGTGCGGCGCTGCAGCGTCGCGAAATCCACCGCGCCCTGGTCTGCCGGACCGGCAATCCAGGTGTAAACCCGTTCCGGGCCGATCGCCATGAACCCAACGCTGGCGGCAATCGGCAACATCAGGAGGATCAGCAGCGAGCGAAGCGCTGTCTTGGCCGTCAAATCCGCCTCCCTCCGTCACGCGCCATGCCACAATCCATGTGCCGCGATGCCGATCATATCAGCTACTGCGGGAGGCCGCCGACGGATGCAATCGCCATCATCTGCCGGAGGGTCCCGGCAGCCCTGCCGTGAGCCGGTAGTCGGGCAGAGCGGCCATCGCGGCAATCCAGCGTCGGAGGTGGCAATTGCCGAAATCCTGCAGGCCGTGGACGGCGATGATCGCGCTCTCCTCGCTCTGCAGGCGCTAGACTGGGCCGGGAGCGGGGCCCGATCCAATTGCAATGGGCAACGCCGCCCATCAGCTTAATTCATCGGTCTATGCCTGATCCGCGGCTTGCACCAAGTCCCTGCCGCGCTTACGGTTCGCCGGTTTTTGCAGGCGGGGTCGCCGCTGCAGACCTTGGAATCATGACAGCCGGAGCCGTTCCCATGGCATTTCTTGCCGCCGCCCTCGACCGCGTAAAGCCCTCCGCCACCATTGCCGTCTCGCAGAAGGCGCGCGAGCTGAAAGCCCAGGGTCGCGACGTCATCGGCCTCGGCGCCGGCGAGCCCGACTTCGACACGCCCGACAACATCAAGGCGGCGGCGATCGACGCGATCAACCGCGGCGAGACGAAGTACACCCCGGTCTCCGGCATCCCGCAGCTGCGCGAGGCGATCTCGAAGAAGTTCAAGCGCGAGAACAATCTCGACTACAAGCCCGAGCAGACCATCGTCGGCACCGGCGGCAAGCAGATCCTGTTCAACGCCTTCATGGCGACGCTCGACGAGGGCGACGAGGTCATCATCCCCGCGCCCTACTGGGTGAGCTATCCTGAGATGGTGGCGATCTGCAACGGCACCTCGGTGATCATCGAGACGACGATCGAGGCGAACTTCAAGGTCACGGCCGAGGCGCTGGAAGCGGCGATCACGCCGAAGACCAAGTGGTTCCTGTTCAACTCGCCGTCGAACCCCTCTGGCGCGGCCTATACCCGCAATGAGTTGAAGGCGCTGACCGATGTTCTGATGCGCCACCCGCACGTCTGGGTGATGACCGACGACATGTACGAGCACCTCGTCTACGGCGACTTCACCTTCACGACGCCCGCCGAGGTCGAGCCCGGCCTGTACGACCGGACGCTGACGATCAACGGCGTGTCGAAGGCCTACGCGATGACCGGCTGGCGCATCGGCTATGCCGGCGGTCCGCTGGCGCTGATCAAGGCGATGGACATGATCCAGGGCCAACAGACCTCGGGCGCCTGCTCGATCGCGCAATGGGCGGCGGTCGAGGCGCTGAACGGCACGCAGGACTTCATCCCGAAGAACCGCGTGATCTTCGAAGGTCGCCGCGACCTCGTGGTGTCCATGCTAAACCAGGCGAGCGGCATCGAGTGCCCGTCGCCCGAAGGCGCCTTCTACGTCTATCCCTCCTGCAAGGGCCTGATCGGCAAAAAGACCCCGGCCGGCAAGGTGATCGAGACCGACGAGGACTTCGTCTCCGAGCTGCTGGAGGCCGAGGGCGTCGCGGTCGTACACGGCTCGGCTTTCGGCCTCGGCCCGAACTTCCGCATCTCCTATGCGACGTCGGAGGCCCTGCTGGAGGACGCCTGCTCGCGCATCCAGCGCTTCTGCTCCAGCCTGAAGAGCTGAGGCCGGCTCGGCAAGCCTCTCACGCCACTCAAAGATCAGACGGCGGCTCCGCGAGGGGCCGCCGTTTTTCGTTCTGGCTACGCAGTCTCCTTTTCGGCAGTCCGCCGGTTTGGTGTATTTTTCCCCTGTCGTTCAACGGGGAGTGGAAAGCATGCCGACTGTCCTGAATGCCGTCATCGATATCTCGCACCACAACAGACATCTGGATTTCGCCAAGATCAAAGAGGCCGGCATTGTCGGCGTCTTCCACAAGGCGACGCAGGGTCAAAGCAATGTCGACCAGACCTATGCCGCGCACCGCAAGGGTGCCGTTGCAGCAGGTCTCCTCTGGGGTGCCTACCACTTCGCGACCGGCAGCGACGGGGTGAAGCAGGCAGAGCATTTCCTCGATGTCGCCGAACCCGACGACAAGACCCTCCTCGTGCTCGACTTCGAGCCGAACCCGACCGGGCCCAGCATGGGGCTGGAAGAGGCGAGGGCCTTCGTCACCCATATAGAGGCGAAGCAAGGGAAGTTTCCCGGCCTCTACTCCGGCCACTACATCAAGCAATTGCTGGGCAACGGCACCGACAGCACCCTGGCGCAGTGCTGGCTCTGGCTGGCGCAGTACGGCCCGACACCGGTCGTGCCGCGGAACTGGAACACCTGGACGATGTGGCAGTACACCGACGGCTCGGTCGGGCCGGCCCCGCATGATGTGGATGGAGCAGGGCGCTGTGACCGCGACAAGTTCAACGGGGACGAGGCGCAGCTGAAACGGCTCTGGCTGCACTGAGGGCCGCAAGCCTCACCGGCACCGGGCTTCATGCGCGCGAAAACGCCGCCAAAGAAAAAGCCGGGTTCGCGAGAGCCCGGCTTAAAAAGAGGATCTGCTGGCAGATCCTTGGGAGGAGACGCTCGAAGCGGTCCGGTGGGAGGAGGTGCCTTCCCGCGTTCGATGAGATGAGGCTACCAGTCCTGCTCGCCGCAACCACTGGCAATATGACATGCCTGCCATGCATAAAATGCATAGGAAGTAGGCGGTTCAGTGAACTGTCTGTTTGATGGGCATTCGATTTGGTAAGAGCTGGCGCTGGGAAGTTTCCCGCCACTGGTCGAGTTTCAGTACGACCAGGTCCGCGCCTTCGAGATCAGGAAATCGCGAAAAACCTTGAGCTTGGCCGAATTCCTGAGCTGCTCGGGGTAGCAGAGATAGGTGTCGAAGGTCGGCATCTCCATTTCCGGCAACACCTGGACCAGCTTGGAGTTCTTGTCGATCATGTAGTCCGGCAGCAGCGCGAGGCCGATGCCGCGCTCGATCGCCGCCTTGATCGACATCAGGTTGTTGATCTGCAGGATCGACGAGCGCGACTGGCCGTCCGGCAGCCCGACCGTTTCCAGCGTGTTGAGGTTGCGCAGGTATTGCGGCGCCGGTTCGCCGAAGGTGATCAGCCGGTGCTGGCTGAGGTCCTGCACCGTCTCTGGCGTACCGAAGCGCTGGAGGTAGGTGGGGGCGGCATAGACATGCAGGTGCACGGTGAACAGCCGGCGCTGGATGAGGTCGGGCTGCTGCGGCTGGCGCAGACGGATCGCCGCATCCGCCTTGCGCATGGTCAGGTCGATTTCCTCGTTGTCGAGGACCAGCTGCAGCTCGAGTTCCGGATAGAGCTCGAGGAACTCCTTGGCGCGCTCGGTGAGCCAGCCGGAGCCGAGGCCGACGGTCGTTGTCACCCGCAGCCGGCCGGTCGGCTTCTCCCGGGTTTCGGTCAGCTGCATGCGGACCATTTCCAGCCGCTTCAGCACCTCCGCCGCGGTCTGGAACAGGAGTTCGCCTTGCTCGGACAGCACCAGCCCGCGGGCATGGCGATGGAACAGCGGTGCGCCGATCTCCTGCTCCAGCGAGGCGACCTGGCGGCTGATCGCCGACTGGCTGAGGTTGAGAACATCCGCGGCGTGGGTGAAGGAGCCGGCCTCGGCTGCGGCATGGAAAATCCGCAGCTTGTCCCAGTCGAGCGCCATCCTGGTTTCTCCCTGCCTGCCAGCCTTATCGAGCCTTCGGCTCTTCGTTGTCCAGCCGACGTGTGCCGTACCGCAACGGTCAAGCCGCGCGTCCTGCATCCCGTTCCCTCCATCGTAGACCGCATCCAGATGGGGGGATCAAGGCACGACGGGCATAATCGATCGCCGAAGCCAGAGAAGCCGCTTCTAAAGCCTCTAGCGCGACGAAGCGGCCTTCAGGGCTTGGCTTTCAGCCGGGCATCGAGACCCGCCAGGATCTTGGCGCCGATGGCGGAGTAGTCGCCATCGAAATGGTGACCGCCCTCGGTGGGGATCAGCTCCGCGCCGGACGCCTTGAGGTCGGGGCAGATCGTGTCGTCGTCCTCCGTGCCGTAGACGCACTGGATCAGCTTGGCGTCGATTTTGGCGACCTGGGCGACGTTCGAGGCGTCGTCGTCGTCGACCCCAAGCCAGCCCATGACCGAGATCTGGAAGTTGGCCGATTTCGACAAGGCCAGCAGCGAGAGCTCGGCGACCTTCGCCTTGTCGGCAGCCGGCAGCAGATTGTACGTGGTCGGCAGGATATCGGCGCCGAAGGAATAGCCGACCAAGAGCACGTGCTTCACGCCCCAGCGCTTGGTGTAGAACTCGATGATGCGCGAGAGGTCGGCGGCCGTCTCCTTGGGTGTGCGCTCCGACCAGAAATAGCGGAGGGCGTCGACGCCAATGGTCGGCATGCCCTCGTCCTGGAAGGCCTGGCCGATTTCCTTGTCGATGTCGCGCCAGCCGCCGTCCCCGGAGTAGATGATCGCCATCGTGTCGCGCGTCGGCTTGGTCTCGAGCACGCTCAGCGGCAGGCCGAGCTCGTCGGAGGCGCCGGTTTCCATCGCCGCGTCGATCGCGTCCGCGAGCGCTGCAGCCGCCGCATCGTCGCTCTCGGTGACGGTGATGTCGTCGTGCTCTTTGACCAAGGCTTCGACATGCGCGCGCCCGTCGGCCGGTGCTGTCGGCGTCAGGATGACGGTGACGGGGTCGGGCAGGTCGCCATCGGCCAGACCATAGGTCGAGACCGCGCCGGCCTGCTGGCGCACGGCATCGGTGCAGAGCTCCTTCGCCAGCGGGATGCCGCCTTGCGGATCGACGGCGATGGTGTGCTGGATGGTGGCGTCGGGCGTCTGGGCCGCGATCGCCAGCGCCAGAGCGCCGCCGCCGCCAAGGCCCGCCACGATCGGCAGATGGTAGATGCTGCCGCCGACCGACCGCTGGACCTGCTGGCTGAGGCTTTCAATGTCGGAGACCATGTAGACGCAGTCGTCCTGGTCCTTCTCCAGCGCGGGGTAGTATTCCTTGAGATCGATTCCGATGACGAAAGCACCCTTGGCCGACAGGTCATCCGCCAGCGTCGTCTCAGCTTGCGTCCAGCCGGCCTGATCCGAAAGCAGCACGACCATCGCCTTCGCCTCGCCCTTCGGCATGAGGATGTGCTCCGGAGGGATCATGCCATAGTCGAACGGGGCGGCGGTGCCGGCTGCAGCCGGCGCCGGCGCGACCGGGGCTGCCGGGGCGGTCTGCGCCAGGACGGGAGCCGTGAGCGCGAGGAGCGCCGCGAGCATGCTGGAACGAACGGACATCACCTGCGCACCACTCCCTTGAAGCCGCCGCCGATCTGCAAGGTTACGTCCATCAGCGCGAGGGCGGGGCTGAGGCTGCCGGACGTCGTCATGTAGCGCGGCTTCCATTCCGGGTGGAATTTGGCTTTAAAGGCGCGCAGTCCCTTGAAGTTGTAATATTTTTCGCCGTGCTCGAAGAGCGTCGTGCCGATCCTGTCCCAGATCGGGGCGTGCCGGTTGCCGGACATTCCCGACAAGGGCGCCATTCCCATGTTGAACCGCTTGAAGCCCGCTTCTTTCAGGTGCTCCAGCAGCAGCACGAACAGGAAATCCATCGAACCGCCGGGCGCGTCTGGGTGGAAGCGCATCAGGTCGACCGAGGACTCGTCCTTGGTGTCGGTTACCATCAAGGTCGCAAAGGCGACGATGTGGCCGTCCTTGCGCAGCACCGCGACCGGCTGTGCCTTGACGTAGGCCTCGTCGAACGCGCCGAGGGAGAACGCCTTCTCGCTCGCCATGTGGCGTGCCAGCCAGGCGTCGGAGACGGCCTTCAGCTCGTCGTAAGCCGCGGGCACATCCGGCTGCTCGATGACGGAGAATTCCAGCCCGTCACGCTGGCCGCGGGTCTTCGCCTGGCGAAGGCCGGCGCGCTTGCCGCCGGCAAGGTTGAACTTGCTGAGGTCGATCATCGCGAGTTCGCCGAGCTTGAACGCGCGCATGCCGGCATCGGCATAGATCGACAGAGCTTCCGGTGAGACTTGGTAAAACACGCCGCGGCAGCCGCATCCATGCGCCATCTCGACGAACTGCCAGACGAGTTCCGGCCAGGCGTCGCGCGGCCCGATCGGATCGAAGAGGGCGATCAGCGAGCGGTTGCGGCGGGCGTACATGATGAAGGCCCGGCCGTCCTTGGAAAACAACACGCTCTTGTCGGCCATCCGCACCAGATTGCCGTCGGCGGACTCCTGCTGCCGCACGATCTCCGCTGCCCGGTCGATGTCGTCCTCGACGGGGTCTTCGATCCGCCCGATCGCCGGGCGCACCAGGCTCCAGATGGCAAGGCCGCTGGCAAGGATGGTGATGCCGAGCATGGCACGGAGGCTGCGCGGAGCCTCGGAGGTGAACTCGAACTGCCACCAAAGCTCGTTGCCGTATTCGACGTCACGGTAGACGAAGAGGAGGACGATCACCGCGCTGACGCAAATCGTCAGCATCGCAGCGATCCAGGGGCCTGTCAGCGCCTGGCGGAAGATCGAGGCTGGACGGCTGTACTCCTTGCGGGTGGCGATCAGCGCCAGCGCGAAGAAAAGGAGCAGCGCCGCCTCGTGCACGGCGACCGCCTGGACCAGCGCCATCAACATTGCCGCGAACGTCGTCGTCAGCGCCACCAGCCAGGCGCCATCGAGCCGCTGGGCAAGGCCGCGCGCCATCACCAGGAAGACGAGGCCGAGAAGGCTCGTCAGGAAGTGCGCGCCTTCGACGATGAATAGCGGCACCACGTTCTGCAGCGCCTCGAGGTCGGAAGTGGGCGTCGGCGTGACGCTGGAGAGGATCAGCATCAGGCCGAAGACCAGCGACAGCGTCGCCAGCACCGGCGGGGCCAGCCGGCGGCCGGCGAGCTTCAGCTCGGTGCCCATGCTGGCGCTGAGGGCGCCGCGCAGTTCGGCCAGGCTAACGAAGACCGCGGCGCACAGCAGCGGCAGGAGGTAGTAGATCACCCGGTAGAGGACCAGCGCGCCGAGCACGCGGTCGATGTCGACGGTCGAGCCGAGCGCCGCCACGATCACCGTCTCGAACACGCCGAGACCGGCGGGCACATGGCTGAGCACGCCGATGGCGATCGCCACCGCGTAGATGCACACGAAAGTCGGGAAGCCGATATCGGTCGGCGGGAGGAGGACGTAGAGCACGGCGCCGGACGCGCAGACGTCGATCACGGTGGCCGCGGACTGGCGCAGCACCAGCGTCCGGGAGGGCAGTCGGAAGCCGAAACGACCGAGACGTACAGGGTGGCCGTCGCGGCCGATGACCGCGAGCGCGACGACGGGCAGGAGACCGACAACGGCCAGAAGGCGCAGCGTCAGTGGCGGCAGGCCGAGATAGGGTGAGACCGTTCCGGCGATGAACAGGACGCAGAGCGCCGACAGCGTCAAAAGGCCGAGGCCGAAGGCGACGGTGACGAAGGCGATGACCTTGGCGATCTCCTCCGGCGTCAGGCCGAGGCGGGTGTAGCCGCGGTAGCGGATGGCGCCGCCCGAGAGCGGGCCGAAACCGGCGGTATTGCCGACTGCATAGGCGCAGAGCGCCGTCGCGGCGACCGCGGGATAGGAGAGTTTCCGGCCGACATAGGAGAGCGCGCCAACGTCGTAGAAGGTAAGGCTGACGAAGCTGACGAGCGTGAAACCGATCGCCAGCGCCACCGCGGGCCAGCCGGTGGTATCGAAAGCCGCGATGACGTCGTCGTACCGCACTTCAGACGTCAGGCGCATCAAGGCGAAGGCGGCGATCGCAAGGACCGCCACGACGGCGGCGATGCCAAGGATCGAGCGGTGCGCGGAAAGCCACTCCCCGGCAAGGGCAAGGCGCGAAGCGGGGGCTGCGGCTGGCGGCTCCGGATTGATCGACGTGTCGGTGGAACTCATCAAACCCCCTTCGACCGGCTGCTCCGCCGTTCGATCCTTGCCCGACAGGTTGCCCGCTCGGACCTGCGCTCAGCCGGGTCGGCTAATCGCAGACGCGCCATTGCATCGGAGGAAGGTGAGGCGGAATTACGGTGCGGCGCCCCGCTGCAGGACGCTCCGACGGCCGATATAGCAAACCACGCGAGGTGCGAAGCTTGATTTCGATCTTAAGGATTAATGTCTGGCTACTAAACGGCGTGGTCGTTTAACGCCGGGCTATTCAGCGGCCTGCCGTTCCTCGTCCATGGCCGCGGCGGCCACCCACTTTTCGGCTTCCAGCGCGGCCATGCAGCCGAGCCCCGCAGCGGTTACCGCCTGGCGGAACACGTCGTCGGCGACGTCGCCTGCGGCAAACACGCCGGGCACCGAGGTCTGGGTCGTGCCAGGCTCGACCCAGAGATAGCCTGAGTCCTTCTGCCGCAGCTTACCGGTGAACAGTTCAACCGCCGGGGCGTGGCCGATGGCGACGAACACGCCATGCGTCGGCTTCTCTGTCAGGGCGCCGGAGATGCGGTCGCGCAGGCGGATGCCGGTGACGGACTTCATCGGCGTCGTCGTGCCGAGGATCTCGTCGACCTCGGCGTTCCAGATGACGTTGACATTGTCCTTGGCGGCAAGCCGTTCGCGCAAAATTCGCTCGGCCCGGAAACTGTCGCGGCGGTGGACGACGGTGACCGAACTGGCGATATGCGAGAGGTAGAGCGCCTCCTCGACCGCCGTATTGCCGCCGCCGACGACGACGACATCCTTGCCGCGGTAGAAGAAGCCGTCGCAGGTCGCACAAGCCGAAACGCCGAAACCCTGGAAATGCTGTTCGGAATCGAGGCCCAGCCACTTGGCCTGGGCGCCGGTCGCGATGATCAGGGAATCGCAGGTGTAGACCGTGCCGCTGTCGCCGCGCAGCCGGAAGGGCCGACGGTCGAGATCGACCTCGACGATGAGGTCGCTGGCGAATTCGGTGCCGACATGCAGCGCCTGCGCCTTCATCTGCTCCATCAGCCACGGGCCCTGGATGGGGTCGGCGAAGCCCGGATAGTTCTCGACATCGGTGGTGATGGTCAGCTGGCCGCCTTCCTGCAGGCCGGCGACGAGCAATGGCTTCATCATCGCCCGCGCGGCGTAGATCGCCGCGGTGTAGCCGGCGGGGCCGGAACCGATGATCAGGACGGGGGCGTGGCGCTCGGTCATCTGCAACTCGGACAAGGAGAGGCGGGACGCCTTGAAATGGCCGTGCGGTCGGGCGCTTTCAAGGCTGGCGTCTTCCATAGCCGGGGGCACCGGCACTGACAACACGACAGCCGGCGGAAGCGGTGGAGGAGACGGTCCGCTTGCGGCCGGGAGATCGCCGGATGGCGACCGCCTGGTGAAGGCGGGAAGGGTTTCGCTCCCCCGCCATCCCGGCTAGAGGAGGGCAATCGCCGAGGCGACCGATCCTGATCCTGCCTGAATGGGGCCCCATGCCGAGCCACAGCCCGCCGCCGCTTTCGCCAGGGGAAGCCGAGCTTCTGCCGGGTGGCGATGCTGCCGGGGCCCTATCGCCGGTGCGGAGCGTCTTCATCAATCTCGGGCGCGCGGCCGAGCGGCGCCGGTTCATGGAGCGGCAAGGCGAGCGGCTGGGGTTGCGGCTCGAGCGAATGGCGGCGGTCGAGGCCGCCGAGATCACCGATGCCACGGCGGCAAGGATCGGCCGCTCCTGGGAGCGTCCGCTGACCAAGCCGGAACTCGGCTGTTTCCTGTCGCATCAGGCGCTGTGGCGCCAGATCGCTGATGGCGTGGACCCTGTTCTGGTGCTCGAGGACGACGTGATGCTGTCGCCGCGGCTCCCGAGTCTTCTCGATCAGGTCGCGGGCCTTGCCGGCGTCGATCTCCTGAACCTCGAGAATTTCGAACGCCGGCGCTTCCTCACCGGCGAGCGGCGCAAGCTCCGCGATGGCCTGTCCGTGCTCGGGGTCGCGCGCGACAAGTCCGGCTCGGCCGCCTATCTGCTCTGGCCTGCGGGCGCGCGCAAACTGCTGCTCCGGGCGGAGCGCGGGGCTGCCCCGGTCGACGCCTTCCTGCATGGCCTGAAGGCACTCGCCTCCTTCCAGGTCGAGCCGGCGCTAGCGATGCAGGTGCATCTCCTGGCGGAGCGCGGCCTTCCCGTGCCGATCCCGACGGCAACGTCGATCCAGGTCCCGCGCGGGCGGTTGCCGGTGACGCGGGAGAACCTGCCGTTCCACCTCCGCCGCGCCGCGACACAGTTCCGGTTGATGGGGGAGCACGCCCGGCGGGTGCTCGGCCATCGCTACCGGCTGGTCGACATCGTCGAGGCCGAGTTTCAGCTGCCGGCGGACCACAGCCCCTCGTAGACGGCCCCGATCTCCGCGGCCTCGCGCGACAGTGGAAACTTGGCCCGCACATGCGCAAGGGCAGCGAGGCCCGCTGCATGACGCAGCGCGCCATCGGCAAGGTAAGGCTCGATCGCCGCCGCCATGGCGCCGACATCGTCGACCGGGACGACACTGCCGGTCACACCCTCGACGATCAGCTCGCGAAACGCGCCGGCATCGGATGCGACGACGGGCGTTTCGGATGCCATCGCTTCCAGCGGGGTCAGCCCGAAGCCCTCGTTGCGGGGCGGTGCGACGTAGAGGTCAAAACGCTGGAACCAGGCGGCGATGTCATCGACCTCGCCGACGAAAAGAATGCGCTCAGTAAGTCCCGCTTTGGTGACCTTGTCCCGCAGTTCCCTCTCGAAGTCCGCGTGCTCGGCCGTCGTTCGCCCCGTCACGACTGCCGTCCATTCGGGATGCTGCGGCAGCAGCGCGATCATTGCGGCGACGAAGACGTCGGTGCCCTTCTGGTACCGGATCCGGCCGGAACAACCGACGACCAGCCGCCCCTCGAGTTTTCGCAGGGCCGGGGAGGGCTCTTTGCGCGGGACCGGCGAGAAGGCGTCGAGGTCGATGCCGTGCAGGATAACCGTTGCAGGCCGCTCCAGAAAGGCCGCGCTGCGGCCGCTGGTGGCGATGATGGCGTCCATGCGGCGGATCAGGAAGCGGGTCCACACGGTGTGGCGCCGCTGGGCGGCGGAGGTGAAGACGAGCTTCAGCCGCATGCGCAGGAAATCGCGCAGCACGAGGCCGCCGAGCATCTCGGTGTTGCGGCGGGCATGCCAGATGCGGAAGGGCCGGCGTGCCGGCTTCGACCACAGGCCGAAGAGCTGCGGCCAGCGCAGCTTTGGCAGGTGATCCGGCAGGCCAGGGCCGAGCGTGGCGATGCCGATCGACTGGCGCTGCAATGGCACCAGCTGGATGATCGTCGAGGTGACGCCGGACAGGCGGCGCTTGAAGTTCGGGGCTATCACCTCGACGTCACGGATATCCATCAAATCATCTCGTCCGGCCCGGGCGATCTCCCGGGAAGGGGAGACCCGCGCCTTAGCGCTGGCCCCAGCGCAGCTCGATGATTTCGTAGGAGCGCGCGCCGCCGGGCGCCGCCACTTCGACCGTGTCGCCTTCACCCTTGCCGATCAAGGCGCGGGCAATCGGCGAAGAAATCGAGATGCGACCTTGCTTCACGTCGGCTTCCTGGTCGCCGACGATCTGGTAGATCTTCTCTTCCTCGGTATCCTCGTCGATCAGCTTGACCGTCGCGCCGAACTTAATCTTCTCGCCCGACAGCTTGGCGACGTCGATCACCTCGGCGCGCGCGGTAAAGTCCTCGAGCTCGGAGATGCGGCCCTCGTTCAGGCTCTGCGACTCCTTGGCCGCGTGATACTCGGCATTCTCCGAGAGGTCGCCGTGCGCGCGGGCTTCCGAAATCGCCGCGATGATACGCGGACGTTCCTCCTGCTGGCGGCGACGCAGCTCTTCCTTGAGCGTCTCGAAGCCTGCACTCGTCATCGGGACCTTTTCCATGCCCTCACCCTTTCAGACCGCCGGCCCTCGGGCCGGTGATCACTTTTCAATCGACCGGGCGAAGCCCGGCGCACAAAACAAACCGGTCCCGGGCGGAAACCCGACCGGAACCAGCGGCAAATCAAGATTGGCGGCCCTGCGAAGCCGCACGGGAGAATGATGCGGCGGACCCAGCCGCCTGTCAAACATCCCGTTCTATAGACGGACAAGTATGGCAGTCAGCCGCCGCGCCAAGGCCTGCCGGCCGAGCGAGTTTCCCCGCCTCGGCCGCAGCGGCCGATTCAAGCGGCGGTGAAGTAAGACTGCAAGGACCGCACTTCAAGACTTCCCGCCTTCAAGGCCTCGATCGCCTCGGAGGCCGCGATCATGCCGGCGAGCGTGGTGTAGTAGGGCACCTTGTGGATCAGCGCGGCGCGGCGCAGCGAACGCGAATCCGACAAGGCCTTGGCGCCTTCCGTGGTGTTGAAGACCAGCTGCACCTGGCGGTTCCGGATGGCGTCCTCGATGTGCGGGCGGCCTTCGAGCACCTTGTTGATCTTCTCGGCCGCGATTCCTTGCTCGACAAGATAGCGCTGCGTGCCCCCGGTCGCGACGATGCGGAAGCCGAGCCCGAAGAGCTTGCGGATCGGCGCCAGCGCCCGCTCCTTATCGCCGTCGCGCACCGAGATGAACACCGTCCCCGCAGTCGGCAGGTCGATCGAGGAGCCGAGCTGCGACTTGGCGAAGGCGACGGCGAAGCTGGTGTCGAGGCCCATGACCTCGCCGGTCGAGCGCATCTCCGGCCCGAGCAGCGTGTCGACGCCGGGGAAGCGCGCAAACGGGAAGACCGCCTCCTTGACCGCAATGTGCTTCAGCGTCCGCCAGTTCGGCTTGCCGCCATAAGCCGCGAAGGCGTCGTCGAGGCTCTCGCCGGCCATGATGCGCGAGGCGATCTTGGCGATCGGCGAGCCGATGGTCTTGGCGACGAAGGGCACGGTCCGCGAGGCCCGCGGATTGACCTCGAGCACGTAGATCTCCTCGCCCTTGATGGCGAACTGCACGTTCATCAGGCCGACGACCTTCAGCGCGATCGCCATCTCGCGGGTCTGGCGCTCCAGCTCGTCGACGATCGCGTCGGACAGCGAATGCACCGGCAGCGAGCAGGCACTGTCGCCGGAATGGATGCCGGCCTCTTCGATGTGCTCCAGGATGCCGGCGACAAAGGTGGTGGTCCCGTCCGACAAGCAGTCGACATCGACCTCGATAGCATCCGACAGATAGCTGTCGATGAGCACCGGCGACTTGCCGGAGACGACGACCGCTTCGGTGATGTAGCGCTCGAACTGCGGTCCGTTGCGCACGATCTCCATCGCGCGGCCGCCGAGCACGTAGGACGGGCGGATGACGACGGGATAGCCGACGCGCTCGACTATGACGCGGGCCTCGTCGACCGAGCGGGCGATGCCGTTGTTCGGCTGGCGCAGCTTCAGGTCGTTAAGGAAATGCTGGAAGCGGTCGCGGTCCTCGGCGAGATCGATCGCGTCGGGCGAAGTGCCGAGGATCGGAATGCCGGCCTTCTCCAGGCTTTCGGCCAGCTTCAGCGGCGTCTGGCCGCCGAGCTGCACGATCACGCCGTGCAGCGTGCCGCGGCTTTGCTCGAGGCGCAGGATCTCCAGCACGTCCTCGCCGGTCAGCGGCTCGAAGTAGAGACGGTCGGAGGTGTCATAGTCGGTCGAGACGGTCTCGGGATTGCAGTTGACCATGATCGCCTCATAGCCCGCATCCTTCAGCGCGAAGGCGGCATGGCAGCAGCAATAGTCGAACTCGATGCCCTGGCCGATGCGGTTGGGACCGCCGCCGAGGATCACGACCTTCTTGGCGTCGGAGACGTCGGCCTCGGAGCGCAAGGCGCCGGCGAAGGGCCGCTCATAGGTCGAGTACATGTAGGGCGTCGGCGAGGCGAACTCGGCCGCGCAGGTGTCGATGCGCTTGAACACCGGATGCACGTCGAGCTTGGCGCGCTGGGCGTAGACGTCCTCTTCTTCCTTGCCGATCAGCGTGGCGAGGCGGGCGTCGGAGAAGCCGACGGACTTCAGGAAGCGGAAGTTTTCGGCGTCGTCCGGCAGGCCGTGCTCGCGCACCTTGGCTTCCAGATCGATCAGCGACTTGATGCGCGCGATGAACCAGGGATCGATCTTGCAGGACTGGTGCACCTGCTCTTCCGAGGTGCCCATGCGCAGCGCCTGGGCGACCATCAGCAGGCGGTCGGGGGTGGGCGTGCCGAGCGCGGCGCGGATGGCGTTCTTGTCGTCGCCCTCGCCGATGCCGGGGATCTTGATCTCGTCGAGGCCGGTGAGGCCGGTCTCGAGGCCGCGCAGCGCCTTCTGCAGCGATTCCTCGAAAGTCCGGCCGATCGCCATGACCTCGCCGACCGACTTCATCGCGGTGGTCAGCAGCGGCTCGGCGCCGGGGAATTTCTCGAAAGCGAAGCGCGGGATCTTGGTGACGACGTAGTCGATCGACGGCTCGAACGAGGCGGGGGTCGCGCCGCCGGTAATGTCGTTGTCGAGCTCGTCCAGCGTGTAGCCGACGGCGAGCTTCGCGGCGATCTTGGCGATCGGGAAACCGGTGGCCTTGGAGGCCAGCGCCGAGGAGCGCGAGACGCGCGGGTTCATCTCAATGACGACGAGGCGCCCGTCCGCCGGGTTCACCGCGAACTGCACGTTGGAGCCGCCGGTCTCGACGCCGATCTCGCGCAGCACCGCGATCGAGGCGTTGCGCATCACCTGGTATTCCTTGTCGGTCAAGGTGAGGGCGGGCGCGACGGTGATGCTATCGCCGGTGTGGACGCCCATCGGATCGATGTTCTCGATCGAGCAGACGATGATGCAGTTGTCCGCTTTGTCGCGGACGACTTCCATCTCGTATTCCTTCCAGCCGAGGACGCTTTCCTCGATCAGCACTTCGGTGGTCGGCGAGGCGTCAAGGCCGCCCTCGACGATCTCGAAGAATTCGTTGCGGTTGTAGGCGATGCCGCCGCCGGTGCCGCCCATGGTGAAGGACGGGCGGATGATGGCGGGCAGGCCGACCTCTTCCAGCGCCGTGGCGGCAGCGGCGAGCGCGCGGCCCATGTAGCGCTGCTTGCGATCACCCTCACCGGCGATCCAGTCCGCTTCGAGCTTGGCAAGGATGGCGGTGCGCTCGGCCTCGTCGGTGACGCCGGCGAGGATCTGCGCCTTCTTCTCCTCCTGCGCCTTCTTGTCGGCGCTCTTCGCTTCCGTGGCGTTGGCGAGCAGCGACTTCGGCGTCTCGAGGTTGATCCGCTTCATTGCCTCGCGGAACAGCGCGCGGTCCTCGGCCATGTCGATGGCGTCGGCATCGGCGCCGATCATCTCGACATTGTACTTCTCGAGGACGCCCATCCGGCGGAGCGACAGCGCCGTGTTCAGCGCGGTCTGGCCGCCCATGGTCGGCAGCAGCGCGTCCGGCCGCTCCTTAGCGATGATTTTGGCAACGACTTCCGGGGTGATCGGCTCGATATAGGTCGCGTCCGCGAGGTCCGGATCCGTCATGATCGTCGCCGGGTTGGAGTTGACCAGGATGATCCGGTAACCCTCTTCCTTCAGCGCCTTGCAGGCCTGGGTGCCGGAATAGTCGAACTCGCAGGCCTGACCGATGATGATGGGCCCCGCGCCGATGATCAGGATGGAGCGAATGTCTGTCCGTTTCGGCATGGCGGGTCTTTCCTCGGCGTCCAGTTTCCGCGCGAAAATACGGTCGCGCAAAACGCGACCGCTCGGGGGCTTGGAAGATTCTTCAGGCTAAGGCCGGCTTATAGGCAAAAGACGGCGGAAGCGAAAGGGCAGAAAGACAGCCGGCATCCCGAGGCGCCGCCTGCCAGGCGCTCGTGCCGATGCCGGCTGAAGATCCGCGGTTTTCCCGCGCCGGGCTCAGCCCTTGGCTGCGGGCTTTGCCGTTGTGGCCCTGGCCTTCGCCCGCGGCTTTGCCGGTGGCTTTTCCGCTTTCTCGGTCGCATCCTTCTCGGGCGCGGTTTCCGCGACCGCAGCCGGCTCGTCCGACGGTGCTTCGGCGGGTTCGATCGGCTCAGGCGGGGAAATCGTCTCGGCCATCCGGCCATCATAGGACGTGTAGCCGAGCGTCACGGCAAGGCAGGCGAGCTCGACCGTCTTCGGGATCTCGACCGGCTTGCCGTCCCGATCGCCCTTTTCATAATACTGGATGACGCGCTTCTTGAGGCCGAGCTTCTCGGCGGCGTCCTTTTGCTTCCAGCCAAGCGCCTTGCGCCAGCTCCGAAAATCTTCCGCTTGCATCTGAGCTCCCAGCCCTGTTGTCATGCCATGGCGCGGCGCAGCCGAGGGCCGCTGCCGCAGGCCTTTCCAGATGCCGGACGGGGCGACAAGCCCCAGTTCAGCGATCTCCGCTATATATGCACGAAGTGCGCCTTTATGTCCATTGACACGGCGCACGAAGTGCACATTATGGTCACTATTGCCTCTTCGCATTCCCGCATGAAGCCGTCCGCCGACCACCTGTTCCGGGCCCGGCGTATCTCTCCGTTTAGAGAAAGGCATGTCCATGCTTGTCGACATCATCCTCGCCCGAAGCGCCTATGGCGGGGATCGCGACCGCGATGATCTCCACCGCCACGCCACCTTCTATTGCGGCCTGCGGCTGTTCGTCCGCCGGCTTCTGAGGCTGCATAGATGAGGTTCATGAAAGACTGAAGGCGCCCGGGGTGACCCGAGCGCCTTCATCGTAAGCAGCGGTTTTGAGGGGCCGGTCAGGCCGCCTTGTGCGCGTCGATCAGCTCGAAGAAGCGGTTGAACAGGTAGTGCGAGTCCTGCGGGCCGGGCGAGGCCTCGGGATGGTGCTGCACGGAGAACACCGGCGCGCCCTTGACCTTGAGGCCGCAGTTCGACTGGTCGAACAGCGAGATGTGCGTCTCTTCGACCGTCTCCGGCAGCGAACCGGACTCGACCGCGAAGCCATGGTTCATCGAGACGATCTCGACCTTGCCGGTGGTGAAGTCCTTCACCGGGTGGTTGGCGCCGTGGTGGCCCTGGTGCATCTTCGAGGTCTGGCCGCCGAGCGCCAGCGCGAGCATCTGGTGGCCGAGGCAAATGCCGAACATGGGCACGCCGGTGTCGATCAGCCCTTGGATCGTCGGCACGGCGTAGACGCCGGTTGCCGCCGGATCACCCGGGCCGTTGGACAGGAAGACGCCGTCGGGCTTGTGCGCCATGACCTCTTCCACCGTCGCGGTCGGCGGCATCAGGATCACCCGCGCGCCGCGGCCGGTCATCAGGCGCAGGATGTTGCGCTTGGTGCCGTAGTCGATGGCGACGACGGTGTAGCGGGGCTCTGCCTCGCTGGCATAGCCGACGTTCCACTCCCAGGGCTTCTCCTCCCAGACCACGGACTGGCCAGTGGCGACGTCCTTGGCGAGGTCGAGGCCGACGAGGCCGGACCAGGCCTTCGCCCGCGCCTTCAGCGCCTCGACGTCGAAATTGCCGTCGGGATCATGGGCGATGACGGCGTTCGGCATTCCGTTGTCGCGGATGTGGGCGGTGAGGGCGCGGGTGTCGATGCCCGACAGCGCGATGACGCCGCGCTTCTTCAGCCAGGCATCCAGATGACCGGCCGACCGATAGTTCGAGGGCTCGGAGACCTCGGCGCGCAGGATGCAGCCGACGGCGCCATGCGCGTTCGCCGGCACCATGTCCTCGGTGTCCTCGTCGTTCGCGCCGACATTGCCGATGTGCGGGAAGGTGAAGGTGACGATCTGCTTGGCGTAGGAGGGGTCGGTCAGGATCTCCTGGTAGCCGGTGAGCGCGGTGTTGAAGCAGACCTCGCCCTCGGTCGCGCCGATGGCGCCGAGGCCGTCGCCCTCGATGACGGTGCCGTCGGCGAGGACCAGCAGCGCGGTCGGTTTGCGTTTCGTCCAGCCTTCGGTCATCGCGGTGCCCTCTCGGTGTATAGTCCTGCGGGGAAAGGCGTCCCTGCCGGGGCGGGAAAGCCGGGCAGACACGCGCGGTCGGGCGCAGGAAGAATGTGCATCCGCTGGGATATCGACCTTCCCCGCGTGAACTGCAAGTCTCTTGCGCGGGTTTCCCCGTCACTCTACATCGCGGACCGACACGCCGGCATGGCCGCAGGCGCCGGGACGCGACGCTCCGGCCGGGCTCTCCGGCCCCCCGGACGAGGCGGCGCCACGTGCCCGCGGCCGCAGCAAGAACAAGAACCAAGAACAAGAACAGAGCCGAGGAGGCCACCATGCGCGACACGATCACCAATGCCCTGAAGGACGCGATGAAGGCCGGGGACAAGACCCGCACCGGCACGCTGCGGCTCGTCAACGCCGCGATCAAGGACAAGGACATCGCCAACCGCGGCTCGGGCCGCGACGCCGCGAGCGAGGACGAGATCGTTCAGATCCTCGGCAAGATGACGAAGCAGCGCGAGGAGTCGGCCAAGATCTACGAGGACAACGCGCGTCCGGAACTCGCCGCCAAGGAGCGCGAGGAGATCGCCATCATCGCCGATTTCATGCCGCAGCAGATGGCCGAAGGCGATACCGAGGCGGCGATCGCCGCGGTTATCGCCGACATCGGCGCCGCCGGCATGAAGGACATGGGCAAGGTGATGACCGCGCTGAAGGAGCGCCATGCCGGGCAGATGGATTTCGGCAAGGCCAACGGCGTGGTCAAGCGCCTGCTGAGCTGACACGCGCCGTCGATGCTGCCGGTCGGTTCGCCCCGGCAGCATCGCCTGTGCCAGGTGTTGAGGGTTCTTAGAACAGCAGCGACCAGAGCACCGGGAGCAGGATCGCGGTGGCGAGGGCGTTGAGCCCCATGGCGAGTCCCGAGAATGCGCCGGCGATCTCGCTCTCCTGCAAGGCGCGGGCGGTGCCGATGCCGTGCGACGCCGTGCCCATGGCAAAGCCGCGGGCGATCGGGCTGCGGATGCCGCAGAGATCCAGCGCGACCGTCCCGAGCGAGGCGCCGAGAATGCCGGTGGCGATGACGAAGACGGCGGTGAGCGAGGGCACGCCGCCGAGCTTTTCGGCAATGCCCATGGCGACCGGCGCGGTGACCGATTTCGGCGCCAGCGCGATCAGGCTGACCCGGTCGACGCCGAAAGCCCAGCCGATACCGACGGCGGTGACCATGGCGGTCAGCGATCCCGTCAGCAGGCTGGCGACCACCGCGAGCGCATTTTGCCGGACGCGCTCGAACTGCCGGTAGAGCGGGATCGCCAGCGCGACCGTCGCCGGCCCCAGCAGGAAATGGATGAACTGCGCACCCTGGAAATAGGTCTGGTAGGGCGTATCGGTCGCCTCCAGCAGCGCGACGACCATGATCACCGTTAGGAGCACCGGGTTCAGCAGCGCGACGAAGCCCGAGCGGCGATAGACGGCGAAGGCGAGCTTGTAGAGCACCAGCGTCAAGGTCAGCGAGAGCAGCGGCGAGGCCGCGAGGTAGACCCAGACGTCGTGCAGCGTTTCAGTCGGCATCGCGGCGCCCCCCGGTCATCGCCCGCATGACGAGCGCGGTCACGAGGATCGTCGCGAGCGTCGAGAACAGGAGGGCCGCCCCAAGCCCGAGCGCGTTCTCCTCGAGCCGGCCGACATGCATCATGATCCCGGCGCCCGCCGGCACGAAGAGCAGCGAGAGATGCTGCAGCAGCCCGTCGCCGGCCTTGCCGATCGCGGCGGGGACCGAGCCCTTCACCACCAGGAAAAGGAACAGCAGCGCCATGCCGATGACCGGCCCCGGCAGCGGCAGGCCGAGCCCGACGGTGATCATCTCCCCGGCAAGCTGGCAGACGAAGATGGCGGTGAGGGCTGCAAGCATGGCGGATCCAAACGGGGTGAGGGCGCTACCTAACCGCCGGCGCGAGGGGAGCGCCATGCTTTTGCCGTGCTGCCGCCTGTGAATCGCGGTGACAACCCCCGGCAGACACCACATGTTGACGGTCGGCGTGGTATGGCTGCGCCTCACAAGCTTCCGAAAGACCCATGCGCTTCTCCCCGAGCTTCCTCGACGATATCCGCGACCGGGTGCCGATTTCCGACGTGATCGGTCGGCGCGTCACCTGGGACCGCAAGAAGTCGCAGCCCGGCAAGGGAGACTTCTGGGCTTGCTGCCCCTTTCACAGCGAGAAGTCGCCCTCCTTCCACTGCGAGGACCAGAAGGGCCGCTACCACTGCTTCGGCTGCGGCGTCTCGGGCGACCATTTCCGCTTCCTTGTCGAAGCCGAGGGAATGTCGTTTCCCGAGGCGGTCGAGCGGATGGCCGGCGAGGCGGGGCTGGCCTTGCCCGAAAGAGACGCCGCGGCCGAAAAGCGCGACGAGCAGCGCTCGACCATCCTTGAAGCGCTAAAACTTTCGGCCGAATTCTTCGCCGGCGTGCTGCAGGAGGCGGACGGCGCCAAGGCGCGCGCCTATCTGCGCGACCGCGGCCTCAACCCGGCGACGCAGAAGATGTTCGGCCTCGGCTACGCCCCCGACAGCCGCAACCGTCTGAAGGAGTTCCTCTCTGGGCGGGGCGTCGGCAAGGCCGAGGTCGAGGCGTCCGGAATGGTGGTGCACGGCGAGGGCATCGCCGTCTCCTACGACCGGTTCCGCGACCGGGTGATGTTTCCCATCGCCGACGCGCAGGAGCGGATCATCGCTTTCGGCGGGCGGGCGCTGTCGTCCGAGATCTCGGCGAAGTATCTGAACTCCCCAGAGACCGACGTCTTCCACAAGGGCGCGACGCTGTTCAACATCGCGCGCGCCCGCCGCGCCGCCAAGGCTGCCGGCACGCTGGTGGTGGTCGAGGGCTACATGGACACCATCGCGCTCCACCAGGCGGGGTTCGAGAACGTCGTGGCGCCGCTCGGCACGGCGCTGACCGACCGTCAGCTGGAACTGCTCTGGCGCAACGCCGCCGAGCCGATCCTCTGCTTCGACGGCGACGCCGCCGGCATCAAGGCCGCGCACCGCGCCGCCGAGCTGGCGCTGCCGCTGCTGAAGCCCGGCCGCTCGCTGCGCTTCGCGCTGCTGCCGGACGGCAAGGACCCCGACGACCTCGTGCGCGAGAACGGGCCCGAGGCGTTTCGCGAGGTGATGGCGTCGGCCCGTCCGCTCGCCGACCTTCTCTGGATGCGCGAGACCGCGGGGGGCAGCTTCGACACGCCCGAGCGGCGCGCCGATCTCGAGCACCGGCTGAAGGCGCTGGCCCGTGTCGTCGGCGACGAGAGCGTGCGGCGCCATTACCTGCAGGACGTCGAGGACCGGCTGCGCAGCTTCTTCGGATCCGGGCGCGGCTCCTCGGGCAAGGGGCAAGGCGGCGGAAATGGCGGCGAGCGGTTCGCCAAGGGGCAGCGGCAAGGCGGGGAGAATGGGCCGGGCAAGCCGGGCGGCGGCATGCGCCGGTCCGTGGTCTCCGACCGGCTGACCCGGTCGAGCCTGATGAAGCGCGCCGGGCTGCAGGATGCGGCGCTGCGCGAGGTCACCATCGTCATCGGCTTCGTCAACCATCCGCTGCTGTTCCACGAGGCCTTCGACTACTTCGCGGATCTGGAACTGCCGGCGGGCGATCTCGCCCATCTGCGCTCGGCCGTGCTCGACATTTATGCCGAGCACCATCCGACCTCGCGCGAGGAGCTGCTCTCGCACTTGCCGGCGAAGGGCGTTGGCACGATCTACGAGGCCTACCAGCAGCGGCTGCGCGAGCTCCGCCTGTGGACCGTGCTGGAGACGGCGGCGCCCGAGGATGCGCGCGAGGCGGTGCGCCAGGCGCTTCACTTGCATCACCGCTTCCGCTCCCTAAATAAGGAGCTCCGCAGCGCAGAAGAAGCACTGGGACGTCAGCCGTCTGAGACGGCCTACGCCCACGTCGTCGAGGTGAAGCGGGAAATTGACACCCTCAGCGGCACGGAGGCTCTGATCGACGGTTTCGGCATTCTGTCGGGTCGCGCGACAAAGGCCTACTAAAGAATCGCAATCTGATTCGAAAAGCGCTATGGGGCCTGTCATACCAGGGGAAAATCTGTGGTTTTGCAGGCGGGTCGGCATTGAAATGCCGGATTTCCAGCCCAGCTGCCCGCCTAGACGACTGGTTTGTAACGGTTTTACATCGTTCGAGCTTGAAATGAATGGAAGACGCGCCTTTTAACCAGGGCGTGAACAGGTTTCCCGAGACATTTGAGGGTTGCCTGTCGGTAGGGTTAAGCGAACGTTTACGGTCGGCGCCTAAGGCAAGGTACGGGAGCGCAGTCGTGCGATCCGGAGCGACCTTTGCGGGCACGGCACGCGAACTGGAGAGAAAACGCATGGCAACTAAGGTCAAAGAAAGCGAAGCGGTCGTCGAAGAGCGTCCGGAGACGCCGGACGGCCCTCTGCTCGACCTGTCCGATGATGCCGTCAAAAAGATGATCAAGGCCGCCAAGAAGCGCGGCTTTGTGACGATGGACAAGCTGAACTCGGTGCTCACCGCCGAAGACGTGACCTCGGAGCAGATCGAGGACACGATGGCCATGTTGAACGACATGGGCATCAACGTCGTCGAGGAAGAAGAGAGCGACGACGCCGAGGAGAAGGAAGAGAAGGAAGAGGGCTCGACGGAAGTCGCCGAGGCCGGTCCTTCCGCCGTCGCCACCACCACCAAGAAGGAAGCGACCGATCGTACCGACGATCCGGTCCGCATGTACCTGCGCGAGATGGGCTCGGTCGAGCTCTTGTCCCGCGAGGGCGAAATCGCCATCGCCAAGCGCATCGAGGCCGGCCGCGAGACGATGATCGCGGGGCTCTGCGAGAGCCCGCTGACCTTCCAGGCCATCATCATCTGGCGCGACGAGCTGAACGAGGGCAACATCATGTTGCGCGAGGTCATCGACCTCGAGGCGACCTATGCCGGCCCCGAGGCGAAGCTTCCGGTTGTCGCGATCCCCGAGGCCGATGCCGCCCCGGAGGCGGTTCCGGTGCCGGGCGCACCGCGTGGCGACGATGACGACGATGACGACGACGAGTTCGAGAACTCGCTGTCGCTCGCCGCGATGGAAGCCGAGATCCGCCCGCAGGTCATCGAGACCTTCGACGTCATTGCCGACAGCTACAAGCGCCTGCGCAAGTTGCAGGACCAGCAGGTCGAGAACCGGCTGGCCGCGACCGGCACGCTCTCGCCTTCCCAGGAGCGCAGCTACAAGAAGCTCAAGGAAGAGCTGATCACGGCGGTCAAGAGCCTGTCGCTCAACCAGAACCGCATCGACGCGCTGGTCGCCCAGCTCTACGACATCAACAAGCGGCTGGTGGGCAACGAGGGCAAGCTGCTGCGCCTCGCCGAAAGCTATGGCGTCAAGCGCGAGGAGTTCCTGAAGAGCTATCAGGGCTCCGAGCTCGACCCGAACTGGACCCGGCACATCGCCAACCTCGCCGGCAAAGGCTGGCTGAAGTTCGTCCAGAGCGAGAAGGACTCAATTAAGACCCTTCGGCAGGACATCCAAAACCTTGCGACCGAGACCGGCCTCGAGATCACCGAGTTCCGCCGCATCGTCCACATGGTGCAGAAGGGCGAGCGCGAGGCCCGTCAGGCGAAGAAGGAAATGGTCGAGGCGAACCTGCGCCTCGTGATTTCCATCGCCAAGAAGTACACCAACCGCGGCTTGCAGTTCCTGGATCTCATCCAGGAGGGCAATATCGGCCTGATGAAGGCCGTCGACAAATTCGAGTACCGCCGCGGCTACAAGTTTTCGACCTACGCCACTTGGTGGATCCGCCAGGCGATCACCCGCTCGATCGCCGACCAGGCGCGCACGATCCGCATCCCGGTGCACATGATCGAGACGATCAACAAGATCGTTCGCACCTCGCGCCAAATGCTGCACGAGATCGGCCGCGAGCCGACTCCGGAAGAGCTGGCCGAGAAGCTCGCCATGCCGCTCGAAAAGGTCCGTAAGGTCCTGAAGATCGCCAAGGAGCCGATCTCGCTCGAGACCCCGGTCGGCGACGAGGAAGATTCGCATCTCGGCGACTTCATCGAGGACAAGAACGCCATCCTGCCGATCGATGCGGCGATCCAGGCCAACCTGCGCGAGACCACCACGCGCGTGCTCGCCTCCCTTACGCCCCGCGAGGAGCGCGTGCTGCGCATGCGCTTCGGCATCGGCATGAACACCGACCACACGCTCGAGGAAGTCGGCCAGCAGTTCTCGGTGACACGCGAGCGCATTCGCCAGATCGAGGCCAAGGCGCTGCGCAAGCTGAAGCACCCGAGCAGGAGCCGGAAGCTGCGCTCGTTCCTCGACAGCTAAGCGCCGGCACTCGTTCCGGCCAAGTACTAAGAACAATTGTACAAAGGGCGGCCCGGAAGGGTCGCCCTTTTTTATGCAGGCGGCGCGGTCAGGCCTTGGCGTAACGCGGCGGGCTGCCAACCAGCATTGCGATGGTCTGCGGGCGCGACAGGATCGAGACCACCATCAAGCCGCCGATCAGGCTGACGTGCTCGGTGGCGAAGAAGAAATGGATCATCGCCTCCTCCCCCTGCATCGTCCAGAAGTGATGGACGATCGGGATCGTCAGGACCGTGAAGACGGCGAGCGCACCGGCGCCAAGCCAGGTCCAGCGGTTGAGGATCACCAGGAGCGACCCGCCGATCTCGACGATGATGACGGCGATGTTGAAGGCCATCGCGGGTTCGAGGCCGAAGGACGACATCTCGGCCATGCCGCCCTGAAAGTCGATCAGCTTCGACAGGCCGCCGCCCCAGAAGGCGAAGGTCAGGACGATGCGCGCAAGGACGGCGAACCAGCGCTGGGCGAGCAGATGGGCAATGGACTGCGGCATGCTGCATTCCCCCCTCGGTTGAGCCCGAAGGGTCATGCCGAACCCGATGCCTGTCAAGAATGGGCAGGCCGGAGTTTGTTTAGGGACGCACGCTCCGTGGGAACGCCTGTCGGGAAAGGAGACCGGCAGTGACGGCGGAAACTCACCGCATCATTCGCGAGAAACTCGAACTCGCGGCGCTCTATTGTAATTAGATCGATCCGGTCAGCCCGCGCGGCTGTCTCTTATCAGGGCCTCGTTTCCAGTTCTTTTGAGGGTTCGCCCGCTGGGCGCGGAGCGCCGGACGATCCCGAAGGCGCAGCCCTCTCCGCTTCGTCATCCCGGCCTTTAGCCGGGATCCATTCCCAACCGGCGGGGACAGCGCAGTGGGTGGACATTCCGGAACAGGACTGCGGATGAAACGCCGAGGAATGGATCCCGGCTAAAGGCCGGGATGACGAAGCGGAGAGGGCTGCGCCTCTCCTTAGAGGCAGTTCGTCCTCATTGTTTGTGCTATTTTATCCAGTTCGAATAAACATCCCAGAAAATTGTCTTCAACGGTGTCGTCGAGGTTTACCTCGCGCGCCATCTTCTAATCCTGATCTCTGGGCGTCCGCTTAGCGTCGTGCGCCGGCTCGGCTACGGGGCGCCGATGTCCTTCTCGATCTCGTCGTCATAGCACTCTCCCCATGGGCAGCAGAGCACCGATCAGCGGCCGCGGCCGACGGGCTGCCCCGTCACGGCACCGTCTCGACAACGGCCAGAACGTCGCCGGCCCGAAGCTGGCGGCCGGATTTCACGCGGTAGTCGACCAGCCTGCCGCGCGCGAGCGCGGGAATGGCGATCTCCATCTTCATCGATTCGAGGATCGCAATGGTGTCACCGATCTCGACCATCGCGCCGGGCTCGGCGATGAGCTTCCAGACGCTGCCGGGAACGTGCGTTGTCAGCGCGGTGCAGCCGGCGGGGAGGGCGGCGTGGTCGACATCGGCGGTGTTGGCGGGCTCGACGAAGTCGTCGATGCCGCTGTCCTTCCAGCGCTGCCGCTCGGCGTCGAACGCCTCCTGCTGGCGCGTCTTGGTGGCGCGGATTGCCGGGTCGTTCGCGGCCAGAATGGCGAGATGGTCTCGGTAGCGGAAGGCGGTCTCCTCGATGCGGACGGGATAGGCGCCATGCGGAAAGGCGGCGCGCGCCTCGGCGAGTTCCGCCCCGTCGACCGGGTGGAAGCGGATCTGGTCGAAGAAGCGCAGCAGCCAGGGGTTCTCGAAGTCGCGCGTGCGCCGCCAGGCGTTCCACATCTGGATCGTGCGGCCGAACAGCTGGTAACCGCCCGGTCCCTCCATCCCGTAGATGCACATGTAGGCGCCGCCGATGCCGACGGCGTTCTCTGGTGTCCAGGTCCGGGCGGGGTTGTGCTTCGTCGTCACCAGCCGGTGCCGCGGGTCGAGCGGCGTCGCCACTGGCGCGCCGAGATAGACGTCGCCGAGCCCCATCACGAGATAGCTGGCATCGAAGATCGTGCGCTTCACCGCGGCCTCGTCGTCGAGGCCGTTGATGCGGCGGATGAACTCGATGTTGTCGGGGCACCAGGGCGCGTTTGGCCGCACAAGCTCCTGGTACTTGCGGGCTGCCAGCTGGATCTCCGGGTCGTTCCAGGACAGCGGCAGGTGCACGATGCGGCTGGGCACCACGACGTCCTCGACCGAGGGCAGGCCCTGTTCAATTTCCGCCAGTGCGCCGAGCAGCTTTTGGCGCGACAGCGTGCCGGGATCGTAGTGGACCTGCAGCGAGCGGATGCCCGGCGTCAGGTCGATCACGCCCGGCAGGCGCATTTCCTGCAGCGCCTGCATCAGCCCGTGCGCCCGCAGCCGCAGGCCGATGTCGAGCGACATGGCGCCGTATTCGACGAGGAGATTGGCGTCGCCTTGCCGGCGGTAGACGACGTCTTCCCCGCGCGCGAGGATCGGCGAGCCGGCATCCTGCCGGGTGAGGATCGTCGGCCCGGCGACGGGATCGTCCGGCCGGGCGACCGGGCGGAAGCGGACGCTATCGCCCGGCTTCAGCTGGCCGATCTTCCAGAGGTCTTCGGCCGCGACCACCGCCGGGCAGACGAAGCCGCCGAGGCTCGGGCCGTCGGGGCCGAGGATGATCGGCGTGTCCCCGGTGAAGTCGATCGCGCCGATGGCATAGGCGTTGTCGTGGAGGTTCGAGGGATGAAGGCCGGCCTCGCCGCCGTCCGCGCGCGCCCATTCGGGCTTCGGTCCGATCAGCCGGACGCCGGTGCGGGCGCTGTTGAAGTGCACCTCGTAAGGCTCGGAGAACAGGGTGTCGATATCGCCGTCGGTAAAGAAGTCGGGTGCGCCGTGCGGCCCGGTGACGACCGCGAGATCCCAGGCATGGGTGAGCAGCGGAAGGTCGAGCGGCGCCGGCTCTGTGACCGGCGGCGTGCTGCCGAAAGCCAGGATGTCGCCGGGCGTCAGCGTCCCCGTCGCATGGCCGCCAAAGCCGCCGAGCGCGAAAGTGGCGCGGGAGCCGAAAACCTTTGGCGCGTCGAAGGCGCCGCGGACCGCGAGATAGGTCCGTTGGCCGGGCCCGGCGATGGCGCCGAGCGTCAGCGTCTCCCCGGCGGCGATCGACACCGGTTCGCCATAGGGGGCGACGCGCCCACCGACATCCGCCGGCATGGCCGCCCCCGCCAGCGCGATCACCGCGCCGGCGTGAAATCTCAGCGTCGGGCCGGAGACGGTCATCTCCAGCGCCGCGGCATCCTCGTGATTGCCGACGATGCGGTTGGCGAGACGGAAGGCGACGGCGTCCATTGGCCCGCTCGGAGGCACGCCGACATGCCACAGGCCGAGGCGGCCCGGCAGTTCCTGCAGGCTCGATTGGGCGCCCGGCAGGATCACCTCGGCCGCCGTCGGCCGGTAGGGAAACTGTCCGAGCACAGAGGTAGCGACCGCGCCATCTGCAAACATCGGACTGGCGGCGATGGCGCGGAGATAGCCGAGATTGGTCTCGATGCCGGAAATCTTGGTGGCGGCGAGTGCCGCCTGGAGAGTCGCGAGGGCGGCGGAGCGGTCGGGGCCGGTGGCGATCAGCTTGGCCAGCATCGGGTCGTAGAAGGGCGTGACGTCGCTGCCCGCCTCGATCCAGCCGTCGACCCGCACGCCCGGCATGTCCGGAAACGCCACCTCGGTCAGCCGGCCGGCGCTGGGGCGGAACCCTTGCAGCGCGCTCTCGGCATAGATCCGCACCTCGATCGCGGCACCCCTCGGGATCACCTGCGGCCGCCCGGCCAGCATGTCCTCGCCGGCGGCCTGGCGGATCATCCATTCGACGAGGTCGATGCCGGTCACCGCCTCGGTGACGGGGTGCTCGACCTGCAGCCGCGAGTTCACCTCGAGAAAGGCGAAGTCGCCGCGGGCGACGTCGTAGACGAACTCGACCGTGCCGGCGGACTCGTAGGAGACACTTTGACCGAGCGCCACGGCGGCGTCGGCCAGCGCCCGGCGCACTGCATCGGAAATGCCGGGCGCCGGCGTTTCCTCCACCACCTTCTGGTGCCGGCGCTGCAGCGAGCAGTCGCGCTCGCCGAGCGCCATCACCCCGCCGCGTCCATTGCCGAAGATCTGCACCTCGATGTGCCGGGCCTCGGCGACGAAGCGCTCGAGATAGACCCGCGCATCGCCGAAACTCTGCCGGGCCATGCGCTGCACGACTTCGAACTTCTCCGCCAGTTCGGCCGCATCGAAGCAAAGCTGCATGCCGATGCCGCCGCCGCCGGCGGTGGATTTCAGCATCACGGGAAAGCCGATGCGTTCGGCCGCCGCCAAGGCCGCCGCGACATCGCCGAGAAGGCCCGAACCCGGCAGCAGCGGCACGCCGGAGGCTTCCGCCAGCGCGCGCGCCGTGTGCTTCAGGCCGAAGGCCTCGAGGTGCTCCGGCCGCGGGCCGATGAAGGCAATGCCTTCCGCCGCCAGCGCCCGGGCAAACCCGGCATTCTCGGACAGGAAGCCGTAGCCGGGATGCACCGCGTCCGCGCCGGTCCGGCGGCAGGCGTCGAGGATGCGCTCGGTGAGGAGATAGCTCTCCGCCGCCGGCGCCGGGCCGATCACCACGTGCTCGTCGGCCTCCAGCACCGCGCGGTGGAAGCGGTCGGCCTCTGACGCGACGGCGACCGAGGCGATGCCCATCTTCCGCAACGTGAGCGCGACGCGGCCGACGATCTCACCTCGGTTGGCGATGAGGACCTTTCGGAACATGCTCAAAACCCCGGCGCCGGCAGGATCTGCACACGGATCGGCGTCGGATGGAAACCGTTGCAGGGATTGTTGACCTGTGGGCAGTTCGAGATGATGCAGAGGACGTCCATCGCCGCCACCATCTCCACCGTGCCGCCCGGCTCCGAGATCCCGTCGGCGATGACGAGGTCGCCGCTCGGCGAAATAGGGACGTTCATGAAGAAGTTGATGTTCGGCACGACGTCGCGCTTGGTCATGCCGTAGCGCGAGACCTCGAGGATGAAGTTCTCGCGGCAGGCGTGCAGGAACTTCGTCTCGTGGCCGAAGCGGGCGGTGTTGGACTCGCAGGAGCAGGCGCCCGCCGAGGTGTCGTGCCGGCCGCAGCTGTCGGCGGTGACGGTCAGCATCACCCGGCCCTCATTGGAGAGGAGGCGCGTTCCGGTGCCGACATAGGCCACACCTTGCGCCCGGATCGTGTCCTGCGCGCTGTAGCGCTCGGCATGGTCGTCGGCGCGGTAGAACAGGGTGTCGATCGCCTGCTGTCCTTCCGAATCGATCAGCCGCAGCGTCTCGCCGCGGCGCACGATCCCCGACCAGGGGGCGCGGGCGGCGACGACCTGGTCGAGCCGGGGGAGGGAGGCGGCATGCGCCGGCGAACCGTCGAAAAGCGTGGTCATGGCGATCCCTTCAGACGGCGAGGTAGCGGGTGGTGTTCTCGAAACCGCGGGCAGCTTCTGCGGAGGCGGTGCGGCAAAGGTCGGTCGCAGAATCGACCGCGGGCCGGCGGAACCGCACAAGATCGACCGCGCCCGGCGCATAGGTAGGGGAGGGATCGAGCGGGTGCGGCGCTGCCGAGACGACGACGAGGAGATCCATCTCGGCGCGGAGGTCGACGAACGCCCCGGCGGTCTTCGCGCTGCCATTCCAGGCAACGGCCCCCGTCGCGTCGGCCACCGAGACCGGCGAGAAAAAGCTGATGCAAGGCGCGATGTCGCGGCGCGACAGGCCGAGCTTCAGCGCGCCCTGGATGAAGTTGTCGCGGCTGTTGCGGAAAGCGCCGGGCCCGTACTGCGCGAGGGTCGAGGCGGCGTTCGAGCCGCCGACGAGGGCGTCGTGCGCGCCGGACGTGTCCTCGACGATCGACAGCAGCACGCGGCCCATGTCGGAGAAGATCACGCGGCCCTTCTGCAGCCGCGCGGTCCACTGGATCTTCAGCGTGTCGGCGTGGTTCAGCCGTTCCGAGGGATCGGCGGCGTTCCAGGCGAGCAGCGCGGCCGCGCCGGTGCCCTCGACGTCGACCAGCCGCAGCGTTTCGCCGCGTTTCAGGATCGATGTCGTGTACCAGCCGCCGGGAATGGTCTCGGTGGCGATGGTCGCCGCCGGATCGATCGCCGCCGCCCCGAGGGCGGTCGGCGATGGCAGTGCCTGGGGAGAGGCTCCGGTTCCGGCCGCCTTCAGCGCGTCGTAGCGGCGGCGGTGCGCGTCCATTTCGGCGCGGTCCTGTGGCGTAAGATCCATCGCGTGATCCTTCAGGCTGGCGTTTGGTAAAGGGGAGCGCGGTCGGCGCAACAGCCGCGACGATCCCGCGGCGGGACGGCGACGGCGGGCGCGGCGAATGACGCGACGGCCGTCGGGGCGCGGCCGGGCGGCATGGCGGAAGGGAGGAGGGGCGCAGTCTCGAGTCTTGGCATCGGCATCCCTGACAAGCAGTCGCGTCCGGGCAAGCCGGTCCGCTGGGCTGGTGAGGTCTCCCGGGTTTTTATCCCGCCGTGCGCTGCGCGGATGTCTCCCGACGCAGCGGCAGCTCTCGGACCAGCGCTCTTCCCGCGGGAAGAGCCGGAACCCTAGCTGCCAACTCGTCAGAACATGTGCAAATGCCGTGCCAGTTCGCCCGATGCAGGGCGTTGGCGCGTCGCGGGCAATGTCGCGTCGCGCGTGGCCGCTTCCCTGGGCAGTGTGCCCCGGAAATCGGCAGAAGGTTCAGAGGCGGGAGGAGAGGTGTGCGATCTGCGCGCCGACCTCGTAATAGGCCTCGCGCGCGGCCCGCAGGTGCTGCGGCACCACCGGCGTCACCGGCAGCGGCAGCGCCGCTTCGGGGCATTTGCCGCCGATGTGCTCCGCCAGCACCTTGCCGAAGGCGGTGCCGGGCCCGATGCCGCGGCCGTTATAGCCGGAGAAGGAGACGACGTTGCGGGCGAGGCGGTGGAAGCGCGGCAGCGAGTCGGAGGTCATGCCGATCTTGCCGTACCATTCGGCCTCGAAGGCGATGTCGCCGATCTGCGGAAACAGGCGCTGCAGGCTGCGCTTCGCCCAGCGCCGGTGGATCGCCGTGCCGCTGCCCCGCAGCGCGCCGACGCTGCCGATGACGAGCCGCCCCGCTCGGTCGAAACGGAAGGAGGAGAGCACGTCCTTGGTATCCCAGGCGCCTTGCCGGCCCGGCAGGATTGACCGCTTGAGATTGTCCGACAGCGGCACGGTCGCGATGTTGAAATAGGGAAGATGCACGATCTCGGCGCGGATTTCCGGCCAGGGCGCGCTGGTATAGGCGTTGGTCGCGACGACGATCCAGTCGGCCGATACCGACCCGCCGGGCGTCCTCACCTGCCAGCCCGTGCCCTTCTCCTCGAAGCCCTCGACCGGGCTTGCGGTGAAGATCTCGGCGCCGGCGGCGAGCGCGGCAGCCGCGAGGCCGCGGACATAGGCGAGCGGCTGGATCATGCCGGCGCGCCGGTCGAGGAGGGCGGACGAGTAGGCGCTCGATCCGACGACGGACGCGGTCTGGGCCGCGTCGAGAAGCTCTACGTCGGCCCCGCGGGCCTGCCACTGCCGTGCGCGCTCGGCAAGTTCCGTCCGGCCCTGCTCGCCGACGCCGCAGTGCAGCGTACCGTTGGTCTCGGGTTCGCAGGCGATGGCGTGCTGGGCGACGAGGTCGAAGACGAGCCGAGGCGCCTGTCCGAGAAGGTCGAGCACCCGCTCGCCATGCTCCGTGCCGAGCGCCTTCGGTACGTCGTCCGGCATGACCCACAGCCCCGCATTGACGAGGCCGACATTGCGGCCCGACCCGCCGAAGCCGATCTCCGCGCCCTCCAGAACGATGACGCGCGCCCCCGCTTCGGCCAGATGCAGCGCCGCGGAAAGGCCGGTGAAGCCAGCGCCGATGATGACGACGTCTGCCGTGCGGTCGCCGGCCAGGCGCGCCGTCTCCGGGGCTTTTGGCGCGGTGCGCTCCCACAGACCGTGCGAGCGGGGATCATTCTGCATGCGGGCTCCAAAGGGTGGGAGTCGCGGCAACGGCGACGGGTCATGACAGCACTGCACCGCGGTGCTTGTACAGGCCGGCGGCAGGCGTGAAGGGGTGCCGCATCGGAATAATCGCTGGTTGGCGCTTTCCCGCCGCCGCCAAGCGTATAGAAATGGGGGAACGGTCCAGGCACCGTCACCCGGAACTTCCTCTCGAGAAGGCAGAGCATGCGCCCGAAAATCGTCGTCACCCGCCGCCTGCCCGAGGCGGTGGAAACCCGCTGGCAACGCGACTATGAGGGCGTCCTCAACGAAAGCGACGCAGTCTACGGCGCCGATGCGCTGCTAAAGTTGGCCGACGGCGCCGATGCGCTCCTGTGCGCGCCGGGCGACAAGATCGACGCCGCGCTGATCGCCCGGCTGCCCGAAACGATCAAGGTGATCGGCACGTTTTCGGTCGGCTACGACCACGTCGATGCCAAAGCCTTGCGCGCCCGTGGCATTGCCCTCTGCAACACGCCGGACGTGCTGTCGCTCGCGACTGCCGAAGTCACCTTGCTGCTAATTCTGGCGGCCGCCCGCCGCGCCGGCGAAGCCGAGCGCCTGCTGCGCGCCGGAGAGTGGACCGGCTGGGCGCCGACGCAGCTGATCGGCACGCAGATTTCGGGGCGCCGCCTCGGCATCTACGGCATGGGCCGCATCGGCCGCGAGGTCGCCGCCATGGCGCGCGGCTTCTCGATGGAGGTGCACTACCGCAACCGCACGCGGCTTGCGCCCGAGCTCGAGGCCGGCGCCATCTTCCACGATAGTGACGACAGCCTGCTCGCCGTCTCCGACGTGCTCTCGCTGAACGCGCCCTCGACGCCGGACACCTATCGCTGGCTCAACGCCGAGCGGATCGAGCGCCTGCCGAAGGGTGCTATCGTGGTGAACGCCGCACGCGGCACGCTGGTCGACGATGCCGCCCTCGTCGCGGCGCTGAAGTCGGGGCGCATCACCGCGGCGGGCCTCGACGTCTATGATGGCGAGCCGAAAGTGAACCCGGCCTACCTCACGCTCGACAACGTCGTGTTGCTGCCGCATCTCGGCAGCGCCACCGCGACCGCCCGGGACGCCATGGGTTTTCTCGCCCTTGACGGCATCGATGCCGTGCTGCGCGGCGAGACGCCCCCGAACCTCGTGGCGTAGGCGGAAGAAGGCCCATCAGCGTCGGAGACAGGCTGCAGCTTAAGCCTTGGGGGCCGGCCGCAGCTTTTCGCCGAACAGGCCGCGCGGACGGACGGCAAGGATCGTGCAGAGCATGACGCCGATCAGCACCAGCTGCAGCGCGCTCGCTCGCGCCTGGTACTCGGCCGGCACGAAGGCCGAGACGCCGGCGCTCGACAGGCTCCAGATCCCCCAGACGAGGATCGCGCCGGCGATGGCGCCGCGGTTGCTGCCGGCGCCGCCGATGATCAGCATGGCCCAGACCTGGAAGGTGAAGTTCGGCAGGTAGTTGTTGGGCGCGATGAAGCCGATGAAATGCGCCTGCATCGCCCCGCCCAGCCCCATGATCGCCCCGCCGATGGCAAAGGCCTGCAGCCGGTAGCGCACCGGGCTCTTGCCGAGCGAGGCGGCGGCCGTCTCGTCCTCGCGGATGGCCCGGAGCACCCGGCCCCAGGGGCTGCGCGCGAGCTTTTCCATCACGAGGTAGACGGCAAGCGTCGTGATGGCGGCGAGCGCGAGGTTGCCAACGCCGAAGAGCAGCGGCCGGTCGGCAAAGCTCTCGAAGCCGCGTGGGATGAAGCCGATGCCGAAGGGGCCACCGGTCAGGGCCTGCGCGTTCAGCGCGACGAGATGGATGACCACCGCGACGCCGAAGGTGGTGATGGCGAGATAGTCCGACCGCAGCCGGAGCGTGATGCCGCCGACGGCCGCCGCGATCAGTCCGCTCGCCAGCATCGCGCCCAGCCAGCCGAGCGGCATGGGCAGCGCGAAGCCGCCGAGATGGCCGGCGGTCTCCGGCGTCGTCAGGATCGCCGAGGTATAGGCGCCGACCGCCACGAAGCCGGCAATGCCGACATTGAACAGGCCGGTCATGCCCCATTGCAGGTTCAAGCCGATGCAGACGACGGCGAAGGCCAGCGCCGTCGTCAGGAAGAAGGCACCATAGGCAGCAAAAGCGAGCATCAGGCGCGTCCCCCGAACAGGCCGCTCGGCCGGATCAGCAGCATCAGGATCAGGAGGACGAAGGACACCGCCGCCCGCCATTCGGCGCCGATGAACTGCACCGTCGCGGCTTCCGAAATGCCGATGATCACCGCGCCGAGGATGGCGCCCGGCACGCTGCCGATGCCGCCGAGGATCGCCGCCGAGAACAGCGGCAGCAGGAGGTCGAAGCCCATATAGGGGCGGATCTGGACGAGGATGCCGGTCATCGTGCCGGCCGCGGCGGCGAGCGATCCGCCGAGGATCCAGGTCAGCCGCACGACCCGGTCGACGTCGATCCCCGCCACCTTCGCCAGCGCCGGGTTTTCGGCGACGGCCCGCATCGAGCGACCGGCCTGGCTGCGGGTGACGAAGAGGTGGACGAGGACGAGGAGCAGCAGCGTCACGGCGATCAGCGCGCCCTGGTCGGGCGTCACCCGCATCCCGAGCCCCAGGCGCGTGGCGATCTGCAGGTCGCGGCTGAAATAGACCGGGCTCGACGAGAAGGCGAATTCGATCAGGCTGCGCAGCGCGATCGAGGCGCCGAAGCTTGCCATCACGACGACGATGGTCGTCGACTTCTCGCGCAGTCGCTTGAACAGGGCGAGGTCGAGCAGCACCGCAAGGCCCGCCGTCAGCACCATGGCGAGGGCGCCGGCGACCAGCACGCTCCAGGCGAAGGAGAAGGGCGCGAGCGGCGGCAGCGCCGCGCCGAGCAGCGCCGAGAGGGCGAAGCTGATGCTCCAGGCGGCATAGGCGCCGAAGGTCATCAGCTCGCCATGGGCGAAGTTGGCAAAGCGCAGGATCGAATAGGTCAGCGTCACGCCGATGGCGCCGAGGCCGATCATCAGGCCGGTGAGGAGGCCGTCGACGATGAATTGCAGGCTCATGCCGCGCCCCCTTGCGACGTCATCGGCACAAGTGGCGGTGCCGGCGCGAGCACGGCGCGACGGCCGCCAAGGTAGAGTTCGGCGATCGCGAGATCGCCCAGCAAGGCGGCGGCGGGTCCCTCGTGCCGCTCGCGGCCTTCGGCGAGGATCACGCCACGGTCGGCGATGGCGAGCGCGGCGCGGGCGTTCTGCTCGACGAGGAGGATAGTCACCCCCTCGGAGCGGATCTCGGCGAGCTTGGCGAACACCAGCGAGACGAGTTTCGGCGATAGGCCGGCGGAGGGCTCGTCGAGCATCAGCACGTCCGGTTCGACGATCAGCGCGCGGGCGACGGCGAGCATCTGCCGCTGCCCGCCCGACAGCCGGCCGGCGGCGAGCGTGCGGCGGCCGCCAAGGTCAGGGAACAGCGCCTCGACCCGGGCGATCCGACCGGCGCGCTCCGCGGCCGGCACGATGCCGGCAGCGAGCTTCAAATTGTCGATGATCGACATCGAGGGAAAGACGTTCTCGGTCTGTGGCACGAAACCGAGGCCATGCCGGACCATCTGGTGCGCCGGCAGCCGGGTGATGTCCTCGCCGCGCAGCCGCACGGTGCCTGCGCTGATCGGGACGAGGCCGGCGACGGCCTTGATCAGCGTCGACTTGCCGGCGCCGTTCGGCCCGAGAATGGCGACGATCTCGCCCTTCTCGATGCTGAGGCTGGCGCCGTTGACGATCGGCACGCCCGGCTCGTAGCCGGCGACGAGGCCGGAGATCTCAAGAATCGTCATGCCGCGACGCCGCCGAGATAGGCGTCGATCACCGCGGCATCGCGCGATACCGCGTCGGGTGTCCCCTCGGCGATCACCGTGCCGGCGGCCATCACGATCGCCCGGCCGCAGAGCCGCGCCACCATGTCCATGTTGTGCTCGATCAGGAGGAAAGTCATGCCGGAGCGGTTGAGCTCGGCGATGCGCTCGATGATCGTCTCGAGGAGGCTCGGATTGACGCCCGCCGCCGGCTCGTCGAGGAGGATCACCGATGGGTCCGCCATCAGCACGCGGGCCAGTTCCAAGAGCTTGCGCTGGCCGCCGGAGAGCATGCGCGCCGGCTGGTCCGCCAGCCGCGACAGCGTCACGAAGTCGATCAGCGCCCGTGCCTTCTCCCGCGCCTCGCGTTCCTCCCGGCGGACGCGACCGGGCGCGAACCAGTTCGGCAGGATGTGCTCGCCGGCTTGGTGCTGGCGGCCGAGCAGCACGTTGTCGAGCACGCTGAGTTCGGGAAAGGGGCGGGGGATCTGGAAGGTGCGGGCGAGCCCGGCGCCGATCCGCCGGTGCGGGGCCAGCGTGTCGATCCGCCGGTCGCCGAGCGAGATGGTGCCGGCGGTCGGGGTCTGGCTGCCGGCGAGGCAGTCGAACAGCGTGGTCTTGCCGGCGCCGTTCGGCCCGATCAGGCCGAGGATTTCGCCCGCGGCGAGGTCGAAGGAGACGCCGTCGACCGCGGCCACCCCGCCGAAGCGCTTCACCACGGCGCGGGCCGACAGGCGGCTCCCGGCGCGGGCCGGCGATACGCCCGCGGCATGCGCTGGGTGAGGAGGCGGGGAGGCCGTTATTTCCACAGGCCTCGGCCCTCTTTCGGTCGCCGAAGCGAGAGCGCACAGGCTGCGCGCATCTGGGCCTGCATATGATTGTGCCGCCGGATTATCTGTGATCAAACTCCGGGCACATTAGGCAGCAACGCCGGGTCTCGCAACCCGCGGGCAGTGTCGGCCGCTGCCGCACAGGACTTCTTCACAGGGCGTATCGCGTGACGGAAACAATGGCCGGTGACGGCGGCGACGACAGCTTCGAGCTCTACGACCTGAGGGTCGAGGCGATCATCCCGCCCGGCGGCGCGGTGTATTGCGGCGCCAAGGCCGGGGATCATTTCGAGGTGCGCGGCGAGATGGTGTCGATGCCGGCCGGCCAGGGCTTCTCGCTCTACTCGATCGCTGCGGTGCTGCCGCTGCTCCCGGCCAAGCAGCGGGCCCTGCACGCCAACGACTGGATGGCGAGCGACGCCGAGATTGCCTGTCCGGACCCCCACTGTTCCAGCCGGCTGCGCATCACCCGCCTCGGCAAGCGCCGCTTCCGCCACAGCGAGACAACGGCCGTGCCGCTGCCGTCGGGAGAGCCGGCGTGAGCGCGCCCGAGCGGCTGAGTCTCGCCCCCGGCTACGAGATCTCCCGCGTCATCCGCGGCGGCTGGCAGCTCGCCGGCGGTCACGGCGAGATCGACACCGACCGGGCCGTCGACGACCTGATTGCCGCTTTTGATGCGGGGATCACTACCTTCGACTGCGCCGACATCTATACCGGCGTCGAGGAGATCTACGGCGCCTTTCGCCGGAAGCTCGCCGAAACCCGCGGCACCGAGGCGCTGGCAAGCGTGCGCATCCACACGAAGATGGTACCGGACCTGTCGCTGCTGACGCGCGTCACCAAGCGCGACATCGAGGCGCTGGTCGACCGCTCGCGCGCCCGGCTCGGCATGGAGCGGCTCGACCTCGTGCAGTTCCACTGGTGGGACTACGACGCGCCTCTCTGGCTGGACGTGTTTCACTGGCTCGACGAAATCCGCCGGGACGGGCGCATCCTCCACGTAGGCGGCACGAATTTCGATGCGCCGCGCATCCAAGCGGTGCGTGAGGCCGGCATTCCGCTGTTCTCGATGCAGGTGCAGTATTCCGTGCTCGACGCGCGGCCGGAGAGCCATCTCGTGCCGCTGGCGCGCGACGAGGGCATTGCCCTCTTCTGCTACGGCTCGGTCGCCGGTGGCTTCCTGTCCGAGCGCTGGCTGGGCGTGGCGGAGCCAGAACATCCGATGGAGAACCGCTCGCTCACCAAGTACAAGCTGATCATCGATGATTTCGGCGGTTGGGATCTGTTCCAGCAACTGCTGCGGGCGCTGGCCGGCGTCGGCGCGCGGCACGGCGCGGATATCGCGACCGTTGCCGGGCGCTATGTGCTCGACCGCGCCGGGGTCGCCGCTATCATCGTCGGCGCGCGCAACCGCGCCCATGTCGCCGCCAACGCCGCCGTTTCCGCCTTGACCCTTTCCGCCGCCGACGTCGCCGCGATCGACGCTGTGCTGGCCGAGCGGCAGGGGCCGGAGGGCGACATCTATGCGCTCGAGCGCGACCGCACGGGGCGGCATGGCTCGATCATGAAATACGAGCTCAACACCAAAGCCTGAGGCCGTGGGGACCTCAGCTTTTCCGTCACGGGGGGATGAAATGAACAGACTGCTGCTGCTGACGACCGCCGCCGGCCTCGCCTTATCGGCGCAGGCTTTCGCCGCCGACTGCAAGATCACCGTCGGCGTGGTGATGGAACTGACGGGACCTGCCGGCGAGTACGGCCAGGCCGGTGCGAAGTCCGTCGAGATGGCCTTCCGCGACATCAACGAGGCCGGCGGCATCCGCGGCTGCTCACTCGCCACCGACACCCGCGACTCGCAGAGCACCGGCAGCGTCGCCGTCGACGTCGCCACCCAGCTCGTCCAGATCGCCAAGGTGCCGGCGATCATCGGCGGGATCATCTCTTCGGTCACCATCCCGATCCTTACCTCGGTGACCGCACCGGCCAAGGTGGTGCAGATCTCGCCGGCCTCCTCGTCGCCCACGCTGACCGCGCTCGGCCGCGACGGCAAGACCGGCGGCATCTTCTTCCGCACCATTACCTCGGATGCGCTGCAAGGCACCGCGGCCGCGAAATACGCGCTCGACCAGGGATTCAAGAAGATCGCCGTCGTCCACGTCAACAATGACTTCGGCGTCAACATGTTCGGCGAGTTCAAGAAGGCCTACGAGGCGCTCGGCGGCACGATCGTGTCCACCACGCCCTACAACGAGAACCAGGCGAGCTACCAGTCGGAGGCGACCGCCGCGATGGAGGGCGAGCCGGACGGGCTCTACCTCATCTCGACGCCGGTCGACGGCGCCACCATCGCCCGCGCCTGGATCTCCGGCGGCGGCACGCCGAAGTTCCTCTTGAACGACGGCATGAACAGCCCGGACTTCATCAAGAGCGTCGGCGCGCAGTATCTGAACGAGGCCTACGGCACCTCGTCCGGCACCAGCCCGACCAAGTCGACCGAGTATTTCACGGCGAACTACGAGGCTTTCTCCGGCGGCATTGCCGCCAGCAACCCCGCCGCCGACCGCTCCTACGATGCCGGCGCGATCCTTGGCCTCGCCATTGCCGCCGCCGGCTCCGAGAAGCCGCTTGAGATTCGCGACGCCATCGCGAAGGTGGTCGACCCCAAGGGCGAGGTGATCTACGCCGGCAAGGAAGAGTTCGCCAAAGGCCTAAAGCTCCTCTCCGAGGGCAAGCCGATCCGCTACGAGGGCGTCATCGGCCCCGTCGCCTTCGACCAGTACGGTGACATTACCGGGCCTTTCCGGCTGTGGAAGATCACCGACGGCGCCGTCGCCACCACCGGCGAGATCTCGACCGACGAGGTCAACGCGCTGAAGACCAAGATCGGCGGCTGATCGCCAGATCGTACCAACCTTCCGGACGGACGGCAGCGCCGCCCGCCCGGACCCAACAGCGGCGCGCCGCGCGGCCCCGCCGGAATGGAATAGACATGACCCTTCAGCGCACCGAACTCGCCCCCGGCCTCGAGATCAGCCGGATCGTCACCGGCCTCTGGCAGGTGGCCGACATGGAGCGGGGCGGCACGCTGCTCGACTCGGTCAAGGCTGCCGCCGACATGGCGGCGTATGCGGCCGACGGCTTCGACACGTTCGACATGGCCGATCACTACGGCAGCGCCGAGGTGATCACCGGCGAGCTGCTGGCGCAGCAGCGACGCGACGGTCTCTCGGTCTCGACCGCCTTCACCAAATGGTGCCCGACGCCGGGGCCGATGACCGCCGAGACGGTGCGCGAAGGCGTCAAGCGCAGCCTCGACCGGATGCGGCTCGACCGCATCGACCTGATGCAGTTCCACTGGTGGACCTTCGAGCACCCCGGCTACATCGACGCGATGAAGGAACTCGCCAAACTCCGCGACGAGGGGCTGATCGGCGCCATCGGCGTCACCAACTTCAACACAGACCATCTGCGCGTGCTGGTCGGCGAGGGCATTCCGGTCGTCTCCAACCAGGTGTCGTTCTCCGTGCTCGACCGGCGGGCGAGCGGGATCATGAGCGAGTTCTGCCTCGCCAACGGCATTCGCCTCCTCGCCTATGGCACGCTGGCCGGCGGGCTGCTCTCGGAGCGGTGGCTCGGCGCCGCGGAGCCCGATGCGCTCTCCGACTGGAGCAAGATGAAGTACAAGCGCTTCGTCGAGGAGATCGGCGGCTGGGATGTGTTCCAGTCGGTGCTGGCGGCGCTGAAGTCCGTCGCCGATCGGCATGGCGCCTCGATCCCCAACGTCGCGACACGCCTGATCCTCGACCGCAAGGCGGTCGCCGCCGTCATCGTCGGTGCCCGGCTCGGCGAGCGCCAGCACCGCGAGGACAATGCTGCGGTGTTTGCCCTGGCGCTGGACGCCGAGGACCATGCGCTGCTCGACGCCGCATTTGCCGAGACGCGGATGCTGCCCGGCGACTGCGGCGACGAGTACCGCAAGCCGCCCTTCCTCACCGCCTCCGGCGATCTCAGCCACCATCTCGGCGCGCTGCCGAAGTTCTACACCGCGGTTCCCATCGCCAACCGGCCGGACCGCTTGCGCGTCGACAGCGGCAGCATCTGGGAGGAGATCTGCGGCTTCAGCCGGGCGGTGCGCGTCGGCGAGCGCATCCTCGTCAGCGGCACCACCGCGACGGCCCCGGACGGCAGCGTCGTCTGCCCCGGCGATCCCGCGGGTCAGGCCGTCTTCATCCTCGACAAGATCGCCGCCAGCATCGCCGCCCTCGGTGGCAGCCTCGACGATGTCGTGCGCACGCGGGTCTATCTGAGGGATGCCGACGACTGGGAGCCGGTCTCGCGGGTCCATGGCCGCTACTTCGCCGAGGCCCGGCCGGCCAATACGCTCTATGCCGTCGGCAATCTCGTCGGCGACTACAGGGTAGAGATCGAGGCCGAAGCCGTCGTGTGAACCTCCTGGGCGGGTGCCTCGTCCCGCCGGGCGAGCCACTCCACCAGCGCTTCCTTCGGCATGGGTCGCGCGATGAAGTAGCCTTGGAAAAGTGTGCAGCCCGCGGCCTTGGCAAGGACGAACTGCGCCTCGGTCTCGATGCCCTCGGCGACCACGCCAAGCTGCATGGCGGCGGCGACGTTGACCATCGCGCTGACAAGGACGTTGTCGGCGAGAGTTTCGCCAAGCCGGGCGATGAAGCTGCGGTCGATCTTGATGGTGTGTATGGGAAACGTCCTGAGGTAAGCAAAGCCGCAATAGCCGGTGCCGAAGTCGTCGAGCGAGATCCGCAGCCCGAGGGCCCGCAGGGCCTCGATGCGCCGCAGAACGTCTGAATTGGCGCTCATCGCCATGGACTCCGTCACCTCGAGGGTGATCCGCGACGGCGAGACGCCGCTCTCCGCAAGCGTCCGCGCGACCATGTCGACGACGTCGTCGCGCTTCAGCTGGCAAGGCGAAATGTTCACGGCGACGCCGAGGTCGCCGAAGTCGCGGGCGTCGCTGAGGGCACGCCGGAACACCCATTCGCCGAGCAGGTCGATAACATGCGATCGCTCGGCCACCGGAATGAAATCGCTGGGCGCGATCGCGCCGCGCACCGGGTGGTTCCAGCGCAGCAGGCTCTCGTAACCGCGTACCGCGCCGCTGGGATCGGTGATGGGCTGGTAGACGAGATGCAGCTCGTCGAGGAGAATCGCGGCGCGCAGCTCGCGCTCGATGAAGCGGTGGTGGCGGCGGTCGCGCAGCATGTCATCGTGGAACAGCGTCGCCTGGCCGCGGCCCTTGCGCTTGGCCTGGTAGAGCGCGAGGTCGGCACACTGCATCAGCTCGTTGAAGAAGACGCTGTGCAGCGGCGTCAGCGCGATGCCGATCGAGGCGGACAAGGTGATCGCCCGCCCGTCGAAGAAGACCGGCTGGTGCAAGGCGTCGAGGCAGACCCGGCAGAGGGCTTCGGCGGCAGCGGCATCAGCGACAGGCGCGAAGACGCCGAATTCGTCGCCGCCGAGCCTGCCCACGATCGAATCCGGAAAGCTGCGGCGAAGGGTTTTTGCGAGGTGCCGCAAGGCGAAATCGCCTGCGGTATGGCCAAGGCTGTCGTTCAGCGTTTTCAAATAGTCCATGTCGACAGCGAACAGCGCCGACGTTCGCCCCGGCCCGACACGCTGCAGTTCTTGCGCGGAGGCCGACAGGAAGACCCGCCGGGTCATCGCGCCGGTGATCTCATCCTCCGTCAGGAAAGCGTCCCGCGCGATCTTGCTGCGCTCGGCGTCGACGAACAGCGCCACGATCTGGGCGCGCAAGCGGTGCAGCAAGAGCAGGCCGACCAGCCCCAGCGCGAAGCAGAGGCCCGAGACCGGCAGCGCCGCCTTGGCGCCGGCGGGATGCATCATGCCCAGCATTGAAAGGCAGAGGCCGGTGATGAAACAGATCATCAGGGCGTAATAGCTGAAGCGCATCACCTGTCGGGGATGTCGTCCAAGGCTGGGCACTCGGTCACCTGCTGCGAAGGTCTATCTTGTGCTGTCTTTGCGGCAGCGCACCCTAAAATATTACTAATAGGAACCTGCTATTGTGAGATGCTTATACATAGAAGCACTCTGTGCGTTCTTAGGCCGGGCAGGAATATTTAGGTAGCTGAAGACCGTCCTGCAGATGGGTCTTCAGGAAGCGATTCGAAGTCAGCGCGGAGACATCCGCAACTCGTTGGCCTCATCCTGCGGACCGGCAGGCGGAATGCGTCCTCGGCCGCTTTGCCTGAATGGCTGATGAACGCCGCTTTCCGGCTTCATTCAGGTGCCAGAGCCGATGGTCGTCTCATCGCTGGCGATGGGCCGGCAGATCGATTGCAACGGGAGAACCACCATGTTCAGCCACTTTTTCCGCACCGTCCTTGTCGCCGCGACGCTTTCCGGCGGTGCCGCCATCGCCGCGCCCGCCCTTGCTGCTCCGACCGGCGTGACCGTCATCGCTCCCCAGGGTGGCAACGTCCTGTTGGCGCAGCGTTATGATCGCCGCGACGACCGCCGTTACGAGCGCGGCTGCTCGCCGCGCCAGGCGCTCCGCAAGGCCTCCCGCATGGGCATCAACCGCGCCGGCATCGTCCGCGACAACCGCCGGGCCGTCGTGGTCGACGGACGCAAGCGCGGTCGTTACATCTCCGTGTCGTTCGCGCAGGAGCGCGGCTGCCCGGTCATCAACGTCCGCTAACCCGCGTCCCGGTAAGGGCATCGCGAGCGGCCTCCCGTCGCGGTGCCATTCCGTTGGGGAGGGCTCTGCCCCTGGCGAGAACAGTTCAAAGTCACCGCGTCCAAGCAAAAGGCCGCGTCTCCTGAGAGACGCGGCCTTTTCTCTTTGGTGCTGTGCGATTTGGGTTCAGTTTCCGGAGGGGGCACCGATGTCGAACACCATCCGCACCGTCGCGCGGACGGTATTCTCGCCCGCCTCGACCGGCACGCTCTTGTCCATGGGCGCGGCTGCCAAAGCCATCCGGCCCATCTCTATCGGCTGCGGCGGGGGGCCCTGGTCTGCGCTGTCGATCGAGAAGACGGCGCCGAGCGGAACACCCGCGGCCTCGGCAAGCGCCGTCGCCGTCGCCGTTGCATCCTTCACCGCATCCTGCCGGGCCGCCGTGCGCAGCGGCGCGGGATCGGAGACGGTGAAGCTGATGTCGCCGCCCTGGTTGACGCCGAGGCTCACTGCTTTGTCGAGCACGGCGCCGACCGCGGCGATGTCGCGGATCCGCACCGACAGCGTGTTGCGCACCTCGTAGCCGACGAGAACCGGCGGCTTCTGGGTCCCGTCCTGGGTCTGGTCGTAGCGGTATTGGGGGGTGATTGCGAAGCCAGATGTTTGCAGATCGCGGCTCTCGATCTTGAGGCTCTTGATCGCCTCGGTGACCTCGCTCATCGCCTTGTTAGCGTCGTCCAGTGCGGCGCGGGCCGTCTCGCCGACCCGTAGGATCGTGAGGTTGGTTACGGCGATGTCAGGCTTTGCCGAAGCTTCTCCGACGCCGGTGACGACGATCTGCCGCGGCGGCGTCGTCTGTTCGGCCTGCGCGGGGAGGGCGGCGAAACCGAGCGGCAGTACGGTCAGGGCCAGAAGGGATGAACGAATCATGGGGCGGTCTCCAGTGAGGATTGCCCCTGATGTCACGCGATTGTGGCCAAAGGCGAGAGCCTGCGCGCAGTCTCCCGCCGGTACCCAAACTTCAATTCATTCGTCGCTTGGCACTCATAACCCAAACCGCCGGCTCCAGCCGGCGGCGCAGGGATCAGTCGCCTCAGGCGGCTTCGGCGTCCGGGGCCTTGGCCTTCTTTGCGCGGGCAGGCTTGGCTGCGGGCGCTGGCTCTTCCGCCACATCGGCGGTCTTCTTGCGGCCGAGGCCGAGGCTCAGGGCGAGTTCCGAGCGCTTGGCGGCGTAGCCGGCCGCAACCATCGGATAATCGTTCGGGAGGCCCCACTTGCGGCGGTATTCGTCAGGGCTCATGTCGAACTTGGTGGCAAGGTGGCGCTTCATAGACTTGAAGTGCTTACCATCTTCCAGGCAGATGATGTATTCGGGTGTGATCGACTTCTTGATCGGAACGGCCGGTACCAACGCCACAGCTTCCTTGACGGGCTCCGGTGTGCTCGTGCCGATCGCCGTCAACGCGCTGTAGACGCTTGCAATCACTGCAGGTAGGTCTGCAACCGCTACGTGATTATTGGCGACATATGCGGCAATGATACTCGCTGCCAGTTCGACTGTGTTGGTAGAGCTGTCGATCTCGTAGTCCATAAGGATGCTTTCTGGAAAATTTGACTAGGTTGTCCCGGTGGACATGTCTCGTATGTATCATCGATTGACGCCGGATCAATCCAATACTTGAATTATTTCACGCCAAAGTTCGTGCTCAAATCAAAATAATCCGATGTCTGCGCCGTAACAGGGGATGTTCGGTCTTTGCCGCCTGATACCGAAGGCTGCGACCCTGTCCGCGGATCAGCATATCTCTGCCGATCCGAATCATGATGCCGATGCATCGCAAAATTACTAAGGCCAAGCTTTAGCCGACAAGGTTGAGGCGCCAAGCGATTGACTGATGCCCCTTTTTGCAGCGGGCGCTGTTGGGTTGTTTGCCGTTTAAATAAGAAGCCGCACTACAGTATCGGTCCGCCGGCTAATGCTGTTTTGTGGTTTTCTCGCGGCAAAACTCATTGGCGAATGTCGAGGTTCCCGCTTTCGCTGCGTAAAATTGCCTGTCACTCTTCATCTTGCCGGCGATGCGCAACTGCGCGCCGGCCAAGGCGCCGAGTTTTTGTCAAGTCGTTTACTGTACGGGATAGGGAGCGCTGACATGTCCGGACGTCTGCAAGGCTGTCACGCGCTGATCTCCGGTGGCGCGACGGGATGCGGCGGCGCGGCCGCTACGCTGTTTGCTGCTGAGGGCGCAAGGGTTTCGATCGTCGACCGGCAGCGCGAGGCTGGCGAGGCACTCGCGGACAACATCAGGGCTGGCGGCGGGGAAGCGATTTTCTGCCATGCCGATGTCTCCCGCCGCAACGAGGTCGAGGCGGCGGTGGCGCGGGCGGGCGAGGCCTTCGGCGCGCCGACGCTCCTCTTCAACCATGCCGGCTCGATCGTCGTGAAGCCGTTCCTCGAGACCACCGATGAAGACTATGACTGGCTGATGGACGTGAACGTGCGCTCGATGTTCCTGATGACGCGCGCCGTTCTGCCGGGCATGCTGGCCGCGGGCGGCGGCCGCATCGTCTGCACCTCGTCGATCTCCGCCGTCGCCGGCACGCCGATGGAAGTGCTTTACGGGGCGACGAAGGGCGCGGTGCACATGTTCGCCCGCGCCATCGCCGTCGAGTTCCGTGACCGCAACATCCGCTGCAACGCCGTCTGCCCCGGCTTCATTCAGACCGCGCACGGCAGCCGCGAGGTGGAGGAGTTGACGCGCTACGGCGTCGACGTGTCCGATGCCGCGATCGCGGCGGCGCAGGGCCGCATGTGCCGGCCGGAAGAGGTGGCGAGCGCCGCGCTGTTCCTGCTCAGCGACGAGGCGAGCTTCGTCAACGGCACGCATCTGTTCGTCGACAACGGCTTCACCGCCGCCTGACCGCTATACCGGGGAGAGCTGCATGACCTTCGAAAAGGGTGGCCTCTGGCGCAATTGGGTGGGCAACCAGTCCTGCATCGCTCGCTACAAGGCCGCACCCGAGAGCGAGGACCAGCTCGCCGAGATGGTCAATGAAGCCGCCGGGCGCGGCCTCAACGTCCGCGTCGCCGGCTCCGGCCATTCCTTCACGCCAGTGGTCGGCACCGGCGGCCTGCTGCTGTCGCTGGCCGGCCTCAGCGGCGTCCTCGGCGTCGACGGCAGCCGGGTGAGGGTGGCCGCGGGCACCCGGATCGGCGATATCGGCAGGGCGCTGAAGCAGCACGGCCTGTCGCTCGCCAACCAGGGCGACATCGACACGCAGGCGGTGGCCGGCGCCTTCACCACCGGCACGCACGGCACCGGCGCGCGGCTTGGTTGCCTCGCCTCCCAGGTCGCCGCGCTGCGCCTGGTGCAGCCGGACGGCAGTATCCTCGTCGTCGACGGGACGGACCGTGACCTGCTGCTCGCGGCGCGCGTGTCGCTCGGCACGCTCGGCGTGATCTCCGAGATGACGCTCGATACCTTGCCGGCCTACCGTCTGCACGAACACCTCTGGCGCGATGATTTCGAAACCTGCATGGCGCGGCATGATGAACTGGCCGCCAACCATCGGCATTTCGGCTTCTTCTGGTGCCCCGTTGCGGAGAGCCGCCATCTCTACTGCCTTGACGACACGTCCGAGGCGCCGTGGTCGACCACGACCAAGTCCGCCGACATCTGCGAGATGAAGGTGATGGACATGACCGAGCGACCGGAAATGAAGTCGCGCTACGAGAAGATCGCTTATTCCTCGGACATCTATCCCATCGAATACGTGCCGAACTTCCATGAACTCGAATATGCCGTCCCCGTCCAGCACGGAAAGGACGCCGTCCGCGCCGTTCGCACGCTCATGCTGACGCGGCACACCAACTGCATCTTCCCGATAGAGTACCGTTTCACCGCCGGTGACGGGGCCTGGCTGAGCCCGTTCCACGAGCGCGACTCGATCTCTCTCTCGGTCTCCGGCCAGCCTGGCATCGACTACTGGGACTTCCTGAAGGACGTCGACCAGATCCTGCGCGCGTTCGGCTCCCGCCCGCATTGGGGCAAGTTGCATTTCCTGGATACCGACGACGTAACGGCACTATACCCCCGCGCGGGCGATTTTCGCGCGCTGCGGCGCCGGCTCGACCCGAACGGGGTCTTTCTTAACGATCACGTCCGGATGCTGCTTGGCTGAGACCGACCGATACCGGCTTCCTCGCGCGGCGATCAAGTCTTGCGCGGAGACGGGCGCCACCTTTATGGCGAACTATAGGTCGACAGGCGGCCGCTTGAGGAAAGACCAATGCCGGACGACGAGAAGACTGCACCACCGCCCCCAATCCCGGAAACCACTGCAGCCAAGACCGCCCGCCTAAAGGCTTTGCGCCTCCAGCAGAAGGAAGCCGTCGCCGCACGGGTCGCCCGGGCAACGCGCAAAGCCCGCGCCCGGCGTGATATTCTCGGCTAGGGCATGGTGATAGGACGGTCGCATCCGTGATCAGGGGAAACTGCCGATCCTGTTTAGGATAGCGCCTCCTCGGTGCAAGGGCTCGAGGCAGCCTCGTCTGACGAGTTCGGCTTGTCCGGTCCCGCTGTCGCCCTCGAGGCTCCCTCCGCGATCGATGCCGACGTATAGGGCTTCTTGATAACGACGCGGTCGCGGTGGATCGCCGGCAGGTCAGCTGCATCGCCGTAACCGGTCGCGAACACGAAGGGGATTCCGGCCTCCCGCAACCGGTCGGCGACCGCAAAGCTCGTCTCGTCTCCCAGATTGACGTCGAGCACGGCAAAGCTTGGCGGATCAAGGGCAATGAGGCGCAGCGCCTCTCGCACGTCGTTCCCGATCTGCACCCGCTCGGCCCCGAGCGAATACAGCATCTCCTCTGCATCCATCGCGATGATCATGCTGTCCTCCAACAGCAGAACACAGCCGGAAAGACTGAACGCCTCCGGCGGGACGATCTCGACGATCTGGACGGGGGTCATCTCGGTTTCCGGCTGAACGAACTTCGAGGGAATGACGAAGCGCGCCCTTAGCCCGTGAAGCAAGTAGTCGACGGTCGCGTTGCCGTTGAGATCATGCGGTACGGAGCGCTCGATGATCGTCGTTCCGAAACCGCGTCTCGCCGGCGCCTGGACGGGCGGGCCGCCCGTCTCGCTCCAGTCGATCACGAGGTCGCCTTGGGGATCGACGTCCCAGTGGATGCCGACACCGCCGTTCCGATCGCACAGCGCGCCGTATTTCGCGGCATTGGTCACCATCTCGTGGATGACCAGAGCCATGGTGGCGAAGGCTTCTGGATGCAGCAGGACGCCGGGTCCTGTCGTCCGGACCCGGTGCGCATTGCCGTTGAGATAGGCGGCGGCCTCGGTGGCGATGAGGGTCTGCAGCGATCCCGGTCCCCAGTCGCTTTCGGTGATCTGGTCATGGGCGCGGGCCAGCGCCTGAACCCGGCCGCCGATGGTCGCCGCAAAACTCTCGACATTCGTCGCGCCGGATTTGCTCTGCGAAATTAGCCCCCGGATCAGGCCAAGAATGTTGCGGACGCGGTGGTTGAGTTCGGCGATCAGCAGGTCCTGGCGCTGCGTTGCCGCCTTTCGCTCGTTCTCGGCAAAGCCGGTGATGCGCAGCACGACTTCCAGCATTGTCACCCGCAGCGCGTCTGCGGCGCGCAGCTCGGGATCGGTCCAGGGCGCCGAATGGCCGCGCACGATCTCGCGCCAGGCCTCGAAGCTCTTGCGCGGCGTCAGCCTCATGCCGCCGGGGCCTGCCTCGACGGGCTTGGCCGGGTCTCCGGCCCAGATCACCGACTGGGCAATCTCGCGGCGGAAGAAGATCAGGTAGTCGCGCGGGTTGCGGGAGATCGGGATCGCTAGGACGCCCGCCGCGGTCTCCGCATAGGCCTCCGCGGGCGGGTGCACGAGGCCGAGCGAGTTGGCGGAAAAGATCTGGCTCGCCCCGGCCTGGTCGAGAAAGCGCGTCAAAGCGACGACCTCGTCGCCCGACGGTGTCAGGCCGACGAGGACCGTCTCGTCGCCCATGCGGATCGCCAGTCCGTCGCACGGCACGATCTCGCTGATCCGCTCGGACATCGCCGCAAGGTTTGCGGCGGTCGAGCCGTTTTCCGCGATCGCCGCCATCAGCCCCTCGTGCAGGCGCTGGGTGCGCTGCTCGTAGTCGGAAATCTCGTCGCGCTCGCGGTTCTCGATCAAGAGGGACAGGAACTGGGCGAACAGCTCGGCCGTGGTGCGGCGTTCGTAGCTGACGGCCCGTGCCGCCATATGGTGACAGGCGATGAGGCCCCAGAGCCGCCCGCGGCGCAGCAGCGAGATGGTAAGCGTCGCCTCGACGCCCATGTTCCTCAGGTATTCGACATGGATCGGGGAATGCGCGCGCAGTGTGCTCAAGGACAGGTCGAGCGGGGCGCCGGTCGCGCCCAGCCGGGGCAGGATCGCCGCCGGTTCTGCCGAGATGTCGGCGGCCACGCGAACCAGATTGCGCTCCATCAGCGCGCGGGCCTGCCGGGGGATGTCCGATGCCGGATAGCGCAGCCCGAGAAACGGCACGAGACCGGCGCGTATCCGCTCGGCCACCACCTCGCCGGAGCCGTCCGGATGGAAGCGGTAGATCATCACCCGGTCGTGCCCCGTCAGCGCCTTCACCTGCCGCGCCGCCTCGCCGAGAAGCTTGCCGAGGTCGGTGACGCCGTTCAGCCGACCGAGCATCGACTGCACCATGGCCGAGGGGTTCATCTCGCCCACGGCCTCGCTCGGCTCGGCCTCGATCACCACCTCGCCATTCGACATGTGGACCGCGATGTCGAACCGGTCGCCTTGCGGCAGCAAGGACACGCCGAAAGCGCGCTCGACGGAATCGTCGTGCCTGAATCGTGCCAGCCGGTTGCGCAAGGTATGGACGGCTTCCGGGTCGAACAGTTCGCGGAGCGACGAGCCCAAGAGCTGCTCGACGGGCAGACCTAGGAACTGCGGCGCATTGGCCGATACCCGCGAGATCAACCAGTCGGTAGAGACGGCAACCAGGAAGCCGGTTGGCTGGATGGCGCTGATGAGGTGGATGGGTTCGCGATCGCAGGCAGTAAGGTCGACCGACCCCATCTCCACGCTGGCTGTATTTTCTGTCACCTGCATGCCGCGTCTCCCGCGCCAACTCTGAAGGCACGCACATGTGGAATGAAGAGCCGCCCTACGGCTGGCGGCGCAGTATATGTCAGTTCATTGTCTGACGCCAGCCAGATTAAATTACTAAAGAATGCGAATAATTTTGAGATAAAATAGAGAACAGCCTAATATTATTTTGGCGAATTAATTCCTTTTGTGCCCATCTACATTCGATGTTTTTTAGCTTTGCGTTCAGTTCTTCTGAGGCAATCGCCTCACATCGGATGAGCCGGCCCACCCGGCCAAGACGTTCGATGCAAGCGCCGCGAAATTGGGGTCGGATCGTCGCGGCAGATGACCAGTCTCTGCCGGCGCTCCGGCGGATCGAGCGCTGCGACGACGCCCTGGAAAGAGCGCGCGCCGACACGTCTACGACAATGTCAAAGCCGAGGCTCTTGGCCAGCGTCATCCAGCCGGTACCAGATGACGTCGAGGGCAAAGGGCGTGCCGCCGCACCAGCGCCGCTCGCAACTTCGCTCGCTCTGAAAATTGGTAGGCCCGGAGGGACTCGAACCCCCAACCAAGCGGTTATGAGCCGCCGGCTCTAACCAATTGAGCTACAGGCCCGCCTTTCAGTGGCGTAGCGGAAAGTTCGGGCGGTCTCAAGGGGAGCCGGTGGGATCGAGGGTTTCCTGCACCTGCGGGAACGCGGTAGCTGGGAAGGTTGGGCTGGAGCGGACCGTGGTCCGCCCCAGGGTGAAATCAACGCCGGGCGTCGCCGTTCAGAACTCTGCCCATTCGTCCGTGCTATGCCTCTGAGCCGCGCCGCCTTGACCGACGGTGCGCAGCTGGGTCACGGGCCGGGCGACCGCAGGCCGCACTGCTGCGGCGGGGCGCAGGGCTTGCGTCACCCTGCCGCCGCCGCCGGCGGTCCGGAAGCGCTCGACGAGACCGGCCAGTTCCTCGGTCTCGCTGGTCAGGCTTTCCGCGGCGGCCGTGGTCTCCTCGACCATCGCGGCGTTCTGCTGGGTCACCTTGTCCATCTGGTCGGCGGCGACCGAGACCTCGCGCAGGCTGACGGCCTGCTCGGCGGCGCGCACCGCGATCTGCGAGACGAGATCGTTCATCCGCACCACCTGTTCCATGATTTCCGACAGCAACTCGCCCGAGGTCGTGACGAGGGAGACGCCCTGGACGACCTGGCCTTTCGAGGTCGAGATCAGTTCCTTGATCTGCTTTGCCGCCTCGGCCGATCTCTGGGCAAGGCCGCGCACTTCCTGCGCCACCACCGCAAAGCCGCGGCCTGCCTCGCCGGCCCGGGCCGCCTCGACCCCGGCGTTGAGCGCGAGGAGGTTGGTCTGGAAGGCGATCTCGTCGATGACGCCGATGATCTTGCCGATCTCGTCGGAGGACTTCTGGATGTCGGTCATGGCGATGACGGCGCGGCCGACGACGTCGCTGCCCCGTTCGGCGGTCTTCTGCGTCGTTTCGGCGGCGGCCTGCGCATGGCGGGCGCCGGCAGCCGTCTCGTTGATGGTGCCGGTGACTTCGCTGAGCGCGGCGACCGTCTCCTCGAGGCTCGCGGCTTGCTGTTCGGTGCGGGTCGCGAGGTCGTTCGAGGCGACGGAGATCTCGTGCAGGCCGGTGCGGATCGTGCCGGACGCCCTGACCACCGCGCCGATCGTCTGGTCGAGCGTCTCGACGGTGCCGTTGAACTTCTCGCGGATCGGCTCGAATTCGGGTGCGACGGCTTTGGTCATCCGGGCGGTCAGGTCGCCGGAGGACAGCGCGGCAAAGCCCTGGTCGATGTCGAGGACGAAAGCCTTCAGCTCGTCGGTCCGCGCCTGGTCGGCCAAGGCCCGCCGGTCGCGCTCGGCGTCTGCCTCGGCGCGCTGCGTCTCGGTCTGTGCCGCGAGCGCCCGGCGCTCGGTTTCGGCGGTGCGGAACACCGTCAGCGCATTCGTCATCGCGCCGATCTCGTCGTCCCGGCCGGTCGCGGGGATTTCGGCCTCGAGCCGTCCGCCGGCGAGTGCGCGCATCGCAGACGTCACGGCCACCAGCGGCGCGATGACCCGGCGGCGGAGGGCGAGCACGCCGAGAAGCAGCACGGTCAGCGCCAGCGCGACCGAGCCCAGCTGCCAAAGGGTGGCGCCGAAAGCGCGGGCCCGCGAACCGTCCTCCAGCGTTCCGTTCAGCTGCACCGCCGCTGCGACGAGCGCGTCGATGCCCTTGCGGTGCTCGGCGTAGAGCCCTTGCAGGTCGGCATAAATCTTCTGCTCGGCCGCCGCGTTCCCGCTGCGCGCTGCCGGTAGGTAGGCGGTGTCGAGCATCGACCAGAATTGCTGGGCCGGGCGGCCCGCTTCTTCAAGCGCAGCCTTGATGTCGGCGGGAAGCGCCGAGTTCCGCCAGTGGGCGAGTCTCTCGTCATAGGCTGTCTTCAGTCGGGCGAGTTCTGCCTGGGTCGCGTCGACAGAGGTCGCGCCCTCATGGCTAAGGGCGAGGTCGAGATAGGCTTCGATCAGGAAGGCCGGCGGCGGCATGATGTCGGCGAGCAGATCCTTGCCGTCGACCACCTGTTCGTAGACGGGCCCACCGACCTTCAGTTCGTTCAGCTGATAGGCGCCGATCGTGCCGGCGACGCCGATGCCCAGACTTACCACCAGAAAAAATGCGTAAAGTGTCTGCCCGACCCGTAATGCCATTTTGCCACCGCCATAAAGGAAAAGGGCGATCAGCCGCCCCGTTGGCCAGAGCCAGTAGCCCCCTATTCATAAGGCCGACTTAAAAGAATCCGGAAGATATTCAGTGAGTGGCAAACGAAAGCGTGATGGAACTAAGGCGCTTTACTACCGGGAGATGGGTATGTGCCTCCGTTGATTGCGCCGTCGGTTCTGCGCCGCGTGCCCGTCGCCCGGCGATGCCCCAAAACGCCTGGTGGACGCTGCTATACATATCGGTAACTTAGCGATTGGCATGCGACCGGGCGTCATCTCCAACGTTTGGGCCCTGCAGACTCATTCGGATCGAGACGCCTTTGCAAACCGCCTATCTGAACCGGACGGCGACCGCCGTTCCCGCGCATGAAGTCCATCGCTATTTCCTCGATTTCGCCACCGCGCAGCTCGACGGCGATCCGCGACGGCAAGCCGTGTTCCGGCGCATGGCCGACAAGGGCGGCATCGAGCACCGCTATTCCTGCCTCATTCCGACCGACGATCCGCAAGGCCCGTCGGTCGATGCGGAAGGCGTCTATGCCCGCGGCAGCTTCCCGGGCACCGGGCGGCGCATGGACCTCTTCGAGCAGCATGCGCCGGCGTTGGCGCAGCAGGCGGTGGAGAAGTTGCTGCCGGCCTCGGAGCGCGCCGGCATCACCCACCTCGTCGTCACCAGCTGCACCGGTTTCTCAGCGCCGGGCATCGATCTCGAGATCGTCGCGCGCTGCGGCCTCAGCGCTTCCGTCGAGCGGACGATGATCGGCTTCATGGGCTGCTACGCCGCGATCAACGCCTTGAAGGTAGCGCGCCACATCGTCCGGTCTGAACCTGCCGCCCGCGTGCTCGTCGTCAACATCGAGCTCTGCACGCTGCATCTCAAAGAGACCACGGATCTCGAGCGTCTCCTGTCCTTCTGCCTCTGGGGCGACGGTTGCGCGGCCTCGCTTGTCAGCGCCGACCCCGCGGGTTTCCGGCTCGACAGTTTCCGGGCGCTTCTCGCGGCTGAAAGCCGCGACCTGATGACGTGGAGCGTGCGCGACGACGGCTTCGACATGGTGCTGTCGGGCCAGGTTCCGACGGCGATCCAGCGCACGCTCGGCGATCAGCGCGCCGAGGTCATCGGCGATGTCCCGACGGACGAGATCAATCTCTGGGCCGTGCATCCCGGCGGGCGCTCCGTGCTGGATGCGGTGGAGCGCGCCCTCGATCTGCCGGCTACCGCGCTCGACCCCTCCCGCAACGTGCTGCGCGACAACGGCAACATGTCGTCGGCGACTGTAATGTTCGTGCTGGAGAAGATGCTGGCGAGCGCGTCCGCCGGCAGCAAGGGATGCGGCATGGCTTTCGGGCCGGGCCTGACCGCCGAGACGATGCTGTTCGAGGCGGTCGGATGAGCGGGGAAAAGAAGGGTCTCGCGACGCGGCAGGTGGAGGACGAGATCCTCGATCATCTCGCCGAGAACGATCCGCGCGCCATCGCCTCGCGCGGCGACCTTCGCCGGGTGAATATCCTGATGGGCCAGCCCGGCATCACCGCCGGCCTCCTTCGGGCCAATGTGCAGCAGCCGCCGAAACGGCTGCTGGAGATCGGCTCCGGCGATGGCACGTTCATGCTGCGGGTCGCGCGCAAGCTCGCGCGCGACTGGCCGGGCGTCGAGGTGACGCTGCTCGACCGTCAGGACCTCGTCGCCGAGGCGTGCCACGGCGGCTTTGAAGCGCTCGGCTGGCGCCTGAAGGTCGTCACCGCCGACATTTTTGAATGGCTCGACCGTCCGCGCGGCGACGGCGCCGAGGGCGGACCCTTCGACGCCATCTCGACCAACCTGTTCCTGCATCATTTTGAGGATGCGCCGCTCTCCCGACTGCTGCACGGGCTGGCACGGCGGGCGCCAGTCTTCGTCGCCACCGAACCGTTGCGTGCGCGGTTTCCGCTTCTCGCCTCGAGCATGCTGCGGGTCGTCGGCGCCAACGACGTGACGCGCAACGACGCGCCGGCGAGCGTCCGCGCCGGTTTTCGCGGGCGGGAGATTTCGGCGCTCTGGCCGACAGCGCCCGCCGTTCGGCTCGAGGAACGCCGACGGGGCCTGTTCACGCATGTCTTCACCGTCAGCCCGGGCGGCGAAGACGAGGCGCGGCCCGTTCGCTGACGGTTGCGGATTTTAAAGGAACGCGGGCGCGATCAGTTCTCGGTCGTGTCCGGCAGGACGGAGAAGGGCGCCCCGGCCGTAACGATCGTCAGGCGTCCGTCGCGGTAGGGGATCGCCATCACTTCGCCGTCCGCCGGCTGGCTCATATGCCGGTTATAATTGATGAGGAAGCCGCCGGGATGGGCGGCGCGCCAGCCGGGCGCGGCGGCGCGGTCGACCACCTCTATCGGCCTGTGCAGGCGCGCGAGATAGCCGAACTCGCCGGAATAGGTGCCGCTGTAGCCAAAACTCGCCTCCGGCCTGTCGGCAATGAAGGCGGCGACGGGCGACAGGTCGAATTTCGGGAAGAACAGGCTGGCGGCGACCCCTTGCGCGACGAGGAGCACGGCGGCGGTGATCACGGCACCGCGGCGGATATCCTTCAGCGGGGCATTGGCCATGGCGTAGGCGAGGGCGATCGCCACCAGCGGCAGCAGCGGCACGAGATAATGCGGCTGCTTGCCCGAGATCAGGCTGAAGGTGGCGACGACGCCGAGCGACCAGACGAGCAGCAGCCGCAGCGCCCGGATGTCCCGGTCGCCGCTTGCGAGGTGTTTGCGAAGAGTGCGTCGCGCCGCGGCAAAACCTCGCCAGAAATCCGGCAGGAGCATCCAGGGGATGCCGAGCAAAGGCAGCAGCAGAAGGTAGAAGTAGAACGGCCGCGGGTGCGACTGCTCCATGTTGCCGGAGATGCGCCCGGCCGACTGCTCCCAGATCAGCGCGTAGGCGAAGGATCCGTCGGTCTCCACCAGCGCCGGCACGAGCCAGACGGCGACGGGGATCAGGCCTGCGAGGACGGCAAGTCCCGCCCCGCGCAGGAAGGCGCCCGTCGGCAAGATTTCCCGGTCCGATCGCCAGAAGGCGTAGAAGCCGACCGGCCAAGCCAGATGGATCAGCACCACCGGTCCCTTCGCCAGCACCCCGAGCCCGATGAACAGGCCAGCGAGGATGGCGTAGCGCAGGCCTTGCCCCCGCGCGAAGGCGAGGAAAGCGAGAACGGCAGCAAGGATGCAGCAGGTGAGGAGGAGGTCGAAGAGGATCAGGCCGGAATAGATGAGGAAGGGTGCGCTTCCCAGCATCAGCCAGGGCAGGCGCGCGGCAATGTCTGCCCGGTCTGGGAACAGCGCACGGCCGAGCCGCCAGGTAAGGTGCATTGCCAGCGACGCGATGGTGAACATCACCGCCGCCACCGCCGGCCGCCCGACGCCGAACAGCGCCCAGGCGGCATTGATCAGCCAGAACAGCAGCGGCGGCTTGTGATGGTAGGGCGCGAAGTTGAGGCTGGGGACGAACCAGTCCCTCGACAGGAACATCTCCCACGAGACCGTGAGATAGCGCGTCTCGTCCGGCGGCAGGATCGGCCGGAAGGCGAGCGAGGCGAGGCAGAACAGGAAGAGGACGGCGTAGGGCAGAAAGCGGTCGGTCTTCGTCGTCACGCGGCGTCGCCCGCCATCGCGCTCGGCTTGCGCCCGAAGGAGAGGTTGCGCCCGTAGATCAGGAGGCCGAGCGCCTGGCCGAGGGTGAAGACGAAGTCGCGTTGGTGGATGGCGTAGACCAGCAGCGTCGTGCCGCCGAGCAGGCTGAAATACCAGAAGGCCCGCGGCACGACGCTGATGCGCTGCCGCTCGGAGGCGATCCACTGCACCAGGAAGCGCATGAAGAAGAGGCTCTGGCCGAGAAGGCCGATGCCGAGCCAGAGATGCTCCTTGGTCATAGCGGGCTGCCCTTGCCGATTTCGGTCGAGGAATAGTCGAGCGGAAGGCCGCGCTGGATCAGCCAGGCGCTGCCGAGGAGGTCGACCGCCCCGACGAAGGCACGGTTGCGGAAGCCGTATTTCGAGACGCCGCGGGCGCGCGGGCGGTGCGACACGTCGACATGGCGCAGTTCGACGCCGTTGCGCATCAGCATGGGCGGCAGGAAGCGGTGCATGTGGTCGAAATAGGGAAGCGCCAGATAGTCGGCGCGGCGGATCAGCTTCAGGCTGCACCCGGTGTCGCGGGTGTTGTCATGGAGGATCGCGCGGCGCAGCCGGTTGGCGAGCTTGGACGAAATGCGCTTGCTCCAGACGTCGCGCCGTCCGACCCGCTGGCCGAGGACAGCGGCGGCGGCCGGAAGGTTTCCCTGGAACGTGCGCAGCAGCTTGGCGATATCCTGCGGATCGTTCTGGCCATCGGCGTCCATGAACACCAGAAGCTCGGTGGTCGCCGCCCGCGCGCCGCTGAGGAAGGCGGCCGACTGGCCCATCCGTCGCCCGTGCCGGATGATGCGGAGGTGAGGGCAGCGCGCCTGCTGCTGCCGCAGAATATCCACGGTGGCATCGGTACTGCCGTCGTCGACGTAGATGATCTCGGTGATCGGAACGTTCTCTGCCGCCGCGAGGATCTCCGTCACCAGGCTCTCGATGTTCTCGGCCTCGTCGAACGCGGGAACGATGATGGAGAGCATGCGCATCCTTGCCGATAACGAGCCTGTCCGGTGTCGTCACGCAAGGGAGCGGCGCCGTGGCCGAGGCTCTACTGCGTTGGGCTCCGCAGGACGTTGCTGGAACTATACGAATGCGTAATTCCGGTGCCATGCGGCCGATCGCCTCTCGGCGCCGCCGACTGTCAGGCGAACGGACCATGTCTGCTGAAGGTGGTGAAGGCGGTTGCTTCAGACCGCAAGCAACCGAGTCAGTCCCGTCTCGTTCAGTTTCGGTTCAACCGCCGGGCCTAGTAAGCGCCTTTGGTTCTACAGCATTGCGGCTGGTTTCACCCGCTGACCACAGCTTTCAACCCCAAGGCGCGTCTCTCATGAAGGTCCTCCTCGTCGAAGACGACGCCTCGCTGGCGGAAAAGCTCGCCGACATGCTGCGGCGCGAGGATTTTGCCGTCGACATCGCCGGCAATGGTGAGGACGGGCAGCATCTCGGCGAGACCGGCGCCTATGACGTGGCGGTGCTCGATCTCGGCCTGCCGCTGGTGCCGGGGATCGCGGTGCTGAAGGAATGGCGAAAGCGGGGACGCCGTCATCCGGTGCTGATCCTCACCGCCCGCGACGGCTGGTCGGAAAAGGTCGAGGGGTTCAAGGCGGGCGCCGACGACTATCTGATGAAGCCATTCCGCAACGAGGAACTGGTGATGCGCCTGCGCGCGCTGGTGCGGCGGGCGAACGGCCATGCCGAGACCCGGATCGAATGCGGCCCGCTCGGTTTCGATGCCCAGCTCGGCAGCTTCGACCTCGACGGTCTGCCGCTGCGGCTGACCGGCCTCGAATGGCGAGTCCTGTCGTGTCTGGCGCTGCGCAAGGGCCACGTCGTCTCGCGGCCGGACCTCATGGAACGGGTCTATGACGGCGATGCCGAGGTCGATTCCAACTCTGTCGAGGTCATCGTCGCGCGGCTGCGGCGCAAGATCGGCGCCGACCTCATCGAGACCGTCCGCGGCCACGGCTATCGCCTGGCCGAGCCCACGGCATGAGGCTGCGGCTGCCCTCCTCGCTGTCCGGGCGCCTGCTGGCGGTGGCGGGTGTTTCGACGCTCGGCGCCATCGCGCTCGTCAGCCTGGTGATGGGCATTCTCCTGTCACGCTTCGTCGTCGGCCAGATCGACCAGCGACTGGATGCGCAGGCCTTCGCCATCGCCGCCGCCCTGCGGGCAAGCGACGGCACGCCGACGGGGGCCGGCGCGATGCTGCCGCGCTTCGACGCGCCGCCCTTCGATCGGCCACGGTCGGGATGGACCTGGCGCGTCGAGGGGCCGCGTGGGCCGATCGCCGATTCCAGCCGGATCGACCGCGAGGCGGTTTTGGATTTTCGCCCTCTCGACGGGCCGGCCCCGCCGCCGCCGCCGCTGGACGACGTGGACAATGACGCAAACGCGCGGCCTCACGGACCAGACCGGGCGGACCGCCTTCCTCCGCTCCATGTCAGGAGCTTTTCCGTCACCATCGCCGGCGAGGAACTGACCATCGTGGTGACGGCACCGATGCGGGCGATCTACGATCCGCTGCGCGACGCGCTGCTGCCATTGCTCGCCTCGATGCTCTTCCTCGGTCTCGTCCTTCTGTTGGCGACCGTCGTGCAGGTCCGCACCGGCCTTGCGCCGCTCGAGCGTCTGCGCCGGTCGCTGGAAGATGTGCGCTCCGGCCGGCGGGCGCACGTCCCGTCAGCGCAGCCGCGCGAGGTGGCACCGCTGGCGGCCGAGCTGAACCGGCTGATCGACGATGGCGCCGAAAGCCTCACCCGCGCGCGCCGGCACGTCGCCAATCTGGCACATGGGCTGAAGACGCCTTTGGCCGAACTCGCGATGACGCTTCGCACGCCCGGGCGCGATCCCGGCGGCGAGGCCAGCGCGCTCGTCGAGGCGATGGACCAGCGGATCCGTCATCATCTCGCCCGGGCCCGTGTCGCCGCCATCGGCGGTGCCGCACGCGCCGCGACGCCGGTCGGCGCGCATGTCGGGGACCTCGTCGACGTGCTGCAGCGTATCCACGCGGAACGCCGGCTGGCGATCGAGACGGCAATCCCGCCGTCGGCCGTCGCCGCCGTCGAGCCACAGGATCTCGACGAGATGCTGGGCAACCTCCTCGACAATGCCTGCAAATGGGCAAGCGCATCTGTCTCGGTCCGTTGCGAAGCCGCGGGGCCGCTTATCGCCATCCTTGTCGAAGACGACGGCCCGGGCCTTGAGCCCGACGAGATGCCCGAGGCGCTGCGCCCGGGGCGGCGGCTCGACGAGCTGACGCCCGGCCACGGTTTCGGCTTGCCGATCACCCGCGAGCTGGCAGAGCTCTACGGCGGCGCGCTGACGGTCGGCCGCGCGAAGCTCGGCGGTTTCTCGGCGAGTCTCGCACTCCCGGGCACCTTGGGGTGACGCATTCGCGCATCTCGCGCTTCAGCGGGCTTTCGCTACTCCATCCTGTTCGGCATCGACATCAGCCCCAACCTCTCGGTCACCGGATCGCTGAAGACCATGCTTTGGCTGGCCGCGCTCTGCCGCGAAGGGCTGACCGTCGGTGCCTGGCGCTTGCTGAATCTCGGTGCCCTCATCATGTCGCTGGCGCTGATCCTCGCTCGCGCCGCGGTCAGCCTGCAGCCTTGGTCGCGGCCGGTTTGGAAAGGCTCCATGCGGGTGCGGCCGGGAAATGCAAACCCCGTGCCGACTATACCCCGTCGAGCGGCTCGGTGCGGACGTCGAGACCCTTGCGGGTGAGGTACATTTCGACTGCGGCACGGGTCAGGAACGAGCCGATCGCGATCAGGATCGCTACCCAGCGGACGCGATTCTCGTCCGTCTCGACATTGGCGTCGCGCACCTTCAGCAGCGCCTTCTCGCTCTCGGTCAGCAGGCCGATCTCGTGGCGGATCCGGTCCATCGTCGCGCGTTCCATCATCTGGATCTCGCGCGCCCTGGCGCTCTCGAAGCCTTCGCTGTCGTGCAAGGCGATCGAGTCCTGCAACTCCGCGAGCTTGGTGTCGATCAGAACCCCCAGGCGGTCCAGCCGGGCGCCTTGGTCGGTGTTGTCGGAAACCTGGCGCGCGAGTGTCGCCCGCATGCCGGTCAGGCGCTCCAGCGCCTTGTCGTAGGGATCGAGGTAGCGCCGGTCGCCGCTGAGGAGATAGCCGCGCTGTCCCGTCTCGGCGTCGTCGAGTCCGATCAGGACGTCCTTGGTGGTCTCGATCACCTCGTGGGTGTGGACGACGAGATCCCGCTGGTCGTTCAGCAGGCGGTGCGTCCAGCCCGTCGCGACGATGCCGGTGACGAGGACCACGCTAATCGGGATCAGGCGAAGGAGGGTCGGAACCGACAGATAACGCTGTCTGACGCGCCCCCAGAGTTCCTTTATGCCGGTCATGTCCTTCGAGATCTACCGTTCACCAGTCTACGCCGGGGCCGTATCGCCCGCAAAGGCCCCGCCCGCAAGACGCGCTGTCGGAGCGGGCTGAACCGAAACTGAACGGGCCGGTTCAGGCTGCCGTGGGCAGGGGGTCGCTAGAAAGGGTCATCGCAATCACAGAGGTGACGACATGACCGACCAAGACCAGCCCTCCACCCCGCAGACCCCTGCCGGCACCCACAACGGCACGACTGCTGCCGGCACGAAGGCGACCGCAAAGCGCTCCCGCCTGGCCGGCTCCCGCTCGCGCAATGCGCTTCTCGGCGTGAGTGCCCTCGTTCTCCTCGCCGTCGGTGCGGCCGGCGGTGCCGCTGCCTGGAGCGCAGTGCGCGGCCAGGAGGCATCCTTTGACACCGCTCTCGCCCCGACCGCCATCGCCGCGCTCACCGATACTTCCGCCGTCGGCATCGAGGGCAAGGTCGCCGAGATCTACGGCAACAAGTTCGTCATCACCGACGGCGCCGCCCGCGCTTTGGTCGAGACCGGTCCGGCCGGCGAGGGCGCCAAACTCGTCGAGGTCGGCGAGAACATCACGGTGCAGGGCCGCTTCGACGACGGGTCGCTGCATGCCTATGCCATCCGCCATGCCGACCAGCGCATCGACGAACTGACTCCGCCGCCGCGTGGCCCGGGCCATGGCCCCGGTCACAAGCATGGCCCGCGTGATCCTGCGCCCCTCGAGGGCGGCCCCATCGAGGACAACTGAGCCAGCGGCCGGTTTTCCTCCCAAGAGGTTCGACGGAACGGCGGCCGCAAGGCCGTCACCCGGACGGACAAAGACGAGAATTTTTTCCGCAATCGTTCCGGAACTGTGACGGCCGATCGGCTCTTCTCCAATCCGGAATTCATTCTCTTAAAGGCTTAAAACTAATGATGAAACAAGCCCTGCTTGCTACCGCTTTCGCGGTCGGCCTGACCTCGCTCGCGGCCGCCCAGCCGGCGCCGCCCCCGGCTCCCGGCGGCGCGATTGCGCCGATGGACCAGGCTGCCCCGCCGCCGCCTCCCGGTGGCGAAATGGCACCGATGCCGGGCGACATGCCCCCGCTGCCTCCCGGCAAGGGCCCACGTCCCGACGGTCGCCGCGGACCGCCTGCGCCGCCGCCGATGATGAAGGGTATCGACATCCGCATGGGCCGCGATACCGGCATCCGGATCGAGTGCGGCGACGAGGCGCTGCGCGCTTGCCTCGACGCGGCCAAGCCGATCCTCGACAAGCTCCCGAACCTCACGATGCCCCCCGCACCGCCAGCTCCGATGGCCCCGGCAGGCGGGATGGCGCCACCGGCCCCGCCGGTGCCGGGCACTGAGGACGGCACCACGCTGACACCCTGACCCCGGTCTAATCTGATGGATCCCGGCGGCTGCAAAGCCGCCGGGATTTTTTTTGTGTTTTCGGCGCCGCTCAATTCGAGCTTTGCCGAATGGGTGTGTCATCGGGCGCGGCTAGGTCTGTTCGCGGCTGTAGACGATGATCGACAAGTAGGTCGACGGCAGCTCGATCAGCTTCTCCGGTCCATGCAGGGACGCGGAGTCGAAGAGCATGGCGTCGCCCGGTGAAAGTTCATAGGTCCGCTCGCCGTGCCGGTAATCGACCCGTCCGGTCAGCATGAAGATGAACTCGGTGCCCGCATGCTGGAAGTTGGTGTAGGGCATCGCATCTTCGTGCAACTCGATGAGATAGGGCTCGACCACCACATCGGTGCGCAGCCCGTGTCCGAGCAGGCGATAGACATGCCCGGCTTTGGTGCCGCGGCGATCGATGACGACGCCTTGGTCCGCCTTGACGTAGGAGCAGTCGCGCTGCTCCTCGAACTCGGCGAACAGCGTCGACATCTGCACCGCGAGCGCCGAGGCGATCGACTGCAGCGTCGAGAGCGATGGCGAAATCTGGCCGTTCTCGATCTTCGACAGCATGCCGCTGGAGATGCCGGCGGTCGCCGACAGGTCGGCGATCGACAGGTCCTTCTGCCGGCGCAGTCGCCGGACATGGGCGCCGAGTGCCCGCTCGAGGTTGCGGTGCTCGGTGCGCGGCGCGTTCGATCCGGTGGCAAGGTCCGCTTCGCCCGCTTCTCCGGTCTGGCCGGCCGCTGTGGTCTCGTCGATCATTCCGTCTCGCTTGTTGGTTCAGGTCCAGTTCCGCGCAAGGATGGAGACCGGCGCCGCCGGACGCAACCACAGCACGGAGGGCGGCTTCCGCATCGGCGCTTGCTTCCCGCGGTGTGCCGGCCCATTTGAGGCCCTCCGACGGCCGTTCGTGGCCGCACCCGACAAGCCTCTTCCGGAAAGATCGCCATGTCCGCCAGCGAGACCGCCCTCAAGTTCATGGCCGGCGCCATCATGAAGCTGCAGAGCCAGGCGCAGGCGCAGGATCTTCTCCTGAAAGCGCTCTATGCCGAGCGCGCGACACAGCGGGAAATCTTTCCCGTCGAGGCGGAGGAGGAGGTGATTGCCCTTGCCACCTCGATCGAGCGGGCGCCGCGCGCGGGCTATGAGGGAGAGGAACGGCATCTCGCCGACGTTCAGGCTGCGCTGCGGCTGTTCGCCGATGGTCTTCGCGTCCGGCTGGAGGAACAGCGCTAGGCGCTATTTCTCCCGACGGAGGGACGCGAGCCCTCTATCTCTGTCGATCCTGCAGCGTCTCTTGCCGATCCAGCCGAGGGTCACGATTGCCGCAACGCTTTGGCGCCCCGTGGCCGGCTGACCCCAGAACAGTGGGCGACAGCCTCGGGTCCGGCGCGGTCCGGTCTCAATGCTCGGCGGAACCTTAGCAAACCCGGCGTGTTCTTCGGCATCATTGGGAGGATTGCATGCGTATATCATTCAAGTCTGTCGCGATGGCCGTTGCCATCGTCACCGCTGGCTTCACCGCCGCCCCCGCGACGGCGCAGGGCTTCTCGCAGTCGGATGTCGTGATGGTCCGAGACGGTTACCGCGGCGATCGGGCCGAGCGTCGTCATCACCGCGCCGAGCGCAGATATCATCGCGCGGAGCGCCGGCATCACCGCGCCGAGCGCCGCTATTATCGCGATAGGTACTATGATGGCCGTCGGCACAGCCGATATTCGCGTTATGATCGCGAGCGTCGTTACGACCGTCGCCATCACCGCGGCAATGGGGTCGTGATCCGCCTGAACTAAACTTGCTCCGGCCCGTCGACCGGCTGTGACTCTGAACGACAAAAGCCCGCTTCGCGCGGGCTTTTGTTTGCCTCGGCGGAGGAGGCCGGGGCGAATGAGCTCAGAGGCTAGGATAGAACTTTGACAGCGCCGCGCGCTTCCGACCATCGGCTGCAGCCTGCACGGAAAGCGCGAAGCGGCCCTCCGGATCATCTTTCCAGCGCGCGATCTGATTGGGTTCGACAGCCAAGATCATGTCGTTATAGGCGATCTCGCCCGTCTTCTCGGTAAAGCCGATGTCATTCCAGCGGATGGTGGGCATGGGGGATCTCTCCTTCTGCTTGTTGATCCGGGCGCGCATTTGGCGATCGCATCGGGCGCTTTCATGGCAAGGTTACCCCGCCTAAACAGTCGATGGTCCGAATATTATCCACTGAGCACGCCGGCATGCGAGGATCGAAGGGCGTGCTCAAACGTTATCGGCCGACCTGAACTCTGCAAGCGTGGGAATTTGATATGTCTCCTGTCGACAACGACGCCGCCGTTCGCGATCGCGCCTATATTCTTTGGGAACTCGCCGGTCGCCCCATGGGCCGAGAGCACGAGTTCTGGGCGCAGGCGTCGCGTGAAATCGAGGGGACGCCGCCGGCCTCGCCGGAACCAGTTAGCGGCAAACGCGTGAAAGTCGGGCCGGAGGATGAGAGCCGCGAGAGTCAACTGGGCGGCGCGAGTGCGGCCGAGATGGACAAGGTCGACGGCGTCCGCAGCGCCAAAAGCTGAATTCTTGGGTGGATTTATAGAAGGGCCGGCCTCGCGCCCAGAGCGATTTCTGCGAGGACAGCCTTGCGCAAGCCAACGGGCCTATCCATCTAATGGTGGTGCACGGCATCCCGGGAAACCGGTCGAATGCGCCGAGATCTTCTAGCCTCAAGCCGACCACGGATGTACTGGCGAGTTTGGAGTTGAGGGTCGCACATTCTCGAAAGAGACGCGGAGCCGCCGGAGACATCTCCAGGCGGCTTTTTCGTGCGCCGACGTCAGGGTGACAGCTTCGCCAGCGGCATGACCCGGGCGAGATGGAGCGAGACGGCCAGCGCGCCGGCCGCCGACATCCCGGCAACCGCGACGACGCCGCCCCAGCCATAGGTATTCCACGCAAAGCCGCCGAGCGTGCCGATGATGCTCGAGCCGAGGTAGTAGCCGAGGAGGTAGAGTGCCGCGGCCTGCGCTCGCCCGGTGCGCGCCCGCCGGCCGACCCAGCTGCTGGCCACCGAATGCGCCCCGAAGAAGCCGAAGGTCGCGACCGCGAGGCCGATGATGATCCAGGGCAGCGGTTCGGCGCAGGTGATGGCGATGCCGAGGAGCAGCACCACCACCATCAGCCAGAGCACCTTGCGCCGCCCGAGCCGCCCCGCCAGCGCGCCGATCCAGGTCGAGCTCGCCGTGCCGATGAGGTAGATCACGAAGATCGCCGAGATCGCGCTGTGGCTGAGGGCGTAGGGCGGCGCGACCAGGCGGAAGCCAGCGTAATTATAGAGCGTCACGAAGGCGCCCATGATCAGGAAGGCCTCGGCGAACAGCCAGGGCAAGGCCGAATCCTTGAACTGCACCGTGATCAGCTGCGCGAAGGTTCTTGGGCCAAAGCGGTTCTTGACGGAATGGCGGGGGGCCGGCAGCAGCAGCCAGAAGGCGACGGTGCTGGCGATGACGAAGACTGACAGTGCCGTCAGCGCCACCCGCCAGGAGGTGTGGTCCGCCAGAATGCCGACGAACAGCCGGCCCGCCATCCCGCCAAGGGCGTTGCCGCCGATATAGAGCCCCATGCTGAAGCCGAGCGCCTCCGGCTCCATCTCCTCCGACAGATAGACCATCGCCACCGCCGGCACGCCGCCGAGTGCAAAGCCGGTGAACAGCCGGCCGGCGATCACCAGCGACCAGTCCGGCGCCGCGGCCGTGAGCAGGCCAAGGAGGGCCGCGGCCACCAGCGAGGCCGCCATCAGGATCTTGCGGCCGAAACGGTCGGCGACCCAGCTCGCGAGGAGCAGCGCCACGGCCAGCGCCGCCGTCGTCACCGAGAGCGACAGCGAGCTCGCACCGGCGCTGAGCCCGAACTCCTCGCTGAACAGCGGCAGCAGCGGCTGGACCGAGTAGAGCAAAGCGAAGACCGACATGGCCCCGAGGAAGAGCGCGATGTTGGCCTTCCAGAAAGCCGGCGTGCTACGGGCGATGCGGGGGAGGGCGATGCGGGGGAGGGTGCTATCCGACATGGACCTTCCGGGATGAATCTCCCGGGCCGCCGCCTCGAGCGTGGCGGCAGGCCTTCGAGCGGAAGCGGCAAGGGAAGCATTGCGTCGTACCGCTGCTGTGAGCGTTCCCGGCCGACTTGTCGAGGCCCGGGCTGCTGCGAACCACTGCCCGGACCGCAAACGAAAACACCCCCCGGCCGCGTGAGCGGTCGGGAGGTGCGGTCTCAGAGCCTTTCGCGCAGGGATTAGCTGCGGAAGAGCGCCAGGATGTTCTGGGTCGAGGAGTTGGCGATCGACAGCGCCTGGATGCCCAGCTGCTGCTTGGTCTGCAGGGCCTGCAGCTTCGTCGACTCTTCCGACAGGTCGGCGTCGATGAGGCCCGAAACGCCCTTGTCGATGGTGTCCATCAGGGTGTCGACGAAGGTATTCTGCAGCGTGACGCGCGCCGAGACGGCACCGAGGGTCGAGGCGGCCGTGGTGACCGACATCGCGGCGTCGTTGACGACGTTGAGGTACTTAGCGAGATCGACGTCGGTGGCGTTGGTGACGTCGAGGTTCAGGATGCTGGTGCCCTTGTTCGGGGTCACCGAGCTGATGCGGATGTCCGAGTTGGCACCCAGAACCGTGCTGGTCAGGCGGATGTTGCTACCGGCGACGTCGGCGGTCAGCGTCGTGAAGCCAGCGCCCTGAATGGCCTTGTTCAGAACCGAAGCATATTCAGAAGCGGTGGTGATCCGGCCGGCGGAAGCAGTGCCGAGGGCGGACGTGATGGTGTCGCGGTTGACCGTGATGGTCTTGGACGCGGCGCCGTTCAGCTCGAGCTGGAAGGTGAGCGAGTCATTATTGTCGAGGACGATCGGCGTCGTGCCGAAGGAACCGGACATGGTCGTGGTCGCGGCTGTCGCCGTGCCGACGACACCGGTGTTCGTCGCAACGCCAGCAAGGGTCGAAAGAGTCGCGCCCGTGCCGGTGAAAGTTGCGGCGGTGACGTCGACGATCGACGTTGCACCGGTGGTGGCGCTCTTGATCGTCAGGAAACCGCCGACATCGCTCGCCGTACCGGCAGAGCCGAGACGCTGGTTGATCTCGTTGGCGAGTTCGCCGATCGTGTCGAACCTGTTGGAGTCGGTGATCGTGAACGCGAAGTTCGAGCTGTCGACGCTGATCGTCAGAGCCAAGGTCTCAGCCGTCTTGTCGAAACCGGCGCCCGAGCCAGCGGTGTAGGCAAAAGCCACGGCCTGGGTCGACGTGCCGTTCGTGGCTGTGCCGGAAACCTTCGCCGACATCGAGGCCAGACCGCCGACGAGCGAGTTGCCGACCTTGCCGGCGTCGAGGATGCCCTCGGCATTGGCCGAGCCGTCGATCAGCGCGAACGAGCTGGTGTCGACGTCGATGGTGCCGATGGAGAAGTTGCCGGCGAGGTCGCGGTTGATCGAGGACACGACGGTCTTCTGCGCGGTGTAGCCGGAGACGCCGGAATTGACCGACAGCCAGTTTTCGCCGGAGAAGCTCGACGAGGTCGCGATCGACTTCAGCTGGTTCTGCAGCTGAGTGATTTCCGACTGGATGGCAACGCGGTCGACGCCGTCCTGGGTGGCGGCGGTGAGCTTCGACTTGATCTCGTTGACGACTTCGAGGGTCTTGTTGAGGCCCTGGTAGGCGACGTCGACGGTGGCGCCGCCGAGGTTCAGTGCGTCCTTGACGGTCGAGAGCGACTTGTTGTCGGACTTCAGGGTGGTCGAGATCGACCAGTAGGCTGCGCTGTCCTTGGCTTCGCCGATTTTCAGGCCTGTGGCGACGCGGTTCTGCGACGTCTCGAGGGCGCTGTTGGTCTGCTGCAGGGTACGGAGAGCGGTGGTGGCGGCAACGTTAAAATTGATCGAGGTCATAGGTTTAGTCCCGTAAGGAGATACGTGGGACATGACGGCGAACCGTCTGAAACATCGGCTTCATGCCTGCGCCGCCGGGGTCTCCGGTCGTTGCGCTGCTTCACGTAGGAAGCTAACGATCAAATTTGAATAATCTGCTAATGAAAGTTGCCGCGCAGCAATTGGCCTCTTTTGACTTGCATATTTGCGCTGTGCATCGCACGGCAGGTCACGTCAGATCTCGCGCTAAAGGAGCGTTGCCGCCAAGGCGACGAGAGCGATCTGTCCGTCGTCCCGTATGGCCAGAGGGGGGCCGTGCGCGTCAGCCGTAGCGCGACAGGTCGAGATCGTCGGTCTGGATGTCCGGCTTCTTCTGCGAGACGATGTCCGACAGCACCCGTGCCGAGCCGCAGGCCATGGTCCAGCCGAGCGTGCCGTGGCCGGTGTTGAGGAAGAGGTTCTCCACCGGCGAGCGGCCGATCACCGGGGTGCCGTCCGGCGTCATCGGCCGCATGCCCGTCCAGAAGGTCGCAGCCTCGACATTCCCCGCGGTCGGGAAGAAGTCGGTCAGCGACTGCACCAGCGTCGCCTTGCGCGCCGGCGAGAGCGCCGAGTTGAAGCCCGACAGCTCTGCCGTGCCGCCGACGCGGATCCGGTCGCCGAGCCGGGTGATCGCCACCTTGAAGGTCTCGTCCATGATGGTGGAGACCGGCGCCGTCGCGGCATCGGCGATCGGCACGGTGATCGAATAGCCCTTCACGGGATAGACCGGCGGCGCGAAGCCGAGCGCCCGCGTCAGCAGCGGCGAATAGCTGCCGAGCGCCAGGACGTAGGTGTCAGCCGTCATCATGCCCTTGTCGGTGCGCACCCCCGTCACGCTGCCGCCGGACGCCTCGATCGCCTCGATCGAGGTGTTAAACCGGAAGGTGACGCCGAGCCGCTCGCACTCGGCGGCGAGGCGCTGGGTGAAAATGTGGCAGTCGCCGGTCTCGTCGTTCGGCAGGCGCAACCCGCCGGCAACGAGGGAGCGCACGCCCGCAAGGCCCGGCTCTGCGGCAATGCAGCCGTCGGCGTCGAGCACCTCGTAGGGCACGCCGTAGTCCCGGAGCACGGCGATGTCGCCGGCGGTGCCGTCCACCTGCTTCTGCGTGCGGAACAGCTGCAGCGTGCCGCGTGTGCGCTCGTCATAGGCGATGCCGGTCTCGGCCCGTACCGCGATCAGCCGGTCGCGGCTGTATTCGGCGACGCGCACCATGCGCCCCTTGTTCACCGCATAGCGCTCCGCCGTGCAGTTGCGCAGCATCTGCGCCATCCAGAGCCACATCTTCGGGTCGGGATTGGCCCGCAGCACCAGCGGCGCGTGGCGCATGAACAGCCATTTCAGCGCCTTCATCGGCACGCCCGGCCCGGCCCAGGGCGAGGCGTAGCCGGGCGAGATCTCGCCGGCATTGGCAAAGCTCGTTTCCAGCGCCGGCGCCGGTTGCCGATCGACGACGGTGACCTCGTGCCCGGCTTTCGCGAGTTCGTAGGCGGAGGTCACGCCGATGACGCCGGCACCGAGGATCAGGACTTGCATGGCAGGCGCTCCGGGAAAGGATCAGGCGGTGATGCGGTGGAAGCGGTGTCCGAGGCGGGTGAGGATCTCGTAGCCGATGGTGCCGGCGGCCTCGGCCACGTCGTCGGCGCTCTGATGTTCGCCGATCAGTTCGACGAAGTCACCCGGCACCGGCGGCGCGTTCCCAGTGGCGGCGAGGTCAACGACGAAACTGTCCATCGACACCCGCCCGACGATCGGCAGGCGCGCATCGCCCCAGAACGCCGCGCCGACATCGCCGAGGTGCCGCGGCCAGCCATCGGCATAGCCGACCGCGATCGTCGCGAGCCGCATCGGTCTCGTTGCATGAAAGGCGTAGCCGTAGCCGACATGGCGGCCGGCCTCGATCTCCCGGACCTGCGCGACCCGGCCGGAGAGCGCGACCGTCGGGCGAAGGCGCGGGGAGGCGGGGCCGGTGCTGATCCCGTAGAGCGCCGCGCCCGGCCGGCAGAGGTCGAGGTGGAATTCGTCGCCGAGGAAGATGCCGGCGGAGTTGGCGAGCGAGGCCGGGGCCGCCGGCAGCAGCGCCCGGGCGGCATCGAAGGCGGCCAGCTGCTCGCGGCTGGCGGCATGGTCCGGCTGGTCGGCGCAGGCGAGGTGGCTCATCACCAGTTGCAGGTCGACCGCCGCGAGCAGGCCGGGCTCGGCGGCAAGACGCGTGACCTCGTCGAAGGACAGGCCGAGACGCGACATCCCGCTGTCCAGCTGCAGCGCCATCGGCAGGCGCTGGCCTGTGCGCCGGCTGAGGGCGGCCCAGGCGGCGACCTGGCCGAAATGGTTGGCGACGGGGATGATGCCGGCGGCTGCGCAAGCCTCCTCCGCCCCGGGCATCAGCCCGTTGAGGACAAAAATCCGCGTCGGCAGCGGCAGGATCTGCCGCACTGCCAGCGCCTCGTTCAGCTGCGCCACGAAGAAGTCGCGGCAACCGGCCTCGACGAGAGCGGGCACGACGACATCGATGCCGAGACCATAGGCGTCCGCCTTCACCACGCCGGCACAGCGACCCGCACCGACCTTGGCCTCGAGACGCCGAAAATTCTCCGCCACCGCATCGGCATCGACGCGCAAAACGCCGCCCGCGGTGCGACAATCCTCACCGCTTCCGGCAAGGCTCCCGGCCGTTTCGGCAAGAGCTTGGTCGTCGACGGCCATCGCGCACTCCTGGATGAATTCCAGCACCTACGCTATTGGCTCCATCCTGGCATTTCACGCCGAACTATCGCAGGTTCTGCCAATCTTGGCGCCTGGTTGGCAATTAGTACCACCTGTTTGGAGAATGCTGCCATGGCCATCGTTGACGAAGCGGACCGCCGGATCCTCGACCAGCTGAGCGTAGATGGGCGGATGACCAATGCGAAGCTTGCCGAGGCCGTTGGCCTGTCGCCCTCGACCTGCCTGCGCCGGCTGCGTGCGCTGGAAAACAGCGGCGTCATCCGCGGCTATACCGCGTTGATCGATCTGCCGGGTCCCGAGGACGCCACCGTGATCATCATCCAGATCACGCTGGAGCGGCAGACCGAGGAGTTTCTGCGCAAGTTCGAGGCGGCCGTGCGCAAATGCGGCGAGATCCTCGAATGCTACCTGATGACCGGGTCCGCGGACTATCTGCTGAAGGTCGAGGCGCGCAGCCTCGGCCACTACGAGCGCATCCATACCGACGTGCTCTCGCGGCTGCCGGGCGTGTCGCGCATCCAGTCCAACTTCACCATCCGCAAGGTCGGCATCTCGCGCCGCCCTGGCTGAGGAAAGGCTTGCCGTTCTGTCACGGCCGGCGAGGGGCAATTCTCCTCGCCTGTGCGCCGCTGCCGTCAACCGTTGCTGTTGGCGAAAGGCGCGCCGCCGGCGATGAGATGGCGCAGCTGTTCGGCAGCGGTGCGCAGCGCGCGCGCCTGTTCGAGCGTCAGCCCGGCCGGATCGCGTTCGATCTGCGCGATGGCGACGTCGACGGCGGCGATCATCACGTCGATGCTGTCGTTGAGCGGCTTGGCCCGGAGGATGCGGGCCAGTTCCTGCAGGCGCTGGCGCATCTTCTCGAGGTCCAGCTTCTCCGGATTGTCCCAGACCAGCTTGATCGCCGACATCGGCGGGCTGTCCGGGCTGAAGATCGCGACCACCTCGTCGTTCGACAGGCGTGGCAGCGACGGGACCGGCGCAGGCGGCGGCGCCTCGAGAATCTCCCACGCACCCTTGCGGCCGACGCCGACCAAGGTCGAGCCTGGCTTGCTGGTCATGGTCCCCCTCGCATGGATGCCCTTCGAAAGCACAACCTTCGCGCGACACCATTGCCTGAAACTGTCCTGCCGGCTCCGCGAGGCTCGCTTTCGCAGCATCGGCGAGCCCGCAGTGAGCCGCCCCCGGCAACCACAGCGCGACTCCACCGCACTCGTCAGCAAAACTTACGATATCTTAATGTCATCCTCACCCCGCGTTCATCTCCTGAGGTCCATGGTCCCCTCATCGAAACAGCAGCGCCGGGCTTTTCCGGCGCTCCCACAGGAACCACCTCCCATGAAGAAATCGCTCATCGTCGCCCTTGCCCTCTCCTTCTTTGCCGCGCCGGTGCTGACCGCAGTCGAGGCCTCCGCCCAGAGCCGCCAGCAGGTTCAGGAACTGCGCCAGGACAAGCGCGAGCTGCGTGAGGACCGGCGCGACGTCCGCGACAGCAAGCGTGAGGTTCGTCAGAGCCGCAAGGAAGTCCGCGAGTCGCGTCGCCCGGCCTGGATGAAGCAGGGAGGCCGTTACCAGCGCGGCGGCACCCGCGTCAGCGACTACAAGCGCTACGGCCTGCGCGCGCCGGGCCGCAACCAGCGCTGGGTGAAGGTCGACAACACCTACATCCTCGTCGGCATCACCAGCGGCGTCATCGCCAGCATCATCGCCGGCCGGTAAAGCCGCCGCAACGACCCGCGGGCCGCCGTCATCAGAGGATGACGGCGGCCTTTTTCATGCGCCCGCCTCAACCGCGGCGAGAAGACCCCTTCTCCTGCCGGTATCGGAATGGCATCTCTCTGAACGCTGGTCGTGAGGCCCGCCGAATCGGACGCAAGGGGTCGGACATGCCCGGCTCCCCCGCCGAAGGGTGCAGGGAGCCTTGCTTGACCGCCGCCATACAAGACGACCCCGCCCGCCGTCTCGGCGGGATTGGCTACTGCGCCCTCGGCTACAGCCTGTTCTCGGTGCAGGACGTGCTGGTGAAGCTCCTCGTCACCACCTATGCCGTGCCGCAGGTGCTGTTCTTCCGCAGCCTCATCATCATCGCCATGGCGCTCGCCATCGGCGGCCGGTCCGGTCTCCGCGCCGTCGCCCACAGCCCCAACAAGCGCGCCCTCGCGGTCCGGGCCGGGCTGATGCTGGTCGCCTGGCTGTGCTTCTATTCCGCCGCCCGCGATCTCGGTCTTGCCCAGCTCACCACGATCTACTTCGCCGCGCCGATCGTCGTCGTGGTGCTCTCGGTGCTGATCCTCAAGGAAAAGGTGACGCTGGTCCGCTGGGTCTGCGTCATCGCCGGTTTCGGTGGCGTGGTCCTAGCGGCCGATCCGGGCGGCGATCTCGTGCTCTACCCCGCGCTGTCAGCGCTGTTCGCCGCTTGCTGCTGGGCGCTCAGCGTCATCCTGGTGCGGATGATCAGCCGCACCGAGTCGACCACCAACCAGATGGTCGTCAGCAACATCCTGTTCGTCCTCGCGACCCTCGCCATGCTGCCCTTCGTCTGGGTCACGCCGGGCGCAGCGGATCTCGCCATGCTGGCAGGGCTCGGGCTCGCCGGCGGGCTCGGCCAGTATTTCCTGTACGAGGGTTTCCGGTTCGCGCCGGCCTCGGCGGTGGCCCCGGTCGAGTATACCGGCCTCGTCTGGGCCTTCCTCTACGGCTATCTCGTCTGGGCCGACGTGCCGACGCTGCAGGTGGTGGCGGGCGCGCTGGTCATCGTCGCCTCCAGCCTCGTGCTGATCTGGCGCGAGCACGCCGATTCCCGGCGGGCTCCTGCCATGGCCGCCGATTGATGGGGCCGGAAGGCCGCCGGCAGCCTTCGCCGCCGACGGTGTAAGGTTCGCTGCCGGCGATTTACCAGCTGTAGCTAAGCCGTCCCGTTCCGGAATAGCTCTGGCTGTCTCCCGACAGCTTGCTGTCGACGAAGCCCGCAACGGCAAAGCCGTTGGTGAAGCGGACCTCTGCCCCGGCTGAGGCGAGCAGCGCATCGCCACTGTCGTCAGCGCCCTCGACGCGGAACTTCGAGCCTGGCAGCGCCCGGAAGCTGACATCGGATTCAGCGTCCTCGCCTTCGTCGTGCGCCCAGGCCAGCCGGCCCCGAAGCGCCAGCATCGCGGTGTCGTCGAGCACGATGCTCCGGCCGAAGCGCGCGCCGAGTTCGGTGCGGGTGGACGTCGTCTGGTCGGAGGAGGTGTCGAGCGCGAACAGCGCGCCGCTGGCCGACGTCTTCTCGCCGTAGGAGGGCGTGAAGAAGGTCTGCACCTGCAGCGAGGCGTAAGGCGTGACCCAGCCCGAGCCGGGCAAGGCGATCAAGTCCGGCACGTCGAACCGGTAGCCCGCCTCGATCTGCGCGGCGACGTCATAGGCGGAGAAGTCCGCGCTGTACCGGTCGATGGCGCCGATGATGACGCTCCGCTCGGTCGAGACGTCGTTGTAGCTGGCCGCCAGAGCCGCCGACACGTAGGCCGCATCGAAGTTCCTGCGGCCGTAGAGCGCGGCACTCACCGTATCGATGCTGCCATAGCCGTTCCCGCCGGAAAGATCGAACTGGCTGTTCGAGCCGCCGATCGAGAAGCCGACCAGCGTGTCGGGATCAATGAGGTAATCGATACCGCCGGCGAAGCCCGCCGTGTTGATGTCGCGGTCATGGCTGCCGATGCGGTTGTCGCCGTCGGTCGACGTCGTGCCGCCATAGCCGGAAATCCACGCGCTCCAGAGCCGGGGATCTGGCCGTGTCAGCGGCAGCAGCGGCTCGCGCGACTGCAGCGTCGCCATAGCGCCGAGCGGCGCGGCGTCGCCAGGACCGTAGCCGAGCGCGCGGATCGTCGGCGACGGTCCGGTCGGCTGCTGGCTGTTGAAGCGCTCGTTGGCCGGGATGAGGCCATCGTCCTCCGGCGGCGCGTTTCCACCGTCGGGGCCAGGGCCGCGAGGGCCGCCGGGCGCACCCGGGCGATCGCCGAACGGGCCACGGTCGCCGTTGATGCGGTCGAAGATCTGGGTCAGGAACGAGTTCATCGCCTCCCGGCCGGCGGGTGCAACGGAGGTGCCGATCTCGCCGGTCAGCTGGCCCAACACGTCCAGCAGCTGGTTGGGTGTCAGGAGCGCGAACACCAGCGGCAGTCGGCCGCCGCGGCGGACCGCATTGTCGATGCCGCGGGCGACGGCGAGTTCGTTGCGCGTTGCGCGCCGTGTCACGACAACGGGTGTGGGTACGACCACCGGCGTGCTGACGACCGGTGTGCCATCCGGCGCGGTGACGATGGGTGTGCCCGCGGGAACGGTGACGGGGGTGCCGTCGGGCAAGGTGACCACTGGCGTGCCGTCGGGGGTGGTGGTGACGGGCGTTCCCGCCGGGACGGTCACGACGGGCGTCGTCGGCGACACGATCGGCGCGATCGGCGCCGTCGTCGCGGTGCAGACCGAGATCGTGTTGGTGTCGAGCGTCACGGCGCCGTTGCGGGCGAGCGCCGCGCCGCAGTTGATGCTGGCGCTGGTGTTCAGCGCGATGCTGGTCAGCGCAAGGACCTGGCCGGACAGGACCGAACCGGTGCCAAGCGTTGCCGAGCTGCCGACGACGAAGAAGACGTTGGCGCCTTGCGCGCCATTGATCAGCGCGACGCGCGAGGCGCTGCCGGTGGTCAGCGTGCTGCCGATGTTCACCACGAAGACCGCATTGGGATTGTTCTGGGCGTCGAGCGTCAGCGTGCCGGTCAGCTGGGCGGAGGTGTCGTAGGAATAGACACCGGGTGCCAGAACCAGGCCGGCGAGGTCGCGGCCGGTCAGGTTGCGGGTCGCCGGCCGGTTGGCGAGATCGGTGTACTGGGCGACAAGATCGATCTGCGCCTGCACCGCGACGCCGTCATTGATGAAGATGCTGTAGGGCGCGGTGACGATGCCCGGCGAGAAGAAGCCGGTGACGGCGGTGCCGGGGCTGAGGCCGATATTGCCGGTGATGACGCTCGGACCGGTGTTCGTCACCGTTGATCCGGCGAGAATGGCAAAGCTCGTCAGATCTTCCGCCTGCGCGACACTCGAAAAACCTGCCGCCACGGCAAGTGGAACCAATCCTGCCATACCAAGTTTTTTTACTGAATTTCTGCGCATGCCCTGCTCCAAGACGTAGTAATTCCTGTCTTTTTTAGATTTCCTTTTAGATTCGTCTGAGCAAAATTGCTCACTCGAAATAATTTTCCGAGAGTCTAGGTTAACATTTTCGGGAGGTCGTAACGTGCAAGATATTTTGCCGGACGATTTTGATGTGAAGAATTTTCTAGTCCAAGCCGGTCTGGCTAAGAATCCAGCAAAATTTTTAAAGAACGAGAGAATTTTCGTGCAGGGCGAGGTCGCCGACACGATCTTTTTCATCTCGCGCGGACAGGTAAAGCTGTCCGTCGTTTCGCAGCAAGGCAAGGATGCCGTCGTTGCTATCTTGAACGTCGGGGAGTTTTGCGGTGAGGGGTGTCTTGCGGGTCAGCCCAACCGGATGGCGACCGCTGCTGGCATGACCGACTGCGATCTCATCCGGATTGACCGTGCCGTGTTCGCCCGCCTGCTTCAGACCGAGCCGGTGTTTTCCGAGTTCTTCGTTGCCTATCTCCTGCGCCGGACGATCCGGGTGGAGGAGAGCCTGATCGACCAGATGTTCAATTCCAGCGAGAAGCGACTGGCCCGCACGTTGATGATGCTGGCGAACTTCGGCATTGACGGCAACTCCTCGGCGGTGGTCGCCAAGGTCAGCCAGGAGACGCTTGCCGAGATGATCGGCACGACCCGCTCGCGGGTCAGCTTCTTCATGAACAAGTTCCGCCGGCTCGGCTTCATCAGCTATGGCGAGACGCTGGAGGTCCATCCCTCGCTGCTGACCGTGATCCTCTACGACCGCTCGTCCGAGGGCAGCCTGGAACTCTGATCCGGGCGCGCCGCCAAGCGCCCTAGCGCTGGACCATCACCGGCGTGCCGACGCGGACGCGGTCATAGAGGTCGATAACGTCCTCGTTTGTCATGCGGATGCAGCCGTAGGAAACAAATCCGCCAACCGAGTTCGGTCTGTTCGTACCATGAATGGCGTATTCGCCGCCGGCGAGCGTCAGTGCGGCAACGCCGAGCGGATTGTTCGGCGCGCCGCCGGGGATCACGTCGGGAAGGTTCGGGCTGTCGCGCTTCACCGCGGCCGGCGGCGCCCAGTTGGGACGGACATACTTGCCGGTGATCGACGACAGGCCCGTCCACTGCCGGTCCGCCCGTCCGACGCCGACCGGATAGGCCATCGCCTTGCCGGATCCCAGCAGCAAGAACAGCCGGCGTTCGGTGGTGTGGATGACGATGGTGCCGCGGGCGATGCCGGTATCCTCGAACGTGACGCGCTCGCCGGCATGGGACGCGTCGGCACTGATCGCCAATAGCAAGGCTGCCGACAGGCCGAGCGCTACGAGGGAAGAGCGAAGAGGCAAACGGAACCGGTTTCTGTGGGAATTTCCGCGGCCGTCGTGCGGTCGGGAGCCCTCCACATGGGCCGGGCGCAGCTGAAAAGCAAACTCTTCGCCGCAGCCGTGATGCCCGCAGGACACCTGGCCGGGCATAGGCATCCCAAGATCAGTCCTCAGACGGCGTGCCGAGGAGAGCCAGCAAGGCGCTGAGATCGTCCACGCGGTGATCGGCATGCGTGCCGAGGGCCTCTGCAGCCGCCTCGGTGCGCGCGATGCCGATGGCGAGCGCGCCGGCGGCCCGGGCGGCATCGATGTCGTGGGTGGAGTCGCCGACCAGGGCGATCGCCGACGGCGCGACGCCAACATGCCGGGCGAAGGCCGTCACCATGCCGGGGCCGGGCTTGGCGCCATGGCCTGAATCATAGCCTGCCACGAAGCCGAACCATTGCTCGATCCCCAGCGCGGAAAGATGCGCGCGGGCGTTCTGCTCGGAGTCATTGGTGGCAAGGCCGATGGCGATGCCGCGCTGCTGGAGGGCGGCAAGCGCTTCGGCGTTGTCGTCATAGCCGGTCAGCGAGGCAAGGCTCGCAGCGCGGTAGAGCGTGTTCACGCGGTCATCGAAGGCATCGTCATGCGCGAGTCCCAGCCTTGCGGCCCATTGCGGTGCGAAGTCGCTCGTTGCGCCCGCGATGATCGGCGAGGTCGCGGTGAAGCGCTGCGTTGCCGGCAGGAAGCCGGCCGCCGCCGCCATGTCGGCAAGGCACGCGGCGTCGCCGCCGGCGAGTTCACCGAGCACCGCTGCCGTCGCCGGTCCCCAGGTCGCCTCGAAGTCGAGAAGCGTGCCGTCCTTGTCGAACAACACGCCGGAAATCTCTCTCATGTTCTCATCCTGTCGACCGGTCCTGCCCCTGTTGGGCTCAGGGGCCCGGCAACTCTCTCCGGACATTTCAGGGGCGGCGGTGCAGCGCGAGTTCGGCAAGGTAGGGATTGTCGGCGATGCTCTGGGCGAAGTCCTCTGGATCGAGCGTTGCGCTCAACAGCTGCGGCTTGTCGTCGGGCGCCACCACGATGCGGCTGCCATCGGGGGCGGCGATGCAGGAGAGGCCCTGGTAGACGAAGCGGCCGTCATGTCCGACATGGTTGATGTAGACGATGAAGACCTGGCTTTCGAACGCCCGCGTCGGCACGACGTATTCCGCGACCATCCGCCCCGACCCGCCGGCGGGGAGGGCGGTCGGCACGAAGATCACCTGCGCGCCGGCCTGGGCGAGTTCGCGCACCCGCTCGGGAAACTCGACGTCGAAGCAGACGAGCGCGGCCGCCTTCAGGCCGCCGACCTCGAACACCTCGCAGGACCGGTTGCCGGCGACGAAGAGCGTTTTCTCGTAGGGTCCGAAGAGGTGCTGCTTGGCGTAGACGAGCGGCGGCAGCCGCGGGCGGACGATCACCGCGGCGTTGATCACGCCCTCGCCTTCGCGGAGCGCGATGCCGGTCACCACCGTGATGCCGTTCGCATCGGCGAGTTTGCTGAGCTCGCGGACCGTCTCGCCGTCGATCGTCTCGGCGGCGTCGCGGATCGGGTCGCCGGCGCCGTAGCCGGTCAAGGCGAGCTCGGGCAGGACGATGACGTCGGCGCCATCCGACGCGGCATCGATGATCATCCACCGGATGGCAGCCAGCCGGGCGACGGGATCGCCCATGTCGGCGCCGAGCTGACAGGCACGCACCTGCATCGAAAGGTCCTTGTCTCCAGGCGCACCCGGTCTCTATGGCCCGCAGCGCGAACCGATGGCCCGCAGTGCGGGCCGATGGCGCCGGACTACCGTCGCCTTGCGTCGGGATCGTGGCCGTCAGCCCCGCAGAAACGTTACCGTATCCTGCAGCGTCAGGGCGAACCGGTCGAGCATGTCCATGATCTCCGCCTCGGTGATGATCAGCGGCGGGCAGAAGGCGATCTGGTCGCCGATGGCGCGGATGATCAGGCCGTGCTCGTGCGCCTTCTGGAAGACGAAGCCGCCGGCCTTGCCGACCGGGTCGAAGCGGGTCTTGTTCGCCTTGTCGGCGACCAGCTCCAGCGCCGCGATCAGGCCGACGCCGCGGACCTCGCCGACCAGCGGGTGGTCGGTGAAACGCCGGCGCAGCTCCGACTGCAGGATTTCGCCCATCGCTTTGGCGTTGGCGACAAGACCCTTCTCCTCGATAATGTCGAGGTTCTCGAGGCCGACCGCCGTCGCCACCGGGTGCGCGCCGGCGGTGTAGCCGTGGCCGAGCGTGCCGATCTTGGCGGTGTTGTCGGCGATGCCCTGGTAGATCTCGTCCGATAAAAGGACCGCGGCGAGCGGCTGGTAGGACGATGTGATCTGCTTCGACACGACCAGCATGTCCGGCTCGATGCCGTAATACTCGCAGGCGAACATGGTGCCGAGGCGGCCGAAACCGTTGATTACCTCGTCGGCGACGATGAGGACGTCGTACTTGCGGCAGATCTCCTGAACCTTCGCCCAGTAGCCTTCCGGCGGCGGCAGCACGCCGCCCGCTCCCATCAAAGGCTCGCCGATGAAGGCGGCGATGGTCTCCGGGCCGGCGTCGAGGATCGTCTGCTCGAGTTCTGCCGCGAGGCGATCGGTGAACTCGGCCTCGGTCTCGCCGGCAAGGCCGTAGCGGTAGAAATGCGGGCAGGTGACGTGCTTGACCGGAATGATCGGCAGGTCGAAGTCGCGGTGGTTGGTCGGCAGGCCGGTCAGCGAGGCCGACGCCATGGTGATGCCGTGATAGGCGTTGACGCGGGAGATGAAGGTCTTCTTCTCCGGCCTGCCGCGGGCATTGTTGTAGTACCAGACCAGCTTGACGACGGTATCGTTGGCTTCCGAGCCGGAATTCGTAAAGAACACCTTGGTGAGCTTCTCCGGGCTCATCTTCACCAGGCGCTCGGCGAGGTTGATCGCCGGCTCGTTCGATTTGTGGCTGAACGAGTGATAGTAGGGCAGCTTCTGCAGCTGCTTGTAGGCAGCATCCGCCAGCCGCTTCTCGCCGAAGCCGACGCCGACGCTCCAGAGGCCCGCCATCGCCTCGATATACTTGTTGCCCTGGTCGTCGAAGACATGGATGCCCTCGCCGCGGTCGATGACAATCGGCCCGATCTCCTCGTGCTTGCGTGCATTGGTGGCGGCATGCAGCACGTATTCGACGTCGCGGGCATAGATGGAATTCGGCAGCGGCTTCATGGGACAGGGCTTTCCAACGCTTCGATCAAGCGATCCTAGCACTGCCGCCCGCGGCTCCGCAAAACCTCCCGGAACTATTTCCTGCCTATTTTTTGGCGTCGCCCAATATTTGGAATCGGGGGCTGAAAAAGCGCGACTGCGTCCAGTCAAAACGTCATGCGACATGCGCTGAACGCATTCTCTTGTCGCGCAACGGCCGGTGTATTGAGTGCGGCTTGTCGAGCTTGCAACGTAAGCTCGTTGCTACCTAATAATAGAAATCCTATAAAGATCTTGTGCTGAAAATCAGTCCGCGTACGATTTGTCTAGTTCTGGACTGGCGGAGTTTATGGCATGAAGAGCGCTTTAGACATTGCGATAGCAGTCTTTGAATTGCTTCAGCGTGTTGTAGTATTTGCGTTAATTGCCTTTCTATTGTTATACCCCGCATCGATCGGGAATGCTTTAGATAGAATGGGATTGGTGGAGGGAGACGTCTGGGGATTCAAGTGGAAGAAGCAACTGGCAATTAATGACGCTACTGTTGCAAATCTTAAAAGTAATGTCATTGATTTGTCGGCCCAACTGAAAGAATCCAGCAAGGCGCTATCGATCTCGCCCTCGATGTCGACCCTCAGCGGGGAGGCGACAACGTCTACCATCCACCAGAGTGCTACCGCCGTTCAAGCTGACCGAAAACTTGTCGAAGATAACGCAGCAGCGATCGACGCGGCCAACCAAGCTGTGGCGGCCGCCGAAAACACATTCACCGCCAATACGGCGCTTATCGGGAATGAAGCCGGTTTGTCGCAATGGGGCATCGTCGCTGGCGGCAATTCAGCGGAATCGGCGGCCAGCATTGAACTGAGGCGCGCGCTTTCGGCCGGATATCCGCAAGCGAAGCTTTACCAACGGCTGAATTCCTACAGGACGGTTATTCCGTTCGGCACGCGCCAAGAGGCTGGTGGAAACCTTCAGGACGTTCGTTCCAGAATGCACCGGCCTGACGCTTATGTCGTCGATCTCGGCTCATGGTGCGTCGGCGGGCAACCAACTGGTGAAAACATTATTCAGTGCGGAAGCGTATATTAATCGGTGGTTGTGGTCCGCACGCTGCTAGCGCTTCAAATGCTGCTCGGCATCGGCCGGCTAAGGAAGCGTGATCCAGAGCCTCCAAAGCGCCAAGCCCTATCGACGCCACGCGTGATACCAATACGGACACCGCTTATGACAAGCGGCGGCGAGATTGCGGGTGATATGTCAAAAGGCGGCGCATCGAGCGCCATCCCGTCGTGCCCGCGGTCGACCGCCAGCGCTTGGCACAGCCGCCCAGGACCGGCGCAGAGCTTGCGCACGTCTTCCATGCGCCGTCGCGCGCGCATCGCGTCGATCCCGGCGGTCGGCTCGAGCGCCCGGATCAGCACTGCCGCGCCGTCGCCTTCCGGCTCGCACACTAAGTTGAGGCACCAATGAATGCCGTAGGAGCGGTAGACATAGGCGTGGCCCGGCGGTCCGAACATCGCGGCGTTGCGGGGCGTCATGCCGTTGACGCTGTGCGAGGCAGGGTCGGTGCCGTCATAGGCCTCGGTCTCGACGATCACGCCGCCGGCCCCGTCCACCGTCAGAGTGCAGCCGATGAGGTCAGCCGCCACCACGGCCGCCGGCCGATCGAAGAAGTCCCGTTCCAGCACCCGCTCTTTTCCCCCCGGCCGCGCCGACGTAATGTTGCCAGCGAGATAGCGTCGTCGAGACGGCTCGCCATAGGCCTTATAGTGATATAAGGATATGTTTATATGAAGTGGCATTGCGCCGAGGTGACCCATGACCGACATCACCGATCATCTGTTCGACGCTGCCCAAGCGCCGCGCGACGACGCCCGGACCGCGCTGATGAAGGCGGCGTCGGAGCGCATCCTGATCCTCGACGGGGCCATGGGCACGCAGATCCAAGGGCTCGGCTACGAGGAGAGCCATTTCCGCGGCGATCGCTTCGAGGGCTGCGCTTGCCACCTGCAGGGCAATAACGACCTCCTGATCCTGACCCAGCCGAAGGCGATCGAGGCGATCCACTACGCCTACGCCATTGCCGGCGCGGATATCATCGAGACCAACACCTTCTCCTCCACCTCGATCGCCCAGGCCGATTACGGCATGGAGGACCAGGTCTATGAGCTCAACCGCGACGGCGCGCGCCTCGTTCGGCGCGCCTGCCTCCGCGCCGAGCAGGAGGACGGCAAGCGACGCTTCGTCGCCGGCGCGCTCGGGCCGACCAACCGCACCGCCTCGATCTCGCCCGACGTCAACAATCCCGGTTTCCGCGCCACTTCCTTCGACGAGCTGCGCCTCGCCTATGGCGAGCAGCTGCGCGGCCTCATCGACGGCGGCGCCGACCTCATCCTGATCGAGACGATCTTCGACACGCTGAACGCGAAGGCTGCGATCTTCGCCTGCAACGAGATTTTCCTCGAAAAGGGCGTCGACCTGCCGGTGATGATCTCCGGCACCATCACGGACTTGTCCGGTCGTACCCTGTCCGGCCAGACGCCGACGGCATTCTGGCACTCGGTGCGCCATGCCCGGCCGTTCACCGTCGGCCTCAACTGCGCTCTGGGTGCCGCCGCCATGCGCGAGCACCTCGCCGAGATCTCCGGCGTCGCCGACACGCTGGTCTGCGCCTATCCGAATGCCGGTCTGCCCAACGAGTTCGGCCAGTACGACGAGAGCCCGGAGGAGATGGCCGCGCAGATCGCCGGTTTTGCCGACGAGGGGCTTCTCAATATCGTCGGCGGCTGCTGCGGCTCGACGCCTGACCACATCCGCGCCATCGCCGCGGCCGTCGCCGGCAAGCCGCCGCGGGCGGTGCCCGAGCACGTCCCGGTCATGCGCCTGTCCGGCCTCGAGCCGTTCACGCTGAGCTCGGACATTCCCTTCGTCAACGTCGGCGAGCGGACCAACGTCACCGGCTCGGCGAAATTCCGCAAGCTGATCACCGCCGGCGACTTCAACGCCGCCCTCGTCGTCGCGCGCGACCAGGTCGAGAACGGCGCCCAGATCATCGACATCAACATGGACGAGGGCCTGATCGACTCGGAACGCGCGATGGTCGAGTTCCTGAACCTCGTCGCCGCCGAGCCCGACATCGCCCGCGTCCCCGTGATGATCGACAGTTCCAAATGGTCGATCATCGAGGCCGGGCTGAAATGCGTCCAGGGCAAGCCGCTGGTCAATTCGATCTCGATGAAGGAGGGCGAGGCGGCCTTCCTGCACCAGGCGCGGCTGGTGCGCGCCTATGGCGCCGCCGTCGTCGTCATGGCCTTCGACGAGGAGGGGCAGGCCGATACCGAGGAACGCAAGGTCGAGATCTGCACCCGCGCCTACAAGCTCCTGACCGAGGAGATCGGCTTCCCGCCGGAAGATATCATCTTCGATCCCAACGTCTTTGCGGTGGCCACCGGCATCGAGGAGCACAATAATTACGGCGTCGACTTCATCGGCGCGACCCGGCGGATCACCGAGACGCTGCCGCACGTCCACATTTCCGGCGGCATCTCCAACCTCTCCTTCTCGTTCCGCGGCAACGAGCCGGTGCGCGAGGCGATGCACGCGGTCTTCCTCTACCACGCCATCCAGGCTGGCATGGACATGGGCATCGTCAATGCCGGCCAGCTCGCGGTCTACGAGACCATCGACGCCGAGCTGCGCGAGGCCTGCGAGGACGTCGTCCTCAACCGCACGCCGAAGGGCGAGGGCAACGCCACCGACCGCCTCCTGGAGCAGGCCGAGAAATACCGCGGCACCGCCGGCAAGGAGGCCCGCGTTCAGGATCTCGCCTGGCGCGAATGGCCGGTCGACAAGCGTCTGGCGCACGCCCTCGTCAATGGCATCACCGAATACATCGACGTCGACACCGAGGAGGCGCGGCTTGGCGTTGCCCGCCCGCTGCACGTCATCGAGGGTCCGCTGATGGCCGGCATGAACGTCGTCGGCGACCTCTTCGGCGCCGGCAAGATGTTCCTGCCGCAGGTGGTGAAGTCGGCCCGCGTGATGAAGCAGGCGGTGGCGATCCTGCTCCCCTACATGGAGGCGGAAAAGCTCACCAATGGCGGCGCCGAGCGCCAGGCCGCGGGCAAGGTGCTGATGGCAACCGTCAAGGGCGACGTGCACGACATCGGCAAGAACATCGTCGGCGTCGTGCTGGCCTGCAACAATTACGAGATTATCGACCTCGGCGTCATGGTGCCGGCGACGCGCATCCTCGAGGAGGCGAAGAAGCACAATGTCGACGTCATCGGCCTCTCCGGCCTGATCACGCCCTCGCTCGACGAGATGGTGCATGTCGCCGCCGAAATGGAGCGCGAGGGTTTCAACATCCCGCTCCTCATCGGCGGGGCGACGACCAGCCGCGTCCACACCGCGGTGAAGATCGACCCGCGCTACAATGCCGGCCAGACCATCTACGTCACCGATGCCAGCCGCGCCGTCGGCGTCGTCTCCAACCTCCTCTCGCCCGAGGGCAAGGACGCCTACATCTCCGGCATCCGCGACGAATACGTGAAGGTCGCGGCGAACCACGCCCGCAGCGAATCCGAGAAGAAGCGCCTGCCGCTGGAGCGTGCCCGCGAGAACGCCATGCAGCTCGACTGGGCGGCCTATGCTCCGCCCAAGCCCAGCTTCCTCGGCACCCGCGTCTTCGAGGAATACGACCTCGCGGGCCTTGCCGACTACATCGACTGGACGCCCTTTTTCCAGACCTGGGAGCTGAAGGGCCGCTATCCCGCGATCCTCGAGGACGAGAAGCAAGGCGAGGCCGCGCGGGCCCTCTTTGCCGATGCGCAGGCCATGCTGAAGCAGATCATCGCGGAGAAGTGGTTCCACCCCAAGGCCGTGGTGGGCTTCTGGCCGGCGGGTGCGGTCGGCGACGACATCCGCCTGTTCACCGACGAGACGCGCGAGGCGGAGAAGGCGACCTTCTACACCCTCCGCCAGCAGCTCTCCAAGCGCGACGGCCGCCCCAACATGGCGCTCTCCGACTTCGTCGCGCCTGTGGGTTCGGGCCCTGCGGACTATGTCGGCGGCTTCGTCGTCACCGCGGGCATCGAGGAGGAGGAAATCTCCAAGCGCTTCGCCCGCAACAACGACGACTACGCCGCGATCCTCGTCAAGGCGCTCGCCGACCGCTTCGCCGAGGCCTTCGCGGAAGCCATGCACGAAAAAGTCCGGCGCGAGTTCTGGGGCTATGGCGCCGACGAGACGTTCAAGCCCGACGAGCTCGCCGGCGAGCCCTATCGCGGCATCCGCCCGGCGCCCGGCTATCCCGCCCAGCCCGACCACACCGAAAAGCGCACGCTCTTCGGCCTCCTCGACGCCGAGGCGGCGATCGGTGTGACGCTGACTGAGAGCTACGCCATGTGGCCCGGCTCCTCCGTCGCCGGCCTCTACCTCTCCCACCCCGAGTCGCATTACTTTGGCGTCGCCAAGGTCGAGCGGGACCAGGTCGAGGATTACGCCGCCCGGAAGAAGATGCCGTTGGCGGAGGTGGAACGCTGGCTCGGGCCGATCCTCAATTACGTGCCGGTGGCGGAGGCAGCGGAGTAGGAAGGTTGCAAAAGAAGGCGCGGCTCCCACCGCGTCGTCATCCCTCTTGCTCTAGAGGCCCCGAAAAAGCTGCCGCGACACCTGAAATCTCATCGTCCCGGCGTTAAGCCTGGCGACCTCAAAGGACAGGCCGCAACAGCCAAAGCTTCGTCATCCCGGACTTGATCCGGGATCCATTCCTCTCCGCGTCAATAGCCCTCCGGTTCAGAACACTCGGGAATGTCGACCGTTACTCCGCTTGTTCGACGGCTTGGCATGGATCCCGGTTCAAGACCGGGATGACGAAAGTTCTGATGGGTTGCCGGTGTTTCGACGCGGCGGGTCGCTCCCGGGACAACCGATCGAACAGCGCTCCATTGCCGAACATGGCGCCCTTCCTCGCCCCGACGGGGAGAGGGTGCCGAGCGCAGCGAGGCGGGTGAGGGGCCGCCGCGCAGCGGCGGGGCGGCGCTTGAGGCGATCCGCGGTGGCGCCCCCTCATCGCCCTGCCGGGCACTTCTCCCCGGAGGGGCGAAGAAGGCGCGTCGTCGTCGCGGCGGTTCGGTCCGACGTCGCTCTTCGCAGAGGTTTTCCGAGGCCGCTTCCCTACAGCACCCCCGGATAGGCCCCGCCGTCGATTAGCAGCGCCTGGCCGGTAATGTACCCGGCCTGCGCCGAGCAGAGGAACGCGCAGGCCGTGCCGAACTCGGCAGCGTCGCCGAAGCGTTTGGCCGGAATCTCCGACCGCCACTCGTCGCGGATCACCTCGATGTTAACACCTGTCCGCTCGGCCGCCGCCTGCTGGCCGGACTGCAGCCGCCGCGTGTCGAAGGAGCCCGGCAGCAGCGAATTGATGGTGACGTTGGCGTGCGCCACGGTGCGGGCGACGCCGGCGAGGAAGCCGGTGAGGCCGATGCGGGCGCCGCTGGAAAGGTCGAGGCCGGCGAGCGGCATCTTCACCGAGGCGGAGGTGATGTTGACGATCCGCCCGAATTTGCGTTCGACCATGCCGTCGATCACCCGTTGCACGAGCTCGATCGGCGCCACCATGTTGGCGGTGACGCCCGCGAGCATCGCGTCGCGGTCGATCTCGCGAAAGTCGCGCAGCGGCGGACCGCCATTGTTGTTGACGAGGATGTCGACGTGCGGGAGGGCGGCGAGCAGCGCGTCCTGGCCCTCCCGCGTGCTGACGTCGGCGACCACGGCGACCACCTCGGCGCCGGTCTCGGAGCGGATCGCCTCGGCGGTTTCCGCGAGCACTGCCGCGTCGCGGCCGTTCACCACCACGCGGCAGCCGGCCCGCGCCAGTTCCATGGCGCAGGCGCGCCCGAGACCGCGGCTCGACGCGCAGACGATGGCGTTGCGACCGATCAGACCGAGATCCATGGCGAAGTCTCCAGACGGGGCCGCCCGGCGGGCGCGGCGGTGCGCCACGGCTTACGGCGGACGGCCCCGGTCTGGCAATGCCGGTCAGATGTCGTCGAAGCCGCCATCGTCGAAGCTGCCGCCATCGTCGCCGCCAAACCAGCCGCCATCGTCCGAGGCGTTCTGTACCTCCGGCTCGTTGCCGGCGTCCTGGCCCGTATCCGCGGTGTTGCTGTCAGCCGTGTTGGTGTCGGCCTTGTCGGCGTCAGCGGTGTCGGCGGCCGCGGGTGTCGCATCGGCCGCCGGCTCGGCGGCCTTCGCCTCATGCCCGCCGAACATGTTGCCGATGGCATTGCCGAGGAGGACGCCGCCGGCGACGCCCATGGCGGTCTGCGCCGCGCCGGCCAGGAAGCCGCCGCCGCCCATGCCACCGCCCATGCCGCCCCCGAAGCCGCGTCCCTGCGGGGCGTAGCCGGCGGGCGTGGTCTGGGGGTCGCCCTGCTGGCCGCCGGCATTGCCCCAGGCGCCGCCGGGACGGGCTTCACCCGGGCGGGCACCGCCGACCGACGGGACCGAGCGCGAGGCGCCGCCGCCGAAGATGCGCGAGAGCATGCCGCCGCTTTCGGGGGCTGCGGCCGCCTGTGCCGCCGGGGCGGCCGGCGTGAAGGCCGAGGACTGCGGGGCGGAAGAGGCCTGCGAAGCCTGGCTTGCCGACTGCGCCGCCCGCTCGAGTTCCTCGATGCGCTTCTGCTGGTTGGCGAGCGCCATGTCCTGCATGACGATGGTCTGCGCCATGTAGTAGGGCGCGCCCGGCTGCTGGTTCAGGCTGTCGGCGATGAAACGCTCGGCCTCGGCATCGCGCGGGCCGGCCTGGCGCTCGACGTCGCCGAGCTTGGAAAAGAGGCCCTGGATCGCCTGGCGGTCGTTGTTGTCCATCGTCTGTCGCTCCCACTACCGTTGATCGGGCGGCACGTTGGCGTGCCGATGAGCAAGAGATGAGAACGCCGGCGCCGTTGCGCAACGGCTGGAAAGGCGCCGCGCGCACCGTTCGGCTGACATTCCTTTGACGCTTTCGTCAGGCTGCCGGGCGGCCTGTCCCACCGCTTGCGTCGCGTCTTTCTACCGCGGCCGCCGGCCCTGCTACTCCGCCGGCTGCACCTTCGCCGGCGTCGGCAGCAGCTTCGACAGGAGTCGGCCGAGGACGCGCTCGAAATCGTCCATCACCGTGTAGACCACCGGCACGTAGACGAGGCTGAGCACCGTCGAGGACAGGAGGCCGCCGATCACCGCGATCGCCATCGGCGCGCGGCTTTCGGCGTCGGCGCCGATGCCGAGTGCGATCGGAGCCATGCCGGCGGCCATGGCGATCGAGGTCATCACGATCGGCCGCGCTCGCTTGGTCGCCGCCTCGACCAGCGCCTGCGTCCGCGCCATGCCGCCGCGCCGGGCGATGATGGCGTATTCGACCAGCAGGATCGAGTTCTTCGCGGCGATGCCCATCAGCAGCAGCACGCCGATCAGCACCGAGACCGCCACCGTCGACCCCGTGAGGTAGAGGAAGCCGAAGGCGCCGCCGATCGAGAGCGGCAAAGCGGTGAGGATGGTGATCGGCTGGACGAAGGAATTGAACAGGAGCACCAGCGTTGCGAACATCAGGAGAATGCCGACGGCGATCGCCATGACGAAGCCGGAAAACAGCTCGGCCATTCGCTTGGCATCGCCCTCGGCCCGCTCGGAAATACCGGCCGGCAGGTTCTGCATCACCGGCAGCGCCGCCACTGCCGCGCGCGCCTCGCCAAGCGTCAGCCCGGTGAGCTCGGCCTCGACGGCGATCGTCCGGTCGCCGTCGACATGCGAGATGCTGGTCGGCCCGGCGCCGAAAGAGAAGGTCGCCACCGCATCGAGCGGAACGGTCGCCGCCGTGCCCTTGACCATCAGCGATTTCAGACGGGCGAGATCGCCGCGCGCCGCGTCCGACAGCGTCGGGATGACATAGATCTGCCGGTCGCCGAGATTGTATTTCGCCAACGACCGGTCGGCGTCGCCGATGGTGGCGACGTTGACGAGCGTCGCGATCTGGCTCGACGTGACGCCGGCGCTCGCCATGCGCTGCTTGTCCGGGGTGATCACCAGTTCCGGCTTGGCGGCAGCGGCCGAGGAGATCGGGTTGCTGATCCCCTCGATGCCGCGCATCTCGGTCGCCAGCTGCGAGGCCGTCGTCTCGAGGAGCGCGCTGTCGGCGCCGACGAGGGTGATCGAGACCTTCGCGCCCGATTGCCCGTCGGCGCCGAACTGCATGCGGGCGCCCGGAATATCGTCGAACAGCCGCGCCGAGCGCTTCTCGAAGGCCTGCTGGCTGACATCGCGATCGGCCCGCGGCTTGAGGTTGGCGGTGACCGTCGCGGCGGTGACCGAGGCCGCCGTACTGACGCGCACCGGCCCGCCGCCGCCTTCGGTGGTCGCGCCGACGGCGGTGAACACCGAGGCGACCTCGGGCTGCGCCTTCAGCTTCGCCGAGACCGCCATCGCCGCCGCGTCGGTCTCGGCGAGCGTCGAGCCGGGCTGCAGCTCGACCGAGACGATCGAGCGGCCGCGGTCGGCGGCGGTCATGAACTCGGTCGGCAGCTGCAGTGCGAGGAAGATCGAGCCGGCGAAAAAGAGGATGCCGGCGAGCACCGTCAGCCAGCGGAAGCGCATCGCCTGGCGGAGCACCGCGAGATAGCCAAAAACCCAGGCCGGCGTGTCGTCGTGGCTGGCATCGCTCGCCTTGACGAAGAAGGCGCCGAGGAGGGGCGTGAGGGTGCGCGCGACGAGCAGCGAGAACAGCACGGAGACGCAGACGGTGATCGCAAAGCTCGTGAACAGCTTGCCGGGAATGCCGGGCATGAAGGCCACCGGCACGAAGACGGCGACGATGGTCATGGTGGTCGCGACGACGGCGAGGCCGATCTCGTCGGCCGCCTCGATCGCCGCCTGGTAGGCGGTGCGGCCGCTTTCGCGCATGTGGCGGACGATGTTCTCAATCTCGACGATGGCATCGTCGACGAGGATGCCGACGACGAGCGACAGCGCGAGCAGCGTGATGTTGTTCAGCGAGAGGTCGAGCCAGGCCATGACGGCAAAGGTTGGGATCAGCGACAGCGGCAGCGCGGTCGCGGCGACCAGCGTCGCGCGGAGGTCGCGCAGGAACAGGAAGACGACGACGATCGCCAGTACCGCGCCGAGCCAGAGCGCCTCGATGGCGGCGTCGTAGCTCTCCTCGACGAACGTCGAGGACGAGGTCACCTCGGTGAAGCTGGCCTCGGGATCGGTGGCGTCGATCGCCTGCATGGCGTCGCGGACGGCGTGGGTGACGCCGATTTCGCTCGATCCCTTGGCGGAGTAGACGGAGAAGGCGACCACCTCGCGCCCGTCGAGCCGGGCGCGCGAGCGTGGCTCCTCCCAGCTGTCCTCGATCTCGCCGAAGTCGGCGAGCCGCATCGACTTGCCGTTGGCGAGCGCGATCGGCGTATCGGCAAGGCCCGCAATGGTGTCGACGCGGCCGAGCGTGCGCACCGACTGCTCCGACCGGCCGACCACGGTGCGGCCGCCCGACTGGTTGGCATTCTGCGCGGCCAGCGCCTGCGAGATGTCCTGAACGGTGACGCCGAGGGCGGTCAGCCGGTCGGGGTCGAGCTTGACCAGGATCGCCCGGCTGACGCCGCCCGAGCGGGTGATCTTGGAGACGCCGTCGACCTTCAGCAGCGCCTTCGAGATGTCGTTGTCGATGTACCAGGAGAGATCGTCGGGGTTCTTCGACGGGGCGTCGACGACATAGGTCAGCACCGAATTGTCGCCGGCGTTGACGCGGGCGACCAGCGGCGTGTCGGCGGCGGGCGGCAAGTCGCTCTCGACCGAGGTCACGGCGTTGCGCACGTCGTCGGTCGCCTGCGTCAGGTCGCTGCCCAGCGCGAACTCGATGGTGGTCGTCGAGGCGCCCTCGCTGACCGTCGAGGTCACGCTCTCGACATTCGACAGCGTGTTGACCGCGTTCTCGACGATGTCGGTGACCTGCGTCTCGATCTCGGTCGGCGCGGCACCGGTCTGCGTCACCGTCACCGTCACCATGGGAAAGTCGATGTCCGGCATGTTGTTGATGCGCAGCTGGGTAAAGCCCCAGCAGCCGGCGAAAGCGAGCGCGAGGAACATCACGATGGTCGGGACCGGGTTGCGGATCGACCAGGCGGAGATGCCGTTCATCGGGCGGCTCCCGCGGCGGCCTGCTCGGAGACGACGCGCACCGTGTTGCCGTCGTTGAGGAAGCCGGCACCGGTGGTGACGACGCGCTCGCCCTCGGCGAGGTCGCCTGTCACGGCGACGCGCCCATCGCGCCGTTCGCTGGCGGTGACGGGCCGAATGGCGACGGCATTGGCGTCGGTGACGATGAAGACCGCGGTCTTGCCGTCGCGCCAGGTGAGCGCGCTGTCGGCGACGGTCATCGCTTCGGCACCGCCGGCCGAGATCGTCGCGCGCACGAACATGCCGGCGCGCAGGCCCGAGCCCGCCGGCAGCGCGATCTCGACCCGGCCGAGATGGGTGGCGGAATCCACCGTCTCGGCAATATCGGCGATCTCGCCGGGGATGGCGGTTCCCGATGGTCCGGAGACCTCGGCGGCATCGCCCGCCGACAGCTTCGGCAGATAGTGCTCGGGTACGTCGATCGCGGCCCGGAGTGCGCCGTCGCGCTGGATCTTGGCGATTTCCGTGCCGGTCTGCACGGTGATGCCAAGCGTCGCCGGCCGTGACGAGACGATGCCGGCGAACGGCGCGCGGATGACGGTGCGGTCCTGTTGCACGGCAAGCGTGTTCAGCGCGGCCTTCGCTTTTGCGACGGTGGCGGCGGCAGTCTTCACCGTTGTCTCGCGCTCCTCCGCCGTCTCGGCCGACAGCGCGCCGGTCTTCGACAGGCGCTGGCCGCGGGTGTTGGACGAAACCGCGGTCTCAAAGCTCGCCTCGGCGCTCTCGATGGCGGCTTGCTGCTCGGCGATCTCCGCCTTGATCAGCGCGTCGTCGAGGCGCGCGATCACCTGACCGGCGGCGACCCGGTCGCCCTCGCGCACCAGCATCTCGGTCAGCGCGACGCCGCTGGTGGTCGCGGAAATGGTGGATTCCTGCCAGGCGATGACGAGCCCGGTGCCGGTGATCGCCTGCGCCACCGTCTCGCGCCGCACCGGGTCGACCGTCACCGTCAGGCTGGCGGGTGCCGGCGGCGCGGCTGCGGCCGCGCTGCCCTGTGCCGCAGCCGGAAGGCCTTGCGCAAGCAGCAGGGCGGATGCGAGCAGCAGCGCGGCGGGTGTCGACATCAGGGTCTTTCCAGGGTCGCGGAAAAGGAGTGCCGGGACGCTCGGTGGCGAACGTCCCGGCGTTTTTCGGCGTGCCTTGAGGGGTCAGGCGACACGCCGAACTGTGCTGCGGCAGGCAAGGGCCCGGCTCCGCTCGATCTCGTGGCCCTGACATAAGCGGTCCTGCCGGGCGGCAGTATGGCCCGGCAATGTCAATGTGTTACGAAAGATATCAGGGCGGCGGCCAAGGTCTTCAGTCCTGTCCCGGCAGCCAATTAGGCGAAACAGTTCGCAACAAGTTTCCGGTCGCCCCTCCGCCGGCGATGCGGGATAGAGGGTGGTGAAGCCGAGGACGTTGCCATGGACCCCAAGATCAAAGTGCTGGTCGTCGACGACGATCTAGAAATCCGGCGCCTGCTCGGCAAGTATCTCGACGGCCAGGGTTTCCAGACCGTGCTCGCCGGCAGCCGCCGAGAGTGCGAGCAGAAGCTTGCCGACGCCGAGATCGACCTTGTGGTGCTCGACGTCATGCTGCCCGACGGCTCCGGCCTCGACATCTGCCGCGAGCTGCGCGACCGCCGGCCGGACCTTGCCATCATCCTCCTCACCGCCCTGAAGGAAGACGTCGACCGCATCGTCGGCCTCGAGCTCGGCGCCGACGACTATCTTGGCAAGCCCTTCAACCCGCGCGAGCTCTCGGCGCGCATCAAGGCCGTGCTGCGCCGGAGCGGCGGCGGCACCGAGTCCGCCGCACCGCCGGCTGCCGGCTACCGGTTCGAGGGCTACGGCGTCGATCCGGAGCGCCGCAGCGTCTCGGCCGCCGATGGCAGCGAGGTCGATCTGACGGGGGCCGAGTTCGATCTGCTGCAGATCTTCCTCGAACGCCCGGGCCGCGTCCTGTCGCGCGACGTGCTGCTGGACCTCCTGCATGGCCGTGCCATTGACCCGTTCGACCGCTCGATCGACGTCACCATGAGCCGGCTCCGGCGCAAGTTCGGCGACAACGGCGTCTTCCGCCTGTTCAAGACCGTGCGCAACGGCGGCTACCAGTTCGCCGCCCGGGTCGAGCGCATCGATCCGGCTGGCCCTGTGAGCCCTGCCAGCCTGGACGCCAACACGTGAACTCGCTCCGCGCCCGGCTGGTCCTGCTGCTGATGGTCGCCATCGTCGCCGTCGCGATGCTGGCCGCTCTCGTCACCTACAACATCATCGGCCGCCCGCTGCGCCAGAGCTTCGACCGCGCCTTCGCCGAGGAGGCGCGGGTGACGACGACGCTGCTCGGCGGCTCGGTCGAGCGGGCGCGGATGATTGGCCTGACCCTCGGCGGTCCGCCCGACCCCGCGCGCATCGTTGCGGAACAGACCGAGGGGGTCAACCGGCAGCTCGCCGAGGACGGTGCGGGCTTTGAAGTCAGCGTGGTCCTCGGTCTGCCAAGCGACGCCGAGACGGGTTATCTCGTGGTGCCGCTGTCGGCCGGCGTCTTCATTTACCTTGCGTTCCCGACCTTGCCGCCGTCGCCGATCCCGCCGCTCTTTGCCTATCTCGCCATCGTCGTGATCGGTTCAATCGCCGTCGCGATCCTCGCCGCCAACAAGATCGTCAGTCCGCTGAAGATGCTGGAGCATGCGATCGCCTCGGTCGGGCCGGACGGCGACCTCCTGCGCATCGACGAGAAGGGGCCGGTCGAGGTGCGGGCGACCGCCCAGGCGCTGAACCGGCTGTCGTCGCGGTTGCGGTCGGCGATGGACAGCCGCATGCGGCTCGTCGCGGCGGCGGGCCACGACCTCCGCACGCCGATGACGCGGATGCGCCTGCGGGCGGAGTTCCTGCCGCCGGAGGAGCAGGAGACCTGGCTGAAGGATCTCGAGGAACTCGACCGGATCGCCGACAGCGCCATTCGCCTTGTGCGCGAGGAGGTCGCCGACCAAGCCGGCGAGGAGGGCGTGCGGCTCGACCGGCTGGTGGCCGAGATCGGCCGCGAGCTGACGGAAGTCGGCCGGAGCGTCAGCGTGGTCGCGGACGAGCCGGCCTGCGTCGAGGCCCGGCCGCTGGCGCTGAAGCGAGCGCTGCGCAACCTCATCGACAACGCCGCGACCCATGGTGGAGGGGCGAGCGTCCGGCTGCGACTCAACGGCGAGACGACGGTGCTGGAGATCGACGATTCTGGACCCGGCATTCCGGACAACCTACTCGAGCGCGTGTTCGAGCCGTTCTTCCGCGTCGATGCCGGCCGCCGCCAGACCGTTCCCGGCGCCGGCCTCGGCTTTGCCATCGCCAAGGAGATCCTCGATCAGGTCGGCGGCACCATCGACATCGCCAACCGGCCCGAGGGTGGCCTGCGCCAGACGGTTCGGCTGAAGACGGTGGAGATGGCGGGGTGAGGGGGCGGATCCGTCCCGTCGCCCGGCCTCCCGCAGAGCAAGCCTGGCCGGGTTAGGTTGACGCCCGCGGCGTGCCCCGCAGCCGCGCAAGCACGCCGTCGAGCGCTTCGCTCAGCGCGGCATAGGCGCAGTGCTCGGAGAGGTGGCGCTCGACCTGCTCGTTGATGCCGCCGACCGTCCGGTGTTCGACCGAGAGCGCGTGGAAGCTCGAGCCGGCGTGGAGGTCGGCGGTCTTGGCAAGCCCGGAGAACACCTGGCCGATGTAGCGGCGCCCGTCCTCGGCGGGAATGCCCTGGCCGGCCAGCCAGTCGACGATCGTCTGCCCCGCGGTGAAATGCGCGGCCATGATTGCGGAGGAGGCGGTGAGTGCGTCGTAGGCCGGCTCGTCCGGCACCTCGATCGCGACGCCGGCGCGCTCGAACAGCGCCTTGACCGTCGGATCCGGCGGGGTCAGCACCGTCGGTCCGGCGCCCAGCGCCATCGAGGGCAAGGGCACCGCGCGGGTGATCAGCGTTGCCGGCGCGACCATGCCGGAGAGGGTCGCCAGCGAGAAGGTGGCGATTAGGCTGAGAACGTGGTGATCCGCCCGGAAGCTGAGGCTCGGCAGCACGTCGGCGGCAATCTGCGGGCGCACCGCCATCACGGCAAGGCTACAGCCGTCGAGCACTGCTTGGTTGGAGGCGGCGATGCGGACCTGGTCGGGGAAGCGGGCGGCGAGCCGCGCCGCCGTCTCGGCATTGCGCGGCGACAGGAGGACGGCAAGGTCCGGGGAGGGGGCAGTCAGCAACCCGGTGACCATGGCCTCGACGATCGCGCCCGTGCCGATGAAACCCAGCTTCATGATGTTCCGCCTCTGCGATGCCTGCGCGCGCTGCGCGTCCGTTGCCGCTTGCCCGGATTCGCGCGAACGGCGGCGGCGAAATGTTTCACGGCTGGCACGGCAGGTAAACCGTCGCGGCAGCCGGCGGCGGAGACGTCTAGCGTCGCGACGTTGGTCCCGCGACAGCAACCAGCCGCACCCGCTCCGCTTTTCGGTGCGCGTTCCGACGAGGCCGTCAGTGCCCGACGATGGCGAGCGCGCCGTCGGTGATGCCGTTTACCGCGAACATCGCGCCGTCGCCGACGGTCCGGCCAACTGAGACGACGCCGTTGAGGACGCCGGTACCACTCGGCACGAGATCGGCGAGCTCAAAACTACGATCCTCCGGTCCTGCGGGGTAGGGGACGGGGTTTTCGGTGCGTTGAAGTTCCGGCGCGGAACCGGCCGACGCCATCAGCGCGTCGTCCGCCGGCAGGCGGTGCTGCCTCAAGGGTGTCGCGGCGTCGCCAGGAACGGCAGCCTGCCGGTCCGGCACGGCGGTGGAAGGCGTTGCCGTCCGGGCGAGCGTTGTGGGCGGCGTTGCCGTTGCCGGCGTTCTCGGCCGGACCGTCGCTGCAACGAAGGCTGGCCGCGGCGTCGGGATGACGGTGGCGGCGGCTGGTTCGGTGGGAAGCGCGGCCGAGGGGCTCTCGACGGCCGGCGCCACGGCGGCTGCCGCGGCCGCGGGCGGGAACGCGTCACGGGCGGGAATGGCGACGAAGCGGATGTTCGGCTGTGGCCTCTGGACCGCTGCCGTCTCGCTCTCGTGCCCGAGCAGGATCTTGCCCGGGGAGAAGCCACGCAGCGGAGCGTAGTGCAGCCCGGCCATCAGCACCGCCGAAGCGGCGATGGTGATCGAAGCGCGCCCTGCAACGCCGCCGAGACCTTGCCTGAATGTCGTCCTGTTCATCCTTGTCTCCTTCGCGTCCGGTGCAGCCAGACTGGGCGGAGGGCGCGGCGAAAGTCGGGCCTTCAGATAGCGTTTTGTGGCGGGATCCCGGTGTTTTGTTACGGAACATCGCTGGCGCCGACAAACCTCGCCGCGGAGGCATTTGCAGAAGCCGGGGACCGCGTGCAGGGAACCCATAGCCTCCACCCAAAGTCGCATTTCTTTTCACTGGACGTGAAAAGTCATATAATACTATCAATGGCCACCGGTTGGAGGATCGGTCTCGAAAGAGAACAGTTTTGGGAGGAACACGCATGAACACCTGGAAACTCCGGGCGGGTACGCTCGTGGCCGCAACCTTGACGGCCGCGACGTTGATGGCCTCGACCGCGATGGCCGCCGGCCTGACCGTCGGCTTTTCGCAGATCGGCTCGGAGTCCGGCTGGCGCGCCGCCGAGACCTCGGTCACCAAGCAGGAAGCCGAGAAGCGCGGCATCACGCTGAAGTTCGCCGATGCGCAGCAGAAGCAGGAAAACCAGATCAAGGCCGTCCGCGGCTTCATCGCGCAGGGCGTCGACGCCATCCTGATCGCGCCGGTCGTCGCCACCGGCTGGGACGCCGTCCTAAAGGAAGCGCAGGAGGCCGAGATCCCGGTCGTGCTGCTCGACCGCCAGATCGACGCGCCGGACTCGCTCTACCTCACCGCCGTCACCTCCGACCAGGTGCACGAGGGCAAGGTCGCCGGCGACTGGCTAGTCAAGGACATCGGCGACAAGCCGTGCAACGTCGTCGAGCTGCAAGGCACGACCGGCTCCTCGCCCGCGATCAACCGCAAGAAGGGCTTCGAGGAGGGCATCGCGGCGGCCTCGAACATCAAGATCGTCAAGAGCCAGACTGGCGACTTCACCCGCACCAAGGGCAAGGAAGTGATGGAGAGCTTCATCAAGTCCTCCAACGGCGGCAAGGACATCTGCGCCCTCTACGCGCACAATGACGACATGGCCGTCGGCGGCATCCAGGCGATCAAGGAAGCCGGCCTGAAGCCGGGCACCGACATCAAGGTCGTCTCGATCGACGCCGTGCCGGACATCTTCCAGGCCATGGTCGACGGCGAGGCGAACGCCACCGTCGAGCTGACCCCGAACATGGCGGGCCCCGCCTTCGACGTGATCGAGAAGTTCAAGGCCGACGGCACTTTGCCGGCGAAGTGGATCCAGACGGAGTCGAAGCTCTATACCCCGGCGGATGATCCGAAAGCGGTGTACGAGTCCAAGAAGGGTCTCGGCTACTAAGAGGCATCTGTGCGGCGGGCGCTTTTGGGCGTCGTGCCGCACACCCCCCTCTGGGCTGCCGCTCATTTCCCCCTCAAGGGGGGAGATCGATCATCGCCGGCGTCGACACCGCCGATCTCCCCCCTTGAGGGGGAGATGTCCGGCAGGACAGAGGGGGGTGCCGCCCGCCGCCTGTCAGCTGACGCGCGTCCCACCCCGCGAGGACCCATGACAGACACCCCCTTGTTGCGCATCGCCGGCGTCTCGAAATCCTTTCTTGGCATTCCCGCGCTTTCCGGCATCGACCTCGTCATCCGCGCGGGCGAGGTGCATGCGTTGCTCGGCGAGAACGGGGCGGGGAAGTCGACGCTGATCAAGATCGTCACCGGCGCCTACCGCCGCGATGCCGGCGACGTCTTCCTCGACGGCGCGCCGATCGATCCGCGCAGCGTTTCCGATGCGCAGGATCTCGGCATCGGCACCGTCTACCAGGAGGTCAACCTCCTGCCGAACCTCACCGTCGCCGAGAACCTCTTCCTCGGCCGCGAGCCGACGCGTTTCGGCCTGACACGCCACGGCGAAATGCGCCGCCTGTCGCGGAAAATCCTCGCCCAGTACGGCCTCGACATCGATGTCGGCGCGCCGCTCGGCCGCTATTCCGTCGCCGTGCAGCAGATCATCGCCATCGCCCGCGCGGTCGAGCTGTCCGGCAAGGTGCTGGTGCTCGACGAGCCGACGGCGAGCCTCGACGCCGCCGAGGTGAAGGTGCTGTTCGACGTCGTCCGCGGGCTGCGCGCCCGGGGCCTGGCCGTCGTCTTCATCACGCATTTCCTCGACCAGGTGTTCGAGATCGCCGACACCGTCACCGTGCTGCGCAACGGAAGGCTGATTGCGACCAATCCCGTCGCCGGCCTCGACCGGCTTGCCATCGTCCAGCTGATGCTCGGCCGCGCGCTGACCGAGGAGCACGACGCGACGACGCCCGCTTCCGGCGCGACCACCGGCACGCCCGCCATCCGCTTCCGGAACTACGGCCGCCGCACCAGCATCCAGCCCTTCGACCTCGACATCGCCCGCGGCGAGGTGGTGGGCGTCGCCGGCCTCCTCGGCTCCGGCCGCACCGAGACGGCGCGCCTCCTTTTCGGCATCGACCGCGCCGACACGGGCACCGCCGAGATCGACGGCAAGCCCGTCACGCTGTCCTCGCCGCGCGAGGCCATCGGCCACGCCTTCGGCTTCTGCCCGGAGGAGCGCAAGACCGACGGCATCATCGCCGAGCTCTCGGTGCGCGAGAACCTCATCCTCGCGCTGCAGGCCCGCCGCGGCTGGTCGAAGCCGCTCTCGCGCCGCGAGCAAGGAGAGCTCGCCGACCGCTACATCAAGGCGCTCGACATCCGCACCTCGGGCCCGGAGCAGCCGATCAAATTCCTGTCCGGCGGCAACCAGCAGAAGGTGATCCTCGCCCGCTGGCTCGCCACCGAACCGCGTTTCCTGATCCTCGACGAGCCGACCCGCGGCATCGACGTTGGCGCCCATGCCGAGATCATCCGGCTGATCAATAGCCTCTGCGCGGACGGCATGTCGCTCCTCGTCATCTCCTCCGAACTGGAAGAACTCGTCGTCTATTCCCGCCGCATCGTCGTGCTGGCCGACCGCGTCCACGTCGCCGAGCTCACCGGCGCGGCCGTGACGCCCGGCCGCATCATGCAGGCCATCGCGGCGCCTGTGGGGGCGGCGGCATGACGGCGGATCTGACGATGTCGGACACGACGCGGTGCACACCCCCCTCTGCCCTGCCGTGCATCTCCCCCTCAAGGGGGGAGATCAAGCGCGCCAAGGCCGGCTTCTATCGATCTCCCCCCTTGAGGGGGAGATGGGCGGCAGCCCAGAGGGGGGTGAGCTGCCGCCACGCCCCGCCAACAACCGCCACCGCGGAGCGCCCATGACCACGCTGAAACGCCTCGCCCCGCAGCTCGTCGTGCTCGCCGTCGTGCTCGCCCTCAACGGCATCCTCTTCCCCGGCTTCTTCGATGTCGTCGTGCAGAACGGCCGGCTCTACGGCAGCGTGATCGACGTCCTCAACCGCGGCGCGCCGGTGGCGATCCTGTCGATCGGCATGACGCTGGTGATCGCTACCCGCGGCATCGACCTCTCCGTCGGCGCCGTCATGGCGATCGCCGGCGCCGTCGCCGCCTCGCTGGTCGCCGCCGGCTATCCTCTGCCTGTCACCATCGCCGCCGCCCTCGGCGTCGGCCTCGTCTGCGGCCTCTGGAACGCGGCGCTGGTGGCGCTTCTCGACATCCAGCCGATTATCGCGACGCTGATCCTGATGGTCGCCGGGCGCGGCATCGCGCAGCTCGTCACCGAGGGCGTCATCCTCACCTTCAACGAGCCGAGCTTCATCTATCTCGGCTCCGGCGCCTTCCTCGGCTTCCCGCTCCCCGTCCTGATCTCGCTGGCGCTGGCGCTTCTCGTGACGCTGCTCGTCCGCAAGACCGCGCTCGGCCTGCTGATCGAGGCCGTCGGCGTCAACCGCCGGGCGTCGAGCCTTGCCGGCGTCAGTGCCGGCCTGCTGCTCTTCGCCGTCTACGCCGCGTCCGGCCTTTGCGCCGCGGTCGCCGGCATCATCGCCACCGCCGACATCCGCGGCGCCGACGCCAACAATGCCGGCCTCTGGCTGGAACTCGACGCGATCCTTGCGGTGGTCATCGGCGGCACTTCGCTGTTCGGCGGCCGTTTCTCGATCATCGCTTCGCTGCTCGGCGCGCTGATCATCCAGTCGGTCAATACCGGCATCCTCTTGTCGGGCTTCCCGCCGGAGTTCAACCTGATCATCAAGGCCGCGATCATCGTCGTCATCCTGGTGATCCAGTCGCCGGCGAGCCGCGTGCTCTTCGGCTATTTCAAGGTCGAGCGCCGCAAGCCGGCCGAGACGAAGCAGGTGCCGTCGTGATGAAGTCCCGCTATCTGCCGCTGGCGACGACGGCGCTGATCTTCGTCCTCGCCTATGCCGCCTGCGCGCTGCAGTTTTCGAACATCCTGTCGACGCGGGTGGTCGGCAACCTCCTCACCGACAACGCCTTCCTCGGCATCGCCGCGGTCGGCATGACCTTTGTCATCCTGTCGGGCGGCATCGATCTCTCGATCGGCTCGGTCATCGCCTTCACCGGCGTCTTCCTCGCCGTCGTGCTGCGCGACACCTCGATACACCCGCTGCTGGCCTTCGCCCTGGCATTGATGATCGCAACCGCTTTCGGCGCCTTGATGGGGGCGATCATCCACTACCTCCAGATGCCGGCCTTCATCGTCACGCTTGCCGGCATGTTCTTCGCCCGCGGCATGGCCTTTGTGCTGTCGACCGACTCCGTGCCAGTGCTGCACCCCTTCTACGAGACGCTGCAGCAGCTCTACATCCGCTTGCCCGGCGGCGGCCGGCTGACCTTCGTCGGCATCACCATGCTGGTGGTCTTCGCCGTCGGGGCGCTCATCGCCCAGCGCACGCGCTTCGGCACCAATGTCTACGCGCTCGGCGGCAACTTACAGTCGGCGCAGCTGATGGGCGTGCCGATCGCCCGCACGACGATCGGTATCTACGCGCTGTCGGGCTTTCTCGCTGGCCTCTCCGGCATCGTCTTCTCGCTTTACACCTCGGCTGGCTACTCTCTCGCCGCCGTCGGCGTCGAGCTCGACGCCATCGCTGCCGTGGTGATTGGCGGGACCTTGCTCACCGGCGGCTCCGGCTTCGTCGCCGGCACACTGCTCGGCGTCCTCATCCAGGGGCTGATCCAGACCTACATCGTCTTCGACGGCACGCTCTCGAGCTGGTGGACGAAGATCGTCATCGGCGTCCTCCTCTTCGTCTTCATCGCGCTGCAGCGGGTGATGCTGTGGGCCTCCGCCCGCCAGCCGGTGCCCGCCCGTGCCGACCCCTTGCCGGCCGGCCCCCTGCCGAAGGCTGCAGCCTTGCCGGGAGGCGCTGTGAGATGAGCGAGAGCGGCCTCCTGCACACGGCGATCACCGGCGGACGGCCCGGCAACAGCCATGCGCACGTCGTTGGCGAACTCGGCCGCAACATCGTTTCCGGCGTGTTCGAGGTCGGCTCGATCCTGCCGGGCGACGAGGAGCTTTGCGCGCGTTTTGGCTTTTCCCGCACCGTGCTGCGCGAGGCGATGAAGACGCTGGCGGCCAAGAACCTGATCCTCTCGAAAGCCCGCGTCGGCACGCGGGTGCTGGAGCGCAACCGCTGGAACCTGTTTGATTCCGACATCCTGATCTGGCGCTTCGAAGTGGGGCTGGACGAGGAACTGGTGCGGGATCTCGCCGAGATGCGGGCCGCCTTCGAGCCGGCGGCCGCGGCCATGGCGGCCCGCCGTGCGACGCCGGAGGACATCGAAAAACTCTACGAGATCGCCCGGCGGCTGGGGGACCCCTGCCATGACAGGGTCAGCATCGCCAATGTCGACCTCGAGTTTCACCTCGCCATCGCCGACGTGTCGAAAAACCCGTTCATGCGCTCGGTGTCGAGCCTCATCGAGGCGGCGCTGGCGATCTCGTTCAAGCTGAGCTCGCCGGCTTCCGATCTCGACAAGATCGCCGAATGCGCCGCCAACCACCTGAAAATCGTTGACGCGATCGCGTCACGCGACGAGGAAGCGACGCGGCAGGCCATGCTGCATGTCATCGACGTCGGCGTAGAGCGCGCCCGCCGGACGTTCGGCCCCGCATAGCGCCGCCTGTGTCCGGAACCGCGCAGACGATCCCATTTTCTCGCAACTGGATCATCTTTGTTTGATCGGGTCGCTGCTCCGTGCCGGAAACGCCTTGTCTGGACGGTGGTGAACCGAGAAAGCGCACTCTGTGCATCGCAGACCGGCAAAAAGCGCACAGCTTGCGCTCTTGCGATATCTAGCCATCCACCTAATTAGTGTGACGAGCTTGCTTTCCGTGAAGAACGGGGAGCCGTCTGCTGCAAAAATCAGCAAACATTAAATTAGGTGCCAGGCAAGCTTAATGTCGTAAACGGACATTTGGCATATGCGGCTAAGTATATGATCGCATGGCGAGTCGCCGGAAGCCGAAGGAGTCATCACGTGCCGCAGAAGAAAGGGAACGTTCAATACGGCGCGTTGCCTTACGCTGTCGGCAAGGATGGCGAGCTGCGCATCCTTCTCGTGACGTCGCGGACGACCCGTCGCTGGATCATCCCGAAAGGCTGGCCGATGAAGCTCCGCCGGCCGCACCAGGCCGCCGCGCAGGAAGCGCTGGAGGAAGCTGGCGTCGTCGGCAAGCCGCAGAAGCGCCCGATCGGCGACTACCAGTACGACAAGCTGACGGATGACGGATTGTCGATCCGGTGCACCGTGACGGTTTTTCCGCTGGAAGTACGCTCGCTCGACAAGCGGTGGAAGGAAGCCCTGGAGCGGGAGCGGCAGTGGTTCACGCCCGGCGAGGCGGCAAGGCTGGTGGCCGAGCCGGAGCTGAGTGCTCTTCTCGAGAACTACCGGCCCGGAAACAAGGCCTTGGCGGGCTCCTGAGGCATCCGCGCGGGGGGGGGCGAAATGACCCCGCCGAGGAGATTTTCCCGACGGACGAGGCTGTGTGTCCTCTTTAGACCCGATGCCCGGATGCCGTGAATTCTGGCTGGGCACAGTTCTCCTGCCCCCGCCGGCCGCTTAGCGGATCGATGTCGCCCGCGGCTTCAGATGGAGATAGTCACGGTCGAACTGGGCGATCGCGCTGAACGTCTCCCAGTTCTGGATCGTCACCGTCTTCTTCTCCGTGACGATATGCCCTTCGGCCTTGAGGTCCTGCAGCAGCCGGTTGACGTGGACGACGCTGAGGCCGAGCGCATCGCCGATCTCGGCCTGGGTCAGCGGCAGCCGGTAGCGGAACCCGTCGGCAAGGCCGACCGCGTCGAGCCTTAGCAGCAGTTCGCAGAGGAGGTGGGCAAGCCGGGCGCGCGCCGACAACCGGCCGATATTGGTAATCCAGGCGCGGAACGCCGCCCCGTCGATCAGCGTCTCGCGCCAGAACGCCGCTGCCACCCCCGGGCGCGCCTCGCAGAGCGTCCGCATGTCGGAATGCGCGACGAAGCCGAGACGGCTTGCCACCACGGTCGCGAGGCTGTGGTCCATGACGTCGAGATGCAGGCTCTGCAGGTCCGGCACATCGCCGGGAATGTTGAAGGCGAGGATCTGCCGGCGACCGTCGCTGATCACCTTGTAGCGGCAGGTGAAGCCATCGAGCACGATGCAGCAATGCGTCGGCCGCTCGCCGTCGCGCACGATGTCCTGGTCGGCGGCATACTCGCGCACCGTCACCGGCAGCGTCTCGATCGCCGCCTGGTCCTCCGGCGAGAGGTCGAAAATGTTCGACAGCCGGGCGAACATATGGCTCGTGCCGAGGGGAGTGGTCTTGCTCAAGGGGCGCTCCCCAATCTCGCAGCGCCGAAGACGGCGGGCCCGATGCATGCCGCACACGCCGTCTGACGGCAAGGTGTGCCGGTTCATCGGCCAGTCTTTCTCGGCAAAAACGGAAATGTCGGTGGCAGATCGACGTCGCCCTGGCGGCGGTCCGTCAGCCGAAGGCCTGGGAGAACAGGAAGAGCCCGCCTTTGACGAGGGCGAAGACTACGCCGGACACCAGGATGCAGGAAACGACGGAAGCCACGAGTCCCGCCAGCACCCAGACCCCGTCCCGCTCGAGCAGGCCGAGCGAAAAGAGGCAGATCGCCAGCGCCGGCAGCATGTTGCCAAGTGGGATCGGCAGGAACAGGATTGTCGCCATCAAGAGGCAGACCGCGCCGACGACATATTCGGCCGGCGGCAGCGCCAGTCCCTCGAGGCGCGGCTTCAGCAGCTTTTCCGCCCAGGCGATCCAAGGCGCCGCCTTGCCGATCATCGTGGCGAAGTCGCCGCGGGCCATCGATCTGTTGGCGATGATCTTCGGCAGCCACGGCTTGCGGCCGAGCATCAGCTGCGCCGCCAGGAAGACCAGCGGGGCGCCGAGGATGGCCGAGGTGCCGGGCGGCGTCGGCAAGGCGTTGGGCATGGCGAAGATCAGCATCAGCGCCCCGAAGGCCCGGTCCTTCATCACGGCGACAAGATCGGCGACCGAGACGCGCTCGCGCGAGGTGTCGTCCGCCAGCGCGATGAGTATCGCCGCGAGCGTCCGCTTGATCGGAACGGTTTCAGTATCCGACGGGACGGCTAGGGCCGAGTCTGCTTCCGTGAGGGGGGAAGGGGTATAAGCCGACGGATCAGGCTCGGTCGAACCGGCGACCTCCCCCGGGAGCATCGCCGAAGCCGTTCGCGGCCCGACGTTTCCTGTGCCGGCTGCAGCATTGCGATCTTGGGGGAAGACGGCAGTGCTCTTCGACGCCAAGGCATCTTGAGCTGCCGCGCTCACCGGCGCCTCCTCGGCACGTCGCTTCCGTTCGTGATCTGCTGCATCCATCATCTTCTCCCGGCCGCCCGCGCCGTCGACCGGGATATGCTCGCTCTAAATGGTGAATTGTTGTCCCATCTCAACCACCCGGTTTGTCGGGAGGCAGTAGAATCCTGACGTATCGGCGGCCGAGAGTGCCATGGAAATGTAGAGCCGGTCCTGCCAGAGCGGCATGCCGTTGGCCGAGGTCGCGCGGAAAGCGCGCCGCGACAGGAAGAACGAGGTCGACATGATCTCGAACTTCAGCCCCTTCTTCTTGGCGAGCGTCAGCGCTTTCGGCACGTTCGGCTCCTCCATGTAGCCGAAGGTCAGGAAGACGCGGGTGAAGAGTTCCGAGACCTCTTCGATCTGCACGCGGTCCTCCGGGGCCACCCGCGGCGTGTTCTCGACCTTGATGGTCATGATGATGTTGCGCTCGTGGATGACGCCATTGTGTTTGAGGTTGTGCATCAGGGCGCTCGGCGCAAGCGTCGTATCCGACGTCAGGAACACTGCCGTGCCGCGCGCGCGCATCGGCGTCGAGCGCTCTAGCATGCGGGTGAGGTCGGTGAGCGCAATGCTCTCGCGGTGCGCCTTGGAATAGGCGATGCGGGTGCCGCGGATCCAGGTCCACATGATCAGCGAGAGCACGGCGGCAAGGCCAAGCGGGGCATAGCCGCCGTCCAGCACCTTCAGCATGTTCGAGCCGAGGAAGATGAACTCGATGAGGATGAACGGCAGCACGACGATGCCCGACAGCCAGGGCGACCACTTCCAGCACTTCCAGAAGACGACGAAGCCAAGGATCGAGGTGACCACCATGTTGCCGGTGACGGCGATGCCGTAGGCGCTGGCGAGGCGGCCGGAGGACTGGAAGGTCCAGACGAGGACCATCACGCCGACGAAGAGGATGAAGTTGACCTTCGGGATGTAGATCTGGCCGAACTGCTCCTCCGAGGTGTGGCGGATTTCGAGCCGCGGGATGAAGCCGAGCTGGATCGCTTGCTGGGTCAGCGAGAACGCGCCGGTGATCACCGCTTGGCTGGCGATGACGGTGGCCATGGTCGCGAGGATCACCAGCGGCAGCAGCGCCCAGGCCGGGGCCAGAAGGTAGAAGGGGTTCTCCAGCGTCTCAGGCCGCGCCATGATCAGCGCGCCCTGGCCGAGATAGTTCAGCGCCAGTGCGGGGAAGACCAGCGAGAACCAGGCGAGCTGGATCGGCTTGCGGCCGAAATGGCCCATGTCGGCATAGAGCGCCTCGGCGCCAGTGATGGCGAGGAAGACCGAGCCGATGATGATCAGCGCCATCCAGCCGTGGTCGATCACGAAGCTGATGGCGTTGAGCGGGTTGACCGCGGCGAGGATCGCCGGCTCGTCGCCGATGTTCATGATGCCGAGGACGCCCATCACCACGAACCAGACGAGGGTGATCGGGCCGAAATAGGCGGCGATCTTGCCGGTGCCGCGGCTCTGCACCATGAACAGCACCACCAGGATCACCGTGGTGATCGGCAGCACCCACTCGCTGAGGCTCGGCGCGACGAGTTTTAGGCCCTCGACCGCGGAGAGGACGGAGATCGCCGGGGTGATCACCGCGTCGCCGTAGAACAGCGAGGCGCCGAGAATGCCGACGATGATCAGGAAGTTGCGCCGACCCATCACCTTCTGCGCCAGCGCCAGCAGCGACAGCGTGCCGCCTTCGCCGTTGTTGTCGGCGTTGAGGATCAAGAGCACGTATTTGATCGTGACGATCAGCGTCAGCGCCCAGAGCAGCATCGAGACGACGCCGACGATCTCCGAGTTGAGCAGCCCGTCGGAGGCGGAATGCACCAGCGCTTCGCGCAGGGCGTAGAGCGGGCTGGTGCCGATGTCGCCGTAGACGACGCCGATGCAGCCGAGAAGCAAGGTCCAGAACCCGCTGGTCTGGTGCTGCACCGCAGCCGGATGCATCGTCTCTTGTGTAGCCGACAAGCGTTGTTCTCCGCCGCGCTCCCGAGGGAGCGGCCCGTGGTCCGGGCGGCATCATCGCATTGAACGATTGGCCGGGACACCACCTTGGGCGAGCTTGCTAGCGGCAGTCGCGGGGAATCGCAACCGTGATGCGAACCGGCGGTATCGCCGGGACCAGCCCGCGATACCGCACTGCAACACAAATGGCGCCTGTCGGGTACCTGTCAGGACGCGGCAGGCGCTGTGGCCGGGCCCTTCTCGATGGCCGTGTCGGTCGGTTTCGGCTTTTTGTCGCGGCCGGACAGCAGCATGTAGAAAAGCGGGATGAAGAAGATCGCGATGAAGGTCGCGAACAGCATGCCGCCGATCACGCCGGTGCCGATGGAGTGACGGCTGGCCGAGCCGGCACCGCTCGAGATCGCCAGCGGCACGACGCCGAGGATGAAGGCGAGCGAGGTCATCACGATCGGCCGGAAGCGCAGTTTTGCGCCTTCCAGCGCCGCGTCGAAGGCGCTGAGGCCTTCGGCCCGTTTCAGCACCGCGAACTCGACGATCAGGATGGCGTTCTTCGCCGCAAGGCCCACCAGCGTCACCAGACCGATCTGGAAGTAGACGTCGTTCTCGAGCCCGCGCAGCCAGATCGCGCCGAGGGCGCCCAGCATCGCGAAGGGCACCGCCAGGATGACGGCGATCGGCAGCGACCACTTCTCGTACTGCGCCGCGAGGATCAGGAACACCATGAAGATGCCGAAGCCGATGGCGATGGCGCCGGTGCCGCTGGTCTCAATCTCCTGATAGGCCGAGCCGGTCCAGGCGATCTCGTAGCCTTCCGGCATCGAGGTCGACAACTCCTGCATCGCCTGCAGCGCCTGTCCGGACGAGAAGCCCGGGGCGGGGCCGCCGCTGACCTTGGCCGCGGTGAAGGCGTTGTAGCGCTCGATGAGGTCGGGACCGACGATGCGGGTGACCTTGAGCAGCGAATCCAGCGGGATCATCGATCCCGACGTCGCCTGGACGAAGGTGTATTTCAGGTCCTCCGGCCGCTCGCGGAAGCGCGCTTCCGACTGCAGGCTGACCTGGTAGTTGCGACCGAGCAGCGTGAAGTCGTTGACGTAGAGGCTGCCGAAGGTCGCCTGCATGGTCGTGAAGATCTGCTCGATCGGCACGCCCAGCGCCTTCGCCTTCTCGCGGTCGACATCGATCTTGTACTGCGGGACGGCGGCGGTGAAGGTGGTGCGCACGCCCGCAAGTTCCGGCCGCTTGGCGGCTTCCGCCACCAGCGCGTTGGTCGCCTCGATCAGCTTGTCGGCGCCGCCGCCGGTGCGGTCCTGGACGTACAGGTCGAAGCCGCCGGTGGTCGACAGACCCTGGATCGGCGGCGGGTTGAAGGCGAGCACCATGGCATCCTGCACCCCGGCATTGGCGCCGATGAAGGCGCCCGGCAGGTTGCGGCCGTCCTGGGCCGGATCGGTGCGCTCGCCCCAGTCCTTCAGCGTCACGAAGGCGACGCCGGCCGAGGTCTTCTGGGTGCCGGCGAGAAGGTCGAAGCCGGCGAAGGAGACGACGTCGGCGACGGCCGGGTTCTCGCGCAGGTTCTCGCTGACGGTCGCCATCGCCGCCGTCGAGCGGGCCAGGGAGGCCGCCGGCGGCAGGATGGCGACGACGAAGTTCGAGCCCTGGTCCTCGTCGGGCACCAGCGACGATGGCAGCGCGGTGAAGAGATAGTAGGTCCCGCCGCAGACGCCGGCGAACAGCACCAGCGCGATGATCGAATGGCGCATCAGGAAGGCGACGCCATGGCCGTAGCCGTTGGTCACCTTGTCGAAGCCCGCGTTGAACCAGCGGAACGGCGCCCAGGGCTTGGAATGCGTCTCGCGCAGGATCAGGCCGCACAGCGCCGGGGTCAGCGTCAGCGCGACGATGCCGGAGATCGTCACCGACACCGCGATGGTGATGGCGAACTGGCGGTACATGGTGCCGGCGAGACCGCCGAGGAAGGCGACCGGGATGAACACGGCGCAGAGCACCAAGACGATCGCGATGACCGGGCTCGTCACCTCGCCCATCGCCTTGGCCGTCGCCTCCTTCGGCGGCAGCTTCTCCGTCGTCATGATCCGCTCGACGTTCTCCAGCACCACGATGGCGTCGTCGACGACGATGCCGATCGCCAGCACCAGCGCGAAGAGGGTGAGGAGGTTGATCGAGAAGCCGAAGGCCAAGAGCAGCCCGAAAGTGCCGATGATCGACACCGGCACCGCGATCATCGGGATGAGCGTCGCCCGGAAACTCTGCAGGAAGACGAAGACGACGATAAAGACGAGCACCATCGCCTCGATGAAGGTGTGGATCACCTCCTCGATCGAGGCCGAGATGAACTTCGTGGTGTCGTAGGGGATGGCGTAGGTGATGCCGTCGGGGAACTGCTTGGTCAGCTCGTCCATGCGGGTGCGCACGCCGGCCAGCGTGTCCAGCGCGTTGGCGCCCGGCTGCAGGTAGATGCCGATCGGGACGGTCGAGCGGCCGTTATAGGTCGCGTTGAAGCCGTAGTCCTGGGCGCCGAGCTCGACCCGCGCGACGTCCTTGAGGAGGAGCGATGCGGCGTTGGCGTCCGACTTCAGGATGATGTTTTCGAACGCTGCGGCGTCCGGCAGGCGCCCGCCGGTGGTCACCGAATAGGTGAAGGCGAGCGGGTTCGGGTTCGGCTCGGCGCCGAACTGGCCGGCGGCGAACTGCGCGTTCTGCTCGCGGATGGCGGTCGCGACATCGGTCGGCGTCAAATTGTACTGCGCCAGCTGGTCCGGCCGCAGCCAGATGCGCATGGAATAGTCGCGCTGGCCGAACAGCTGCGCCTCGCCGATGCCCGGCAGGCGCTTCAGCTCGTCGAGCACGTAGAGGAGGGCGTAGTTCGACACGTAGGTCGCGTCGTAGCGCTCGTCCGACGAGGTCATCGTCAGCACCGAGAGGATCGACGAGGAGCGCTTGACCACGGTGACGCCGAGGCGCTGCACTTCGGACGGCAGTGAGGAGACCGCCTGCTGCACGCGGTTGTTGACGTTGATCGTCGCCTGGTCGGGATCGGTGCCGCTCTGGAACGTCACGGTCACCGAGGCCGAACCCGACGAGGAGTTCGTCGACTTCATGTAGATCATGTCCTCGACGCCGTTGATCTGCTCTTCGAGCGGCGCGGACACGGTCTGGGCGAGTGTTTCGGCGCTGGCGCCGGGATAGGTCGCGGTCACCACCACTTCCGGCGGGACCAGCTGCGGGTACTGCTCGATCGGCAGCGCGCGCAGGCCCATGACGCCGGCGAGCACGATGACGATCGAGATGACGGCGGCAAAGACCGGCCGGTCGACGAAGAAGCGGGAATTCATTGGGCCGAGCCCTCGGTATTGGCCGGTGCGACGGTCGCGGTCGGCTTCTGCGCGTCGCCTGTCGGCGCGTCGGCGGCCGGCGCAGGCTCGGCGGCGGGGACGGAGGCCGGCGTGCTGTCGACGTTGACGGGGGCGTTCGGCCGCGCCTTGATGACGCCGACGGTGATTACCTTGTCACCGGTCTTCAGGCCCTTGGAGATGACGATGCGGTCGCCGAGCTGGCGACCGACCTCGACGGGGCGGACCTGTGCGACGCTCTTGTCGTCGACGGTGTAGACGAAGGTCCCTTGCGCGCCTTGCATCAGCGCGGCATCGGGAATGGTGATGGCATCCGGCAGGACGAGGCCGTCGACTTTGACCCGCACGAACTGTCCCGGCAGCAGCTGGCTCTCGGGATTGGCGAGAACGGCGCGCGACAGGATGGTGCCGGTCTCGGCGTCGATCGACGCCGAGGTAAAGTCGATCGAGCCCTTCTTGTCGTAGACGCTGCCATCGCCGAACAGCACCTCGACCGAGAGGTTGGCCGCGGCGCCGCCGGCCGCGCCGCTTTCGATCAGCCGGCGAATGGCGATCGCCTCCGTGTCGGCGGCCGAGAAGTTGACGTAGATCGGGTCGAGCTGGCTGATCCGGGTCAGCAGCGTGTTGACGCTGAGCAGGCTGCCCTCGGGCACCTGCTCGAGGCTGGTGATGCCGCCGGCCGGTGCGTTGACGGTGGCATAGGTCAAGGACAGCCGGGCCGTCTCGAGTGTCGCCTGCGCGGCGGAGACCTGGGCTTCCGCCAGTTCGCGGCTGGAGGTCGCATCGTCGAGCTGGGCGGTCGAGACCGCGCCGCTTCGGGTCAGCGAGCGCTGGCGGTCCTCAGTGCGCTGGGCCTGGCCAAGGGTCGCCTGGCTCTGGCGCAGCTGCGCCTCGGCCAGCGCCACCTGGGCCTCGAACTCGCGCGCGTCGATCTTGAACAGGGTCTGCCCGGGCGCCACCACCGCGCCTTCCTCGAAGGTCCGGTCGAGCAGGATGCCGGCGACCCGCGCCCGCACCTCGACCTCGCGCGAGGCGGCGACCCGCCCGGCATATTCATAGGAGATCGGCAACGTCTTCGCCTCGACCGTCTCGGCGCTCACCACGGGCGGCGGCGGCGCGGCGCCACCGGGTGCCTGGGCCACGGCGATGCCGGCGGTTGCAAGGAGGGAAGCCAGGACGGTGCCGAGGGCCGGAAGACGGAACGAACTCATGGAAGGGTCCAGACGATACGGCACGCGGCCTATTGCAATGCAGCATCCTTACATTCATAGATGCATGTAAGCAAGGAGCCTCGGGTTGCGCAGAACCAAGCAGGAAGCGATGGAAACGCGAGCAGCGATCCTGGACGCGGCGGAAGCCGTGTTCCACGAGCGCGGCGTCGGCCAGACCAGCCTTGCCCAGATCGCCGCAGCCGCCGACGTCACCCGTGGCGCGATCTACTGGCACTTCGCCAACAAGGTCGAACTGTTCAAGGCCATGCAGGACAGGGTCCGCATGCCGCAGGAAGAGTTCTTTCAGAGCCGGGAGATGTCCCGCTCCGACCGGTGTCTCGACTTGCTTCAGGAGACGACGCTGGAAGCGCTGCGCAGCTTCGCAGCCGACACACGCGCCCAGCGGGTCTACACGATCATTTTATTCCGTTGTGAATATGTGGGCGAGATGGGGGATGCGCTGCTCAAGCGGCGCGAAGCCGACCATCAGATGAAGGACACGATCCTGGCCGTCTTCGACCGTGCCAGCGCGTTGCAGCAGCTGTCGCGCCCTTGGCAGCCCTCGACCGCGGCCAACGCCTATCTCTGCGCCGTGGTCGGCCTGTTTTCGGAATGGCTGCGGCTCGAAGGTGAGTTCGACCTGTTGGAGACCGCGACTCCGTTGATCGACAGTCTGTTCGCCAGCTATCGCGGCTGATCGCCGTCGAGGCGGCAGCGGCGGTTTCCGCAGTGGAGTTCGGCGCGCCGAGGCGTTCGGGACGCCCCTGATGATCTGAGATCAGCCCGCCATCACCCGCCGCACCAGCGCCACGAAGGACGCCGCGGCATCCTCGGCTGCGCCGGAATTGTCGATGCGGTGGGGACCGTGCGCGGACGTTGGCACCGTCAGCTGGACACTCCGCGCCAGCCGCGCCTCGATCTCTTCGGCGCTCTCGCGCCCGCGCCCGGCGATGCGCTGCACCAGGAGTTCGCGCGGCGCGGTGATCTCGACGACATGAACATTTCCGAAGCGCAGCGTCGCCGGCACCAGGGCGCGGCGAGAGACATTGGCGATCACCGTCGTGCCGCCGCTGCAATCGTAGGCGAGGGCGGCCGGCAGGCCATAGCGCAGGCCATGGGCGCCCCAGGTGAGGCAGAAGGCGCCCGCCGACTCCGCCGCCGCGAACTCGGTCTCGCTGAGGCAGTCGTGGTCCTCCGCCTCGACCTGCGACACCCGGGTGATCACCCGCCGGGCGAAGCGCAGCCGGGTCTCTTCCGAGAGGGACTGCTGTGCCAGTCCGAGGATCGTGTCCTTGCCGGCACCGCTCGGGCCGACGACGGCGATGAAGGCGCCGGGCTGATCAGGCAACGCGCCGGCCTTCGCGGTAGACGGCGCCGACCACCGGCGGTGCGCCCGCGACCGCCCGCACCCGCACGAGGTCGGCCCGCTTGCCGGTGGCGATCTCGCCGCGGTCGGCAAGGCCGACGGCATCGGCGGGGTTGCGCGTCACCAGCCGGACGGCGTCGACCAGCGCGGCGTCGCTCTCCTCGCCGAGCTGGAACACCGCCTGCATCAGGCTGAACGGGACATAGTCGGAGGAGAGAATGTCGAGCACCCCGGCCGCCTTCAGCTCGGCGGCCGAGATGTTGCCGGAATGCGAGCCGCCGCGCACGACGTTCGGCGCGCCCATCAGCACCTTGAGCCCGGCGGCGTGCGAGGCGCGCGCCGCCTCGAGCGTCGTCGGGAATTCGGCGAGCGCGATGCCGTAGTTCACGGCCTCCTCGACATGGGCGAGCGTCGCGTCGTCGTGCGAGGCGAGGGCGATGCCGACTTCATGGGCCCGGGCGGCGATGTGGTCGCGGCTTCTCGGCGCATTCGCCTCTGACTCCTCGGTCCGCCGCTGGCAGAAGCGGTCGAACTCGGCGTCGGTGAGCTTCATCTTGCCTTGGTAGTACATACGGTAGGTGTCGATGTTGACGAACTGGCGCTGCCCCGGCGCGTGGTCCATCAGCGAGGCCAGCCGGATCAGCGGATTGCCCAGCATCGCCTCGAAGCCCTCGATGACGTCGGCGGCCGAAACCTCGCAGCGCAGATGGATGAAGTGGTCGGCCCTCAGCCGGCCCTCGTCGACCGAGCGGGCGATGCTGTCGGCCATGTCACGCATGTCGGTGGCGCCGATGTCGGCGTTCTCGTCCATGCCGACGCGCAGCGCGTCGAACACGGTGGTGATGCCGGAGGAGGCGATCTGCGCGTCGTGCGCCTGGATCGCGGCGAGCTTGTTCCAGCGCACTTTCGGCCGCGGCAGGTAGTGCCCTTCGATGTGGTCGGTGTGCAGCTCGACAAAGCCCGGCACCAGCGTCTCGCCGCCGAGGTCCTCGCCGATGACGCTGTTGCCCTCGGTGACCTCGGCGATCAGCCCGTCGCGCAGCACGACATGGCCGTGGATGACCTGGTCGGCAAGGACGATGCGGGCGTTGGACAGGACGGTTTCATGGGGCATGGGAGGGGTCTGCCATAAGAGGGGCGCTCGGCGGAGAGCCCGGGCGCGGCGCGGTCAGGCGCCGCCGAAGGTGTGAAGCGAATGCACCCGGAAGGCGTCGCCGGGGGAGGGCTCGATGAAGACCGCAAGGCCGTCGATGGCCAGCGGCGCGCCATCGAAGTCGGCGAAGCGCTCGCGCAGCAAGGCGTCGACGGCATCGATCCTCGCCGCCTCGACCGGGCCGGTCAAGGTCATGTGGAAGCGGAAATCCTCCAGCACGTGCGGATAGCCCCAGCGGTCCAGCTGCGCGCGCTGGCGTTCGCTCAGCCGGTCCGGACGGCGGCGGGCGATCTCAGCCTCGGTCAGCGGCGCACGGAGGCCGTCGGAGGCTTCCAGGAGGTCCGCCTCGAGCACTGCGAGCGGCTCGCTCGGCGTCGCCGGCACCAGCGCGAAGAACGGCCCGAGCCGGCGCAGCGCCATCTCCGGCAGCGTCACCACCGGGCGCGACGCGGCAAAGCGTGCCAGCCGCTCGTCGACATCGGCGAGGTCGAAACCCTCGGCAATGCGGAACGGCGCGCGCATCGTCGCATGGAAGCCGTAGCGCGCCGGCTCGGCGACGACCGGGTCGATCTCGGCGTCCGGTTCGCGCGTTGCCTCGCCGGTGAAGGCGTCGCGGCCGAGCCAGAGGGCGGCGGCGCGCGTCAGCGGCGCACCCGCCGGCGGCGTGAAGTAGATGGCAGTGCGCAAGGGCTACATCACCCGCTTGCGCAGCTGCTGGGAGAGAAGGTCGGTCAAGGTCACGCTGATCACCACGAGCAGGAGGATGGCGGCTGCCTGCGCGTAGTAGAACCCCCGGATCGATTCGAACATCACCTGCCCGATGCCGCCGGCGCCGATCAGGCCGAGGATCGTCGCCGAGCGGACGTTCGATTCGAAGCGGTAGAGCGTGTACGACATCCACAGCGGTAGCACCTGCGGGATCACGCCGTAGACGATCTCCTGCAGCTTGGATGCCCCCGTCGCGCGGATCGCCTCGACCGGGCGCGGATCGATCGCCTCGACGGCTTCCGAAAACAGCTTGGCGAGGATGCCGGTGGTGTGGATGAACAGCGCCATGACGCCGGCGAACGGACCGAGGCCGACGGCGACGACGAACAGCACGGCGAACACCACCTCGTGGATCGCCCGGAAGGCGTCCATCAGCCGGCGGGTCGGCTGCAGGATGTACCAAGGCACCATGTTGTGGGCGCACAGGATCCCGAAGGGGATCGACAGAAGCGTCGCCAGCACCGTGCCCCAGAGGGCGATCTGGATGGTGACGATCATCTCGCGGACGTAATAGTTCCAGTCCTTGAAGTCCGGCGACAGGAAGCCGGAGGCGTATTGCGCCATGTTGTCGGCATCGGTGAACAGATAGGTCCAGCGCCCCATCTCGGCCGGTCCCCAGCTCCAGACGAGCAAGGCAATGAGCGCGATCCAGATCACATAGCCCCAGGCGGCCTCGGACCAGTTCCGCTCGATCATCGACTTGGCGGGGGCGGTGTGGGCGGCGTCGGACATGGCGGTGGTTCCTGGCGGTGATGGCGAGGGGGCTTGCGTAAGTCAGGCGGACGCGACGAGCGGGAACTAGGTGCTTCGTCATCCCGGGCTTGACCCGGGATCCATTCCAAATCGCCGTCCCCGTCGAGGACGGTGGACATTCCCTTCCGCACCGGAGTGGGGTTGACGCGGAGAGGAATGGATCCCGGATCAAGTCCGGGATGACGATCTGAAAGGGTGGGCGACGTTCTGAAAAGTTGACGGACGTTCTCATGAGACGCGTCGTATCAGCGCGCAACGCACTATCTTCGCCTCGAAACGCCCCTCATCCCGCTGCCGCGACCTTCTCCCCGGAGGGGAGAAGAAGCAGCGTGGCCGTTGCGCCTGACCGGACGTGTTGCGCATCCTCACGGCGGCAGCAGTGCACGCGGCCGTCGCCGGCCGCGTGCCGTTTCAAAAACCCAGCCTCAGCTCTGCGGGTTCTTGGCGATCTCGGCCTCGACCTTGGCCTTCTTAGCGGTCAGTTCGTCGATCTGCGCCTTCTTGGCGTCGGCGGCGAGCGTCGTGTCGGCTTCGATGCCGGCGATCTTCTTGGTGAACTCCATCACGCGGATCGGCAGCAGCTGGGCGTCGGTCGAGGCGCGGAAGGGCGCCCACTGAAGGCCCTCGAGGGTCTTCTTCTCCGCGGTCGCATCGCCCTTCGAGCGCTCGGTGCCGTAGTCGAGGAAGAAGGTCTTCAGCTTCTCCTTGGTCTCAGCGGACAGGTCCTTGCGCCAGACGATCGGATCGGAGGCGATCAGCGGCGACTTCCAGATCACCTTGATCTTCTTGAAGTCGTCCGGACGGTTCATCTCGATCTTGGCGAGGTTCTCGGTGTTGTTGGCGGCGGCATCGACCTGCTTGTTGGCGACGGCCATCGCATTGGTCTCGTGGTTGGCATTGGTGACGTTCTTGAAGCAGTTCTTCGGGTCGATGCCCTTGGCGGCGAAGATGAAGGTCATCGGCACCAGATAGCCCGAGGTCGAGTTCGGGTCGCCGATGCCGAAGTTCATCGACTTGTCGCAGGTCAGGAGGTCGTCGACAGAGTTCAGCTTGCTGTCGGCCGGGGCGAGGATGAGACCGTAGTAGCCGGCCTCGCCGTTCGCGGCGACGGTCTGCACGAAGACCTCGCCGTCGGAGCGGTCGACCGCCTCCATCGCGGCCTTGTTGCCGTACCAGGCGACCTGCACCTTGTTGAAGCGCATGCCCTCGATGACGCCGGCATAGTCGGAGGCGAAGAAGGGCTTGATCTCCAGGCCGGTCTCCTTGGCCATGTCGGCGAGGAAGGGCTCCCAAAGCGGGCGGAGGTTCGACTGGGACTCGGTCGAGATGATGCCGAAATTGATCGGCTCGGCGATCACCGGCGTGGCAAACACGGCGGCCAGCGAGAGGGCGGCGAGGCCCTTGGCGAAGAGGTTCATCGAAAGCTCCTGGGTGGATTGGGTTGGGTCTGCGTGGAAAGGGTCAGGCCGAGGCGAGCGCGCGCAAGGCCGCGGTGAGGTCCTGGGTCGGGCGCAGCTCGCGCGGCGGCTCGGCCGCATCGGGCAGGATCAGCTCTTCCGACGAGGTGCCGTAGAGCTCGCGCAGGAAATCGTTGGTCAGCGCCAGCGAGGGCCCGTCGAACACCACGATGCCGTCCCGGAGCGCGATGGTGCGCGGGCAGTAGCGGCGGGCGTATTCGACCTGGTGCAGCGAGACGACGGCGGTGATCTTGTCGGTCCGGTTGATGTCGGCGATCACGTCCATCACGCGGCGGGCGGAGGACGGGTCGAGCGAGGCGATCGGCTCGTCGGCAAGGAGGATCTTCGACTTCTGCACCAAGGTGCGGGCAATCGCGGCGCGCTGCTGCTGGCCACCGGAAAGGGTGGAGGCGCGCTGCCAGGCGACTTCCGGAATGCCGACGCGCCCGAGGGCATCGCGGGCGAGAAGCTTTTCCGCCTTGCTGAACAGGCCGAGCGTGCCCCGCCAGCGCGGAATGCGGCCGAGCAGGCCGGTGAGGACATTGGTCAGCACCGGCAGGCGGCCGACGAGGTTGAACTGCTGGAAGATCACGCCGATCTCTCGTCGCATTTCCCGCGCCTTGGGATCGAGCTTGCCGCCTTGCTGCAGCGTGCGGCCGAGGATCTCGATCTTGCCGCCGTCGCTGTCGCAAAATTCCAGCCCGGCGATGATCCGCATCAAGGTCGACTTGCCGGAGCCGGAGGCGCCGATCAGCGCCACCATCTCGCCGGCTGAGATTTCGATATCGATGCTCTTCAGCGCCTGCTTCTTGCCGAAGCGCTTGGAGAGTGTGCTGACGCGGATCGCGTTCATGCGGTGTCCCTTTTGCGAAAACCAGGCCGGACTGCGCTTCCGTCACGGGTGACGAACCGGTCGGAAACGCCGTCCGAATTCATCCGCTGTCTGGCCGTTTCGCCGGTCTCTTCCGGCTGTCTTGCCGCTAGGCCTAGCCTCCTTCGATGTACTGCGCGTGACGCCAGGGTGACCGTTCAGTGACGCCCGAAAGCCCCGCGCCGCAAGGGTTCCAGCCCCTTCTGAATCAGTGCTCGTGGCGGTTGAGAAAGGCTTCGGCGCCAAGGGTCCGGAAATCGTCGAGACAGGTCCGAAGACGGTCGTGCGGCCAGTCCCACCAGGCGAGCTTGTCCATGCGCTCACCGATGCCCGGGGCGAAGCGATCCCGGATTTTCTTGGCCGGAACGCCACCGACGATGGTGTAAGGGGCGACGTCTTTCGACACGACGGCCCCGGCCCCGACCACCGCGCCGTTGCCGATGGAAACGCCCGGCAGGACCGTGACGCCGTGCCCGATCCAGACGTCGTGGCCGATGGTCACGCGGCGGGCCCGGCGCGCGGCTAAGAACGGCAATTCCTCCTCGGCATCGTCGAAATAATCGTTCGCGCGGTAGGTGAAATGGTGCAGCGTCGCGCGCTCGACCGGATGGTTGGTGGCGTTCAGACGGGCGCTCGCGGCGATGTTGACGAACTTGCCGATCGTTGTGCCCCAGACCCCGCAATCGCGCATCATGTAGGAATAGTCGCCGATCTCCGACTCGGCGACGCGGCACCGCTCGTCGACCTCGACATAGCGGCCAAGGCGCGTGGTCTCGACGATGGCGGTCTCGTGGATCAGCGGGACGTGTTCGGAGAGGCGGGGCATTCAGGCGGCCTTTCGGGCGGAGAAACCGGTGACGTCGATGACCCGCGTCGCGACGCGGGCGCGCACCACCTCGTCGTGGAAGATGCCGAGGATGGCGACGCCGAGGCCGAGTTTCTCCTCGATCATCGCCGCCACGGTGTCGCGGTTGACGCCGTCGAGCGAGGCGGTGGGTTCGTCGAGGAGGAGGATCGGATGATCGGTGATGAAGCCGCGGGCGATGTTCACGCGCTGCTTCTCGCCGCCCGAGAAGGTGGCGGGCGGCAAGTCGAACAGCGCCTCCGGCAGGTTCAGCCGGCGAAGCAGGTCGGCCGCGCGGGTGCGGGCCTCGTCTGCGTCGACGCCGCGGGCGAACAATGGCTCGGCGACGACGTCAACGGCTGGCACCCGCGGCACGGCGCGCAGGAACTGGCTGACATAGCCGATGCGCTCGCGCCGCAGCCGCATGACAAGGCGCGGATCGCCGGAGGCGAGGTCCTCGCCCGCCTCTCCGACGAGAATCCGGCCGGTGTCGACGGCATAATTGCCGTAGACCATGCGCAGGATCGACGACTTGCCGACCCCGGACGGCCCGCCGAGCACCGCGCATTCGCCGGGTGCAAGCTGGAAGGAGACGTTCTCCACCACCGGCAAGCGGATGCCGCCGCGCAAGTGCACGGTGAAGGATTTCGCGACGTTCTCGACGACGAGAATAGGCTGAGCGGACATTCTAGCTCTCCGGGATCGAGGCGACGAGCAGCTGGGTATAGGGATGCTGCGGGTCGTCGAGGACGCGGTCGGTGAGGCCGGTCTCGATGACGCGGCCGTCCTTCATGACGATCATCCGCTGCGAGAGGAGGCGGGCCACCGCGAGGTCGTGGGTGACGATCACCACCGACAAGCCGAGATCGGCGACGAGCTGGCGCAGGAGATCGAGAAGCCGTGCCTGCACCGAGACGTCGAGGCCGCCGGTCGGCTCGTCCATGAAGACCAGGCGCGGTGCTGTGACGAGGTTGCGGGCGATCTGCAGCCGCTGGCGCATGCCGCCGGAGAAGGCGACCGGCTGGTCGTCGATCCGGTCGCCGGCGATCTCGACGCGGCCGAGCCAGTCCGTCGCCGTCGCGCGGATCTCTCCGTAGTGCCGCTCGCCCACCGCCATCAGCCGCTCGCCGACATTGGCGCCGGCCGAGACGCGCATGCGCAGGCCGTCCGCCGGGTTCTGGTGGACGAAGCCCCAATCGGTGCGGGCGAGGAAGCGCCGCTCGGCCTCGCTGAGGTCCTCGAGGTCCCGCGCCTCACCGTCGCGCATGCGGTAGAGCACTGCGCCTGAGGTGCGCGGCAGGCGGGCGGAGATGCAGTTGAGCAGCGTGGTCTTGCCCGACCCGCTCTCGCCGACGATCGCCAGCACCTCGCCGGGATGGACCTGGAACGAGACGTCCTCGCAGCCGATCCTGCCGCCATAGCGCTTGGTGACGCCGCGGACGTCGAGGATGGGGGTGTCGTCGCTCATACGGAACTCCTTCGCGGCGCTGAAGACACCGCCGATCTCCCCCCTTGAGGGGGAGATGCCGGCAGGCAGAGGGGGGTGATCGCGGCGGGAACCTGTGTAAGCTCGGTGCCGGACCCACGGGCAGGGCGAGGGACATGGCGCATCATCTCGTTCCGACGAAGCACCGTGCCCATGCCAAGACGATGCGCCACGCCATGACCGAGGCCGAACTGCGCTTCTGGACGGCCGTCCGCGCCCATCGCCTGATGAACCTCGGCTTTCGCCGACAGGTGCCGATCGCGGGCCATATCGTCGATTTCGCTTGTCCCGCGCATCGCCTCATTGTGGAAATCGACGGCGTGCAGCATGGAGGGGAGGCCATTGTGGTGCGCGACGCCGCGCGCACGGCGAGGTTCGAGATGGCCGGCTGGACGGTTGTTCGGTTCTGGAACGACGACGTCCTGCAGGATATCGAGGGAGTCTGCCGGCACATCCTGGCGGTGATCGAGGCGGAGGATCGGTGAAGATGTAACCCAACCCGTCGGCGGGGATGCGGCACTCACCCCCCTCTGCCCTGCCGGACATCTCCCCCTCAAGGGGGGAGATCGGCGGTTGCGGGCGCCGGGCTTTACCGATCCGGCCCTCATTCCGCCGCCTCCTCGTAGCCCTTCGGCCCGCCGTCGCCGACGTGCCCCTCGGCCCGGCGCGTCTCGCAATGGTCGGTATCGGAGCAGACGAACATGCGCCCGCCGCGGTCGTCGGTGATGACCTCGTCGAGATAGGCGCCGGTGCCGCCGCAGAGCGCGCAGGGTTTGGCAAAATGCTGGATCTCGAAAGGGTGGTCCTCGAAGTCGAGGCTGACGACGTCGGTGAAGGGCGGCAGAGCGTAGATCCGCTTCTCGCGGCCGGCGCCGAAGAGCTGCAGGGCGGCTGAGCGGTGGAGCTTCGGGTTGTCGAATTTTGGGATCGGCGAGGGGTCCATGACGTAGCGGTCCTCGACCTTGACGGGGTAGGCGTAGGTGGTGGCGATGTGACCGTGCCGGGCGATGTCCTCGTAGAGCTTGACGTGCATCAGGCCGTATTCCTCAAGGGCGTGCATCACCCGCGTCTCGGTCTCGCGCGGCTCGAGGAAGCGCAGCGGCTCGGGGATCGGCACCTGGTAGACGAGCGTCTGGTTCTCCGTCAGCGCGGTCTCGGGGACACGGTGCCGGGTCTGGATGATCGTCGCCTCCGCGGTCTTCGTCGTGGTGGCGACGCCCGCGGTCTTCTGGAAGAAGGCGCGGATCGAGACGGCATTGGTGGTGTCGTCGGCGCCCTGGTCGATGACCTTCAGGACGTCGTCCGGCCCGAGGATCGCCGCCGTCACCTGCACGCCGCCGGTGCCCCAGCCGTAGGGCATCGGCATCTCGCGGCTGGCGAACGGCACCTGGTAGCCGGGAATGGCGATCGCCTTCAGGATCGCCCGGCGGATCATCCGCTTCGTCTGCTCGTCGAGATAGGCGAAGTTGTAGACGGGAAGGGCTGCGGTCATGATGCCGGACCTTGCTGCGGGGCGTCGGGGAGGAAGCGGGAATGAGTGGCTGGATCGTGCTCGGCGAGCTGACGGTGATCCTGATCGGCCTTGCCGCCGCCTGGTATTTCTTGCGGCGCGGCGGGCATTAAAGCGGGCCTCATTCCGCCGCGTCCTTCAGCTCGACCACCGACGCCGTGTGCTCGGCGCGCAGGCGGCGGACGAGGTCGAGTTCGGCTTGGAAGTCGACGTAGTGCGGCAGCTTCAGGTGCTCGACGAAGCCGGTGGCGGCGACGTTGTCGGAGTGGGCGATGACGAACTCCTCGTCCTGCGCCACCGCGATGCGCTCCTCGCCGAACTCGTCGGCCCGAAGCGCGCGGTCGACGAGGCTCATCGCCATCGCCTTGCGCTCGGACTGGCCGAACACCAGCCCGTAGCCGCGCGTGAACTGCGGCGGCTCCTTGGCCGAGCCGGAGAACTGGTTGACCATCTGGCATTCGGTGAGGCGGACGCGGCCGATGGTGACGGGAAAGCCGAGCTCGGGCATCTCGACCTCGACATCGACGAGGCCGATGCGGATCTCGCCGACGAAGGGGTGGGTGCGGGCAAAGCCGCGCTGGGTGGAATAGGCGAGCGAGAGGAGAAATCCCTCGTCGCCGCGGGCGAGTGCCTGCAGCCGGAGGTCGCGGCCGGCGGGAAAAGAGAGGGGCTCGCGGGTGAGGTCGCCGGGCTCGGCGTCTTCAGTCGTGCGAAGACCGAGGGTGTCGTTCTCGTGCTCGCCGGCGCCAGCGTCGGGACTGACATTGGTCGCGGGCGCGTCGGCGCGTCGGTCCGGCTCGATCAACCCCTCGTCGCCGAGAAGGTCGGTGACGCGTGGGCAAAAACCCTCGTCGCCGGACAGCGCGCGGCGAAGCCCGGTCTCGACCGGTTCGTCGCCGGCCATGGCGGGATCGATCAGCCGGTGGGTGTAGTCGAAGGTCGGCCCCAGCAACTGCCCGCCCGGCAGGTCCTTGTAGGTTGCCGAGACCCGGCGCTCGATGGCCATCTTGCCCGTATTGACCGGCACGGAGTTGCCGAAACGCGGCAGCGTGGTGCGGTAGGCGCGCAGGAGGAAGATCGCCTCGATCAGGTCGCCGCGCGACTGGCGCACCGCCATGGCGGCAAGCTCGACGTCGTAGAGCGAGCCCTCGGCCATCACCCGGTCGAGGCCGAGCGCGAGCTGGCCGGCGATCTGCTCGAGCGTCAGGGCCGGGACGTCGCGGGCGCCGCGGCGGCGGTCGGCAAGGAGGCGGTGGGCATTCTGGATGGCGGCTTCGCCACCCTTCACGGCGACGTACATGTCAGGCGCTCCGGATGCGGGTGGTGCGCGGCAGGCCGAGCGCCTGGCTGCCGGCGACGAGCAGCACGTCGATGCCGCGCGGGAACAGCGCCTGGTTGATCGCCCAGTCGGCGAAGAAGGCCGGCGTCAGCCCGCGCGGGCGGATCGTCACTGAGGCTTCGATGCCGGGACCGGAAAGCGTCAGCGGCGCGCCGGTGGCGAGGTCGTCCAGCACCAGGATCAGCGTCGTCGAGCGGTCGGGATAGTCGGCGGTGCCGAGCGCGAAGTCGGAGAGGTTGGGAAGGTCCTCGCCGGCGCTTGCGACGGCGAAGCGCGCCTGGCCCGGCGCCTTCACCTGGATCGCGCCGGTCTGGAAGCCGATCCATTGGACGACGTCCGGCGCTTGGCGCAGCGAGGCGTCGAGCCAGACCGGCGTGTCGTAGTCGGCGAGCGCCGCGAGGATGCTGGCGGCGGCCGGCGCGAGGGCGCCGGGCGCCTTGACGCGCGCGCCGAGCTCGACCGCCGTGCCCGGCCGCGACAGGGCCTGCATGACCCCGGCGAAGACCGCCTGGCTGTCGAAGACCGGGTCGGTGAAGCCCCCGTCGATGCCGTTCATATCCTTGCCCATCAATCGTCTCCGCGTACGACGGTGAAGAAATCGACCCGCGTCGCCTGGGTCTCCTCGGCGGCCTTGCGGTCGTCCTCGGCTTGCGCGGCAAGGACCGGGCCGACGATTTCGGCCTCGATCGCCGCGCGCCAGTCCGGCCGCTGCCAGGCGGCATCGAGCGTGGCGGCGAGGCGCGCCTTGTCGGCGTCGCGGCCGAGCACCATCGCGTGGCCGACCTCGCCGGAGGGAAGGCGAACGGTCGCGCGGGTGACGCTGGCCTCGCCGAGGTTGAACGGTGCGCCGCCGCCGCCGATGCGGCCGCGCAGCATGACGAGCCCGGCCTCCGGCCCGCGCACCGGCAGCGCCGCCATGCCGCCGCCAATGGCCTGCCAACCTTCGGCCAGCACCGGCGTGGCCGCGGCGGCGAAGGCGCCGATGGCGCGCTGGCGGGCCGCCGTCGCGTCGGTCTCGGGAATGGCGTTGCTCTCTTCGATCATCTCGCCCTCGGTTGTCTCTGCGTCTTCGGCCGCCTGCTTCTGCAGCCAGTTGTCTATTGGTATAGACAACTATATCTATATCCTGATATCTACACCCCGAGACGTGACAGGACAATGACGCCGCAAGGTTTTGCCGGCGGACGCAGGAGAGGACGGGCATGATCGGGGGCGAAGAGGGGATCGCGCGCTGGCGCAGCGTTGCCGACGGCATCCGCGCGCTAATCTCCGACGCGGCGGGCGCGATGGAGAAGCTGCCGGTGGAGGCGGAACTGGCCGAGCGCTTCCAGGTCAACCGCCACACCGTGCGAAGGGCGATCGCCGCGCTCTCGGCCGAGGGCCTGGTGCGCGCCGAGCGGGGGCGCGGCACCTTCGTCGACCGGCTGCCGGAGCGGCTTGCCTACCCCGTCGGCGCCCGCACGCGCTTCTCCGAGAACATCACCAGCCAGTCGCGCCAGCCGGCGGGGCGGCTGATCGCCTCGAAACGCGAGGCGGCGACCGCCCGGATCGCCGCCTCGCTGAAGATCCGCACCGGCGCGCCGCTGCACCGGCTGGAGACGCTGAGCGTCGCCGACGGCGTGGCGATGTCGCTCGCCACCTCCTGGTTTCCGGCCGAGCGCTTTCCCGGCATCGTCGCCGCCTATGCCGAGAGCGGCTCGATCACCCGGGCGCTCGCCGCCGAGGGCGTCGCCGACTACCGCCGCCAAGAGACGCGCGTCACCGCATCGCGGGTCACCCCCACCGACGCCGAACATCTCGGCTGCCCGCGCGACGCGGTGGTGCTGGTGACCGATTCGCTGAACTGCGATCCCGATGACACGCCGATCCAGCTGTCGCGGGCGCGTTTCCTGGCGGAGCGGATCGAGCTGGTGTTCCGGACGTGAGAACCATCAACGGCAAGGCGCTGGCGATTTGCCACCCCGGCGATTCCGTCGCGGCATCGGTCGCAGTCCAGCGCCGGTGGACGGATACTCGCGGTTGCCGGGCGAGCTGGACTCCCGTTGCGGCTGTCGAAAACCAAGGTCCAGCTTTGCGGCGGCCAGTCCTGGCGGATCAGCCGAGGGCGTAGCCGAACTGCCGCTCGACGTCGGGATCGAGTTGCGAGCGTACGAAAGCTTCATCCGCCGGCGACAGAGGCTCGTATTGCCGCTCGACGAAGCGGTTGAACCCGTTGCCCTTGTAGGATTGGAGGGCGCCGAGATCTCCCGCGGGGGTGCGCTGCAGGAGATCGCCGAAAACCGAAAGGATGGTGTCGGGGGCGGAGGTCAGGAGCGCCAGGTCGAGCAGGCACAGATTGGCGCTGCGCGCGTAGAGCCCGCTCCAGGCGTGCAGCTTGGCAGTCCGCTTGCGCAGCGGATTGGCAAACCGACGGCCGGTCGCGGGATCGCGCTCGTGCAGCATTTCCCGGTTGTACATCGGATGGTGCTCATCGATGCCACCAACCTCGTGATCCCAATAGCTGTGCCATTCCGCGCGGATGAAGTCGGAAAAGGGCATGGCCTTGAGATCGGCGTGCGCGTGCCAGGGCTGCCGGTGGAGGCTGCGGATCCAGTTGACCGGATGACGTGCGACGACGCAGACGAGGACGTCGCTCGGAAACAGGATCTGATCCGGCACGAACCAATGCTTGAAGCCGTAGCGATCGGTGATGGTCTCCCAGCCGAAGTTGGCGGCGAGCAGTTTGGTGAGGACATTCGTTCCGCTACAGCGCTGCCCGAAGATCTGGATCTGTCGCACCGGCCGGGGCAAGGCCTGATGGATGCGGAGCCCGTTTGCTGGCGTCTGCCAGTCGTTTCCGGCCGCTCCCATTTCGTTCGTTCGAAGGCTTGTCGATAGCATCCTGGCCACTCGTCTGATCGCTGCTCTGCCGAAGAACATTCGCGATTGAATAGGTCCACCCCATCGAGGAAAGACGCTTTGAAATCAAGGTGGGGGCGGACCCTTCGTGCCTTTTCCGAACGGATGGCACGCCAGCCGAAGCTTTCAAAATGCCCTTCGCAGGGCTCCTTCAGGCAGGCGCGGCACGGCCATCACATTCGCGGCAGCGGCGCGTTTCTAAAGCCAGATCGGGTTCGACCAGGCCTGCTTTCCCGCCGCGTCCATCACCACCACGCGGCACCAGTCGCCGGCGAAGCGTTCGATCGGCAGGTCGGCATGGGTGATGCCGGGGCCGCCGCGGTATTCGGCGCGGGAACCGCGGCCGACGAGGGCAATGCCTGCGGCGGGTTCGCAGTCGACCGAGAGCATCTTCCCGGCGACCGCGATGTCGGTGATCACCGGGCCACGCGAGGAGTAGAAGGCGCCGGCCTTGATGGCGGCGAGGAGCGCCTGCGGCTCGTTCACTTCCGCCTTCACCATCATCCAGCCGCCGAGCGCATCGTCGATCTTGAAATGCGCGTCGTCGGCGGCGTAGCCGGTGAGGCGGAACCCTTCCGAGAGCAGCGCGTCGAGGAGGGCGGTGCCGTCCGGCCGGTCGCATTCGAGGTGGCAGCCGGTGTTGTAGATCTCCACCGCATGGGCGATGCCGGCCATCTGCCGCCCGTCCTCGATGGTCAGCTGCGACCATTGCGGATGCGCGATGCCGAGGAAGGCGCCGGCCGCCACCGCGCGCTTGGCCAGCGCCACGGCATCCTCATTCTCGCCAAGCGGCGCGAAATCCAGCGGCAGGCCACAGGCGAGAAGGTGCCAGATCTCGCCATGGCTGTTCTGAGGTGCATGGATCTCGGCGCCGAAAATGGTCGTGAAGGTTTTCGTGCGGAACGGCGTGGTGTCGACCACGGGGAAGCCGAAGCGCTCCAGAAAATGGTCGGAGAGGCAGAGGAAGTCGTAGCCGGCCTCGGCATAGGTCCGGCAGACGGCTTCGGGCGACAGCACGCCGTCCGAGGCGGTGGAATGGGTGTGGATGTTGCCGCGCCAGAAGGTGCCGGCGGCGGTGAAGGCGGTCTGGCCCATGGCAATGTCCTCGAATCCAGCGATGACGGGGCAATAGCGCCGGGTGTTGTCGGGGGTATGACGGCGGGCGGGGAGATGGGCCGGCGGCGATCGTCGACAGCCGGTGGCGGGAGCATCAGGGAGCGACGGGCCGCTGGGCGTCCCAGACGGCGAGGACGGTGCTGACCGCGGCGTCGAGGGCCTCCGGCGCAATGCCGTCGCGCGCCTGGAGCGAGAAGCCGAGGAGCAGGCCCTCGATCAGGGTCGCAAGGCCCACGGGATCGGTCTCCTCCCGCAATTCCCCGGAGGCGATCGCCCTCACGACGCAGCGGTGGATCGCCGTGCGGTTGACCAGCCTTTCGGCCGCGGACAGCGCCCCAAGGACCTCGCTCTCCCCAGCGGAAACGCTCATCGACAGGACAATCAGGCATCCCGTCGGATGCGAGGGATCCGTCTGCATGCGCGCCGAGAGCCGCAGCGCCTGTTCGATCGCCACGCGGGGCGCCAGGGTCTCATCCCGCAGCGACGCCGTGACCTGGCCGTGCGTTTCGCGGTAGCGCGCCAGCACCGCGCGGTAGAGCAACTCCTTGGAGCCGAACGCCGCGTAGAAGCTGGCCGATGAGATTCCCCCCATGGCCCGCTTTAGCTGATCCAGCGAGGTCAAGTCATAGCCATGCTGCCAGAACAGATGCATGGCGCTCGTCAGCGCATCATCGCGATCAAAGCCTCTGGGGCGACCGGTCCGGGCCATGAAACCTCCCATTGTTGACTTCTGAATTAAACGTTCCAGAAATCGTTGACAAGCGGGAGGCCTTCGCTCACTTCTGGATCAATCAATCCACAAAGGTTTTGCTTCATGTCATCCGTCACGTCGCCACCCGAGCCATATGCCGAACAGGAGAGGCTGCCGATGGCAGCGCTGCTGGCGTTCGCCATGACCGGCTTCACCGCGATCCTCACCGAAACCCTGCCCGCGGGTCTCCTACCGCAGATCGCCGAGGGACTGGACGTGTCCCAGGCGCTCGCGGGACAGCTCGTCACCCTCTACGCGGCAGGATCCCTCATCGCCGCGATTCCCCTGACCTTTCTGACGCAGGGCCTGCGGCGCAAGCCGACGCTGCTGGCCGCCATCGTCGGCTTCCTCGTCTTCAACACGGTCACCGCCCTGTCCGGCGACTATGCCCTGACGCTGGTGGCGCGCTTCATCGCCGGGGTCGCCGCGGGCCTCGCCTGGGCCATCCTGGCGGGCTATGCGCGCCGGATGGTCGTCGATCGCCTGAAGGGCAAGGCGCTGGCGATTGCCATGGTCGGCACGCCCATCGCCCTCTCGCTCGGGGTGCCCGCGGGCTCCTTTCTAGGAGCGGCGGTCGGCTGGCGATCGTCCTTCCTGGTAATGTCGGCGACCACCATCGCCCTCGTCGCCTGGGTGATGTGGAAGGTTCCGGACTTTGCCGGTCAGCCCCGCGGCGAGCGGCTCTCCGTCGGGCAGGTGTTCCGGACGCCGGGGATCCGGCCCATCCTCCTCACCATCCTCGCCTGGATGACGGCGCACAACATCCTCTACACCTATGTCGCGCCCTTCGCCGCCCGCAGTGGCTTGGCGGAACGGGTGGACCTGCTGCTGCTCGCCTTCGGGATCGCCGCGCTCGCCGGCATCTGGGTCACCGGCATCCTGGTGGACCGCATGCTGCGCGCGCTGGTGCTGATCAGCCTCACCGCCTTCGGGGGCGTGACGCTTCTCCTCGGCGTCGCCGGGGACATCGCGCCCGTCGCCGTCACGGGAATCATCCTCTGGGGCCTGTCGTTCGGCGGCGCCGCCACGCTTCTCCAGACGGCTTCCGCCGATGCGGCCGGGGACGGCGTCGATATCGCCAATGCGATGATCACCACGGTCTGGAACACGGCGATCGCTGCGGGCGGCATTGTCGGCGGCATCCTTCTTGACCGCTGGGGCGCCGGGGCGTTTCCCTGGACCATGCTCGTCCTCGTCGGTGCGGCGCTCGCCCTCGTCACCGTCTCGCGCCATCACGGCTTCAAGCCGGGCGCCCGCGCCGTCGCGTGATCCGCCATCGTCGCAACCCCGTTGAGGATGGGGCGCCTCGCTCTTCCAACCGCCCCCGCGCCCTCAACTCGCCGCGATCCCCATCCCCGCCTGTTGACCTACGGCTTATCCCTTCGTAAGCCATAGGTCCGGATTGGGCACCCGGATGGAGGCGATGTGGTGGATTCACCCTCGGTGCGTGCCCCTTTGACGGATCCCGGCCAGATGGCGGGCGGCGCGGCGACGGCCGGCAGGCCTGGCGCGGACGCGGCGATCCGGGGGCGGATTTTGCAGCTGAAGGAAGGCCTGCAGGACGGGCTGATCGGCTGCGAGGCGCTGGTCGAGCGGCTGTTGATCGGGCTTCTGTCAGGTGGGCATCTCTTGGTCGAGGGCATGCCGGGGCTGGCCAAGACGCGCGCCGTCAAGCGCCTAGCCGAGGGGTTGGAGAGCACCTTCCACCGCATCCAGTGCACGCCCGACCTGATGCCCGCCGACATTACGGGAACGCCGATCTGGCAGCCCGACAAGGGCGGCTTCGAGTTCGCGCCGGGGCCAGTCTTCGCCTCGCTGGTGCTGGTCGACGAGATCAACCGCGCGCCACCGAAGGTGCAGTCGGCGCTGCTCGAGGCGATGGCCGAGCGCCAGGTGACGGCGGGCGGTGAGACGCATGTCCTGCCCGACCCGTTCATGGTGGTGGCGACGCAGAACCCGATCGACCAGGAAGGCACGTTCCCGCTGCCCGAGGCGCAGCTCGACCGGTTCCTGATGCACGTCGTCGTCGGCCTGCCGAATGCCGCCTCGGAGCGAAAGATCCTCGATCTGGTCGAGGCCGAGACAGTGACGCATTCCGGGGCGATGGCGATGAAGCTCAGCCTTGCCGAGGTGCGGGCGGCTCGTGATGCGGCGATGCGCGTGCACCTGTCGCCGGCGCTGAAGGATTTCATCGTGCGGCTGGTGACGGCGCCGCGGGAGGCCGCCAAGGATTCTGAGATCGGCCGGATCATCGAGCACCCGGCCTCGCCGCGCGGCACGCTGGCGCTGGCGGCGGCTGCCAAGGCCCGGGCCTATCTCTATGGTCGGGACTTCGTGGTGCCCGAGGACGTGGCGGACCTCGCACCCGACATCCTCGCCCACCGCACGCTGTTGACCTGGCGCGCCACCGCCGACGGGGCGACGCCGCGCGGGGTGATCGAGATGCTGCTCGACCGCGTCCGGCCGCTCTGAGGCGAGACATGCTCGACGAGGCGATCAGCGACGGCGTCACGCTCCCGACCGACAGGCTTCTGTGGATGCGCCACCTCATCGACGCCGGCGAGGCGGGGGCGGGGGCGCGCACCATGATGCTGCCGGGCGGCATCGTCACGCGGCGGCGCGGGCGCGGGCTCGAGACCGACGACATCCGCCCCTTCCTCTATGGCGACGACGTCCGCCACATCGACCGCAACACCACGGCGCGGACCGGCAAGCTGCATGTGCGCACCTTCCGCGACGAGCGCGAGCGCTCGGTGCTGCTCGTCGCCGACTTCCGCCCGTCGATGCTGTTCGGCACGCAGCGGGCGTTCCGTTCGGTGGCGGCCGCCGAGGCTTTGGCGCTGGCCGGCTGGCGGACGGCGGGGCAAGGCGGGCGCGTCGGCGTCTTCGCGGCGACCGCGGCGGAAACCTTCTTCCAGCGGCCGGGCGCCGGCGACCGGGCGATGAAGGCGGTGGCCGGGCGGCTGTCGGCTGCGCATGCCGCAGCCCTCGATGCCAAGCCCGTGGAGGATCCGCCGCTCGACCGCATTCTCGAGGCGGCGTCGCGGGCGCTGCCGCACGACGGCACGCTGCTGCTCGCCACCGCGCTCGACCATCCCGGTGCCGACTTCGAGGCCGTGATGCGCGACGTGGTGCACCGGGCGGCGCTCGACGTGTTTCTGATCGCCGACGCCTTCGAGGCGGCGATGCCGGCGGGGCGCTATCCCTACCTCGCGCCGTCCGGCCGGCGGGAGACCGGCGAGGTCTCGGGGCGGCCGTCCGAGCGCGACCTTGACCGGCGTGTCCGGCAGTTGGAACGGCTCGGCGCCCGCGTCATCGTGCTGCCGGCGGCCGAGGAGCCGTTGGCGCTGGCCGGCCTGATCGAGGGGTTCGATGCCAGACGCCGCTGAGCTGCCGGAGACGGCGAAGATCCTGGAAGCCCTGCGCCCGGCGCACCTGCCGCCGGCGGCCGCCTTCGGCTGGGCCGACCTCATGCTGCCGGTGGCGCTCGGCCTCCTGCTGGCGCTTCTCGTCGCGCTTCTCTGGCCGCGGCGGATCAAGGGACGCCGTCGGGTGTCGCTGCGGGTTCTGAGCGAGCTCGAGGCGGCGCGGGCGCTGCCGCCGGCGGACGCTATCCTGGCCGAAGCGCGCCTCATCCGGCGCTTCGTCGCGCTGCGTGATGGCGCGGCGGCAGCACGTCTCGAGGGCGCGGCCTATGCCGCCCATCTCGACCAGCGTTTCGGCACCGACTTCTTCACCGCGGGCGCCGGGCGGCGGCTGATCGCCCTCTATGCGCCGGACACGCCGGACCGCGCCGAGGCAGACGTGGTGGGGCAGGGGCTGAAAGACCTTCTTGGCGGGGTTCGCGCTTGATGGGAAATTTCGACTTCGCCTTCCCGCTCGCCTTTCTGCTCCTGCCGCTGCCCTTCCTCGCTCTTCGCTGGCTGAAGCCGGTCGGCGAGGCAGGCGGCGCGCTGCGCGTGCCGGCGACGCTGACGGCCGATTTTGCCGCCGGCGATGCCGTGCTCTCGGCGGAAAAGCGGCGCCTGCTGCTCGCCTGGCTGTTGTGGATCCTGCTGGTCACGGCCATCGCCGGGCCGCGAACGGTGGTGGCGGTGCCGGCAGCGCCCGCATCGGGCCGCGACATCATCCTTTCGCTCGACGTGTCGGGCTCGATGGAGCGGCCGGACTTTGAACTCGATGGCGCCAAGCGGCGGCGGATGGACGTGCTGAAGCTTTTGGCGCGCGACTTCGTGCTGCGGCGAGCGGGAGACCGGGTGGGGCTGGTGATTTTCGGCGAGCGCGCTTACGTCGCCTCACCGCTAAGCTACGACGTGGAGGCGGTAGCGAAGGTGGTCGACGGCATCGACGTCGGCCTCGCCGGTCGTTCGACGGCGATCGGCGAGGGCCTCGGGCTGGCGCTGAAGAAGCTGTCGGACAGCGACGCGAAGGCCAAGGTGGTGATCCTCCTCTCCGACGGCGCGCAGAATGCCGGCACGGTGCAGCCGGATTCGGCGGCCGCGCTGGCGAAGGCACTGGGGATCAAAGTGGATACGATCGCCATGGGCCCGCTGGACCTTGCCGAGGGCGAGCGCGGCGACGAGGGGGTCGACACGGCGACGCTGTCGGCGGTGGCGAGCGAGGCAGGCGGGCAGACGTTCCGCGTGCGCAACACCGAACAGCTGCGCGAGGTCATGGACGCGATCGACGCGCTCGAGACCAGCCCGAGCGCTGCGCCCGCGACCATCGTCCATGCCAGCCTCTGGCCCATTCCCGGCCTGCTTGCGCTTCTCGTGGTGGCCGCGATGATGCTCGGCCGGCGGCGCCCGTCGCTCGCTGCGTTCGCGCGTCTCGGCGGCGGGCTGAAACGCCGCCGCCGTGGCGCGAGCGGCGCCGGCGGACCGACCCGTGCCGGACGGCAGGACATGGGGAGGGCGGCATGATCGCGGTCGAGCATGCCGGGCTGCTCCGGCCCTGGTTCCTGCTGGCGCTGCCGGTGGTTCTGGTGCTCGCGGGGCTCGCAACCCGCCGGGTGGCCGCGCTGGGCGGCTGGTCGTCGGTCATCGATCCCGGGCTGATGGATGCGCTCGCCCGGCGCGGGGCGGTGGTCGCCGGCCGCGGACGGCGCAACCTGACGCTGGCGGCTTTCGCGACGCTTCTCGTCCTCGCGCTGGTCGGCCCGGCGATCGAACGGCCGGCAGCGGAGAGTTTCCGCAACCTCGACGGCACCGTCGTCGTGGTCGACCTGTCGCGGTCGGTCGCGACCGCCAAGGGTTTCGAGGACGCCCGCAGCGCCGCGCAAGCAGCCCTCGCCGCCTCGGGCACGCGGCAGGCGGCGCTCGTTGTCTATGCTGGCGAGGCCTTCATCGGCGCGCCCTTCACCTCGGATCACGCGGCGCTGTCGCGCACGATCTTCGGTCTCGACGCCAAGACCGTGCCGGTCGAGGGATCGCGGCCCTGGCTGGCGCTGGATCTTGCGCTCGACCTTCTCCGGCGGTCCGGCGTCGTGGCGGGCGACATCCTGCTGGTCTCCGACGGCGGCGCTTTCGGTGAGGAGACACGGGCTGCGGCCTTGCGGATCGCCGACGCCGGCTTCCGGATCGACACGCTGGCGGCGCAAAGCGCGATCGGCCGCGACGGCAATCCCGGCGAGCTCGCAGCGCTTGCAGCACTGACCGGCGGGGTGGCCGGGGACGTCGCGCGGCCCGAGGCCGTGGCTGCGGCGCTCGCCGACAACGCCGCCAGCCGGATCGGCGCGAGCGATTTTCAGGCGCTGGCCTGGCTGGATCTCGGGCCGTTGCTGCTGATCCTGGCGCTGGTGCCGGCGCTGATGCTGTTTCGGCGGCCGACATGAGACGGCTTGTCGCCATTCTTCTGCTGAGCCTTGCGACGCTGGCGGTCGGCGTCCTCGGCCCCGGGCGCGAGAGCGTCGCGCGGCTGGCGCTGTCGGCCGGCCTGCCGCGGCTGGCGGCGGCGGTCTCGGCCGATCCCGGGCTCGAGGGCTATGCGCTGCTCCAGGCCGGCGACTTCCCGGCGGCGGCCGCGAGGCTGGCGAACCGGCATGACGCCGTCTCGGCCTACAACCGCGCCGAGGCGCTGGCCCGCAGCGGCGACGTGCCCGGCGCGATCGGCGCCTACGAGGCGGTGCTGGATTCCCATCACGTCACCCGCGCCCTCGTCGCCGATGCTGGCGCGAACAGGCAATTGCTCCTTGCGGTCGTCGGGCTCGACGCTCGGACCGGCGGGCGGGCGAAGACCAATGCGGCGGCCTTCGGCGAGAAGGATCGCTCGTCCGGCGATCCCAGCGACAGCGGCAAGGAGACGGCGACCTCCGGCGCCGGGCGGGCGGGCGACAAGGAGAGCAACTCGCAGGCGAAGGCGCCGGGCGGCAGCCGCGTCGCGCGGCTCGGCACCTCGCGCCAGGGCGAGGAGAGCGGCATCGGCGACGCCCGCGGCTCGGCCGGCGATGCCGGGGGCGCCGGGCGCTCGGGCGGGCAGGCGAGCGCTGCGGCGATCACCATGGCCGAGATGCAGCGCAACGTGCAGAAGCGCAATGCGGCGCGTTCCGTGCCGGCGACGAAGCAATGGCTGAAGACCATCGCCGACGACCCCGGCGCCTTCCTGAAACTGCAGCTCGTCGCCGAGATGGAGCGCCGCAAGCGCGAGGGTCTGGCGCTCCAGGCATTGGCGGACACATGGTGACGGGCCTGCCCACTGCTCGCGCAATAGCCCGTTTTGCGCCCAGCTCGGTGACGCCGATCCGCGGTTTGTCCGGGCGGCGCTGGATGTTCCTCTGCTGGCTGGTTCTCGCCTTGCTGCCCGGTCTCGTTGCCAGCGGGCATGCCGTCGCCGGAGACAAACCGCCCGAGGCTTTCGGCGAGGTGAGCTTCGAGATGCCGGAGGGCGGTGCCTATCCGCAGGAGATGATCACCATGGTGGTCCGCTTCTACTTCAAGGTCCGCGCGACGACCGAGCAGCTGGAACAGCCCGACCTCGGCGATCTCGGCTGGACGCAGACCGGCAGGGACAGCTGGGCGCCGACGACGATCGGCAGCGCCAACTGGTTCGGCTTCACCCGCCGCATCGCGATCTTCGCGCCGGAGGCGAAGACCTACGTCATCCGGCCCTTCACCCATCACGTGACGCTGATCGACGCGGCCGGGGTGCGCTGGAAGGTCGACGCCAAGTCGAAGCCGACCGAGCTGAAGATCCGCAAATGGACCGGTCGCACCGACGGGCCGGACGACGAGAATGCCTGGTGGCTGCCGGCGAAATCGGTCGCGGTTACCGACGCGTGGTCGGTCGACCCGTCAACCCTGAAAGCCGGCGAGACGACGCGGCGGCGGGTTGAGATGACCGCGGTCGGCGTCACCGCCGAGCAGTTGCCGCCGACGGTCGAGGGGCAGGCGCCGGGGCTGATCGTGTTCGGCGGGCCGGTGGAGCGGCGCACCGAGATCGTCGACGGCGTGCCGGTCGGCCATGCCGTCTATGCCTACGACATCCGCCCGCACACCGGCGATCCCGTCGTCCTCAAGGAAGTGCTGATCCCCTGGTTCGACACAGGCTCGCGGGCGATGCGCCAGATCGTCGTGCCGGGCGCCAGCATCGGCCAAGGCATGGTCATCCCCGGCCAGCCGATGGGCGAGGACCCCGCGGATGCCGGGCCGTCGCAGCTGGTGCTCGGGCTCGGCGCAGGGGCCCTCGCTTTCCTCGCCGGGCTCGGCGTGCTGCTGGCGCCGGGGCGACGCGACCGGGCGCCGGTGGCGGGGCAAGCGGCCGAAGCGCTGCGGGCGCTGCGGCAAACCCTCTCCGTCCGCCGCGCAGCCTGGACGAGCGATCCGGCGGCGCTGCGGGCGGCGGTCTATCGCCTGGCGCGGGAGGATGGTGCCGCCGGCCGCATCTGGCTCGCCGATCCGCAGGCGCAGAGCGCGCTGGCGGGGCTCGATGCCGCGCTGTTCGGGCCCGGCGGGTCCGCTGACGACCGGGCCAGATGGCGGCCGATCGCCGCCGCCGTGCTGGCAGCCCGCCGCCGGGTTCTCGCCGCCCAGGCGCCGATGGCGGAGACCGCCACGGACGCGCCATCGCCTTTCGGGCGTTAACCGCGATCGCAGTTTCGTGTCCCACACCGCACCGAGTGGGACCGCCGGTCTGTTCACTCGCCCTTTCTTGGTCTTAATATCTTCTTAACGCTGCATCATGGGATCGCAGCCATCGGGCCGCGCCCGACCAAGCTCCGTCCTGCCATCCGGCCAGCGCGGAGGGCGGTGTCTTTGCTCGGTCCGTCACGGAACGCCGCCTGGCGAACCGCCGATGGACGTCTCATCGAAAGCGTTCATGAGCAGTTCCCAGTCCTACACGCTGCGCGGCCAGATTCGCCGGCTCGAGACCACCACGCAGGTGACGCTCGCCGTGCTCGCGCTCGGCAGTGGCGTCTTCACCTATCTCGGCGTGCGCGAGCTGCTGGACGGCTCGGCGACCACCGTCTTCCTCGGCGCGGTGATCTATTCCGGCGCCGTGTCGGTCGCGATCTTCGCCTTCTGGTCCTATTTGATGCGGCTGATGCCGCATGTGCGCCAGGCCGGCAGCCGGCGGATGCTTTACCTTGCCATGGCGATGGGCGCAGCAATGATCATGGCGATGTCGTCCTGGCTCAATGCGTCCGCCTTGGCCGGATCGGCAGCGCTCGAGCAGCACCTCGCCAACACCACCGAGGAATACCAACAGAAGTTCAACGCCGCGAACGAGAACGCGCTCGCCGCCCAGAGCCTCCTGCCGGACCTGCAGCTGGCCGCCCAGCGCTTCGCCGGCCTCGCCGACATCGAGCGCCAGACCGGCGGCCTCACCGGCACGTCCGGCTCGGGCACGGTGGTGCAGCTGTTGTCGCAGATGTCGGCGCAGCTGTCGGGCCTGCAAGGCGAGGTGACGGCCTCGCGCACCGCCGTCGACGCGCTGTTTGCCGAGGGCGGCAAGCGGCTGGCGACGATGCGCGAGCTCGTCTCCTCCGGCGGACCGATCGACGACCGGGCCAACGCCTATGCCGAAGAGGCGGTGAAGCTGTCGGGCCTCATCACCAACCTTCAGCAGACCTCCGTCGCACCGTCCGTCAAGCGCGCCGCGGCCGATCTTGGCCAGAGCTTCATCGCGCCGATCGCCGGGGCGGGGGACATCGACCTGCAGAACCGCCAGAGCGAGGTCGTCGGCCGGGTCGAGGCGGCGGTGAAGGCGCAGAGTGTCGCGCTGTCGGCGGCGGCCGATGAGATCCTGGCGCGGCCGGTGGTCGAGCCGCTGCGCTTCACCCCGCTCTCGGCGCCCGAGGCGGTGATCCGCTATGCCGGCGACTTCCTGCCCTCCTGGGCCGGCGCCATCGCCATCGACCTTGTGCCGGGCGTCCTCATCTTCATCCTCTGCATCATCCAGGACGTCATCCGCCGCGAGGAGGACGACAGCCTCGACGAGAGCGAGATGAGCACCGACGACCTCATGCGGGCGCTGCAGATCCAGAAGAAGCTGCGCGACGCCGAGGCCCGCACCGAGGTGGAGGTCGACGAGGTCCGTTCGCCCTCGGGTGCCGTCGTGCCCTACAGCGTGGCCGGGCCGCGATAGGAGCGGTCGATGCCTCAGCCGATGACCGAGGAGGAGTTTCCGCCGGGACGTTTCGAGCGTCTGTTCCGGCGGATACCGGAAGGCACGGTGCTGCGCGGCGTGTTCCTGGCTCTCCTCGGCATGGCCATCGGGATCGTCGGCCTCGACTATTACCAGATGACGCAAGCCGCGGCCGATACCGCGCGGACCGTGCCCACCGAGCCGCTGCCCTTGCCGCGCCCGACGCCGGGCGACCAGATCCGCCCCTATCTGCCGCGCACCATTCCGGTCGGTCCCGACCGCGGACGGCCGGTTCTACCGGGCTATGATGGCCCGGTCGACGGCGAGGCGATGTCGCAGCCGATGCGCTTCATCGAGGCGAGGGACGGCGAGGTGACCGCCATCGGCCGGATCGACCCCGGCACAGCAGATCTTCTGGCAGCGCTCCTCGCCCAGCCGGACGAGCGCGTGAAGACGCTGGTGCTGCACTCACCCGGCGGCTCGGTCTCCGACGCCATCGCCATGGCGCGGCTGCTGCGCGAGAAGATGATCGACACGCGCGTGCCGGCCGATGGCTATTGTGCCTCCGCCTGTCCGCTGCTGATGGCCGGCGGGGTGCAGCGGCTGGCAGGCGAGAGTGCCTGGATCGGTGTCCACCAGGTTTATGCCGTGCCGATGTCGGAGACGGCGCAGCCGCGCGATGTCGACGCCTCGATCGCCGACATCCAGCGGACGATCGCCGACTGCCAGCAGCTGCTTGTCGACATGGGCGTCAAGCCCGAGGTCTGGATCAAGGCGATGACGACCCCTCCGGACGAGCTCTACGTGCTGACACCTTCGGAACTCGAGGATTTCGCCGTGGTGACGCCGGAGCGCTTCGGCCCGCCGATGCCGGCAAGTCTGCGGCCGGCGGCGTAAGGGGGAGACCTTTGAGGGGCGTATCACCCGCGCGTTCGGTGACGAGCGACGGTTCCATGGGGCAGTCCCTTGCAGTCTCGTCATCCCGGGCTTGACCCGGGATCCATGCCAACCACGGCGACCGACGCAGTCCGTATCCGGATGCCGCAGTAAGCAGCCGACTTCGCAGTTCAGGCGGTCCGGAAGGGGTTCCGGGTCAAGCCCGGGAGAACGAAGCGGTAGTGGTTTTCGACGACCACCGCTAGTTCAAGAACCCCAAACCAACCAGACAAGCAAAGGCCGGGAAACTTGCGTTCCCCGGCCGGTCTTGCGGAAGGTTGGAGCTGCTTATTCCGGCATCAGCACGGTGTCGATGACGTGCACGACGCCGTTCGACTGCATCACGTCAGCCTGGGTGACGGTGGCAACGCCGCCCTTCGCGTCGGTGATGGTCAGCTTGTCGCCGGACATGGCAAGCGTCAGCGTGCCGCCCTCGACGGTCTTCACCTCATGCTTGCCGCCGTCGTCCTTGATCATCTGCATCGCAGCGGCCGAGGTCGCTGCAGCCGGTACCACGTGGTAGGTCAGGATCTTCGTCAGCATCGCCTTGTTCTCAGGCTTGACCAGCGTGTCGACGGTGCCGGCGGGCAGCTTGGCGAAGGCTTCGTTGGTCGGTGCGAAGACGGTGAACGGACCCTTGCCGCCGAGCGTCTCAGCGAGACCGGCGGCCTTTACGGCGGCGACCAGCGTGGTCAGATTGGCGGCCTTGGAGGCGTTTTCCGGAATGGTCTTGGCCGGGTCCATCGGGGCACCGCCGACCATCGGCATGTCCTGTGCAAAGACGGCAGACGGCGCGGCAACGGCGGTTGCTGCAAGAAGAAGGGCCATGCTGGTATTGCGGAGTGTGCTGCGGATCATGTGGTCTCTCCCGGTGAAACAGGCCTCTCGGTGGAGGCTCGCTGGTAGATACGGCGGGAGCGGCAGAAAGCTTGCGCTACGGGTTCACAAGCGAGATCACCCCTGCGCGAGACGGGCGTGACCGCAGCTGCCGGCTTTCCACCGGAGGCGCCGGCGCTAACTGAAAGCCGAAGCCGGGAAGATGCCGGCGCGCTGTCGATCCGGGCTACCCGTGGCCGGCGAAGGCGTCACAAGCAAGGAAAACGATTATGTTGATAGAGCGCAGCGGTTCGCAGCCGTCGAAGCCAGGGCCGGCCGATTACTTCACCGGACAGGTGCGGATCGATGCGCCCTTCCAGGGTACGGCGCCCGCGGCCGTCAGCGGCGCGACGGTGACCTTCGAGCCCGGCGCGCGCACGGCGTGGCACACCCATCCGCTCGGCCAGACGCTGATCGTCATCTCCGGGCTCGGACGGGCGCAGCGCGAGGGTGGTCCGGTCGAGGAAATTAGCCCGGGCGACATCGTCTGGTTCGAGCCTGGCGAGAAGCACTGGCACGGCGCGGCGCCGGCCTCCGCGATGACTCACATCGCGATCGCCGAGCGGCGGGACGGCAAGGCCGTCGACTGGCTGGAACAGGTCAGCGACGCCGATTACGGTGCGGCGATCGCCAAGGGCTGATTTGCAGGCGGCGGGACGACCCGGTCGAGCCAGGTGGTGAAACTGGCCAGCGCGGCGTCACGATAGGGCTCGGTCTCGCGCAAAGTCTCGTGCCGGGCGCCGTCGACGAGGAGGGTCGTGATGTCGCGTGTGCCGGCAAGGCGCAGTTTGTCGGCAAGCTTGGTGAGCGCCGCGCCGTAGGCGGTGGCCGGATCCGCACTGCCGCAGAGGATATGCACCGGCAGCGCGGAAGGCAGGTCGCCGCTGCGCACCCCGCGGTCCGCCATCGCGACAAGGGCGATCAGGTCCTCGGCCATCGAGATGGTGGGCGTCCAGCCGCAGAGCGGATCGTCGAGATAGCGGTCGACGGAAACCGGATCATGCGACAGCCAGTCGGCCATGGTGCGGCGGGGCACGATCGCCTTTCCCCAGGCCTCGATCGTCGCGCGGGCAAAAAGGTCGCTCTTCACGTCGGAGCCCTTCAGCGCCTTCTCGACTTTCAGCGCCAGCACGGCGGTCTTTTCCTGCAGCGTCATCGCCGGGTTGGCGTTCCAGACCGCAAGCCCTGCCAAGGACCGGCCGTGCTTCAACCCGACATGCAGCGCGATCAGCCCGCCCATGGAATGGCCGAAGACCACTACCGGCAGAGCGTGGTGGTGGATGGCGACATGGTCGAGCACGGCGTGGACGTCGGCAACGACTTTCTGGGCGCCCCGGCTGTTGGCAAACCGCCGCAGCGGCGCATCGAAGGCGGAAGTCGAGCCGTGGCCGCGGTGATCGGGCGCGTAGACATGAAATCCTGCCACCGCCATCTCCCCAGCAAACCGCACATAGCGACCGGCATGCTCCGCCAGCCCGTGCAGCACGAGCATCACCCCGCGCGCAGGTCCCTTCGGAGCGGCATGGTAGACATTGATCAGCGCGCCGGTCGGGCTGTCGAGGCTGAAGCGGTCGTCGTACAGGGGAACCTCGAAGAATGCGGGGGCAGTCGCTCATTTTCCACGGATCGCCAGGCGACGATAGCCCGGAAATGGCTGGCACAACGCGGCCGCAACCAGCTAACGCCCCCCGGCCTTTTGGCCGAGAGAAGATGAGCTCGACTGATGGGAGGGAAACAACCTGCTTCCGGGGGGAGCGGGGTCGATAGACGGGGCGGGCGACCAGCAATCGGTATTGATGACTGTCGCCCGCTGAAGCTTAGCCGACGCTTGCTAGGCTTCGATAGGCAGTGGGGCACCCTCGTCGATCATGCGGGCCATTTCCTCGCGAGCCGCCTCCAGTGCGATCACACGGGTGCGGGCGTGGTGAATGTGATCAACATTGGCGGGTTCGCGGTCGGCGGAAACGGGCTTGGCTGCCTCGTTTCTGGCGAGTTCCAGAACGGCGTTGCGGTATTCGGCCCTTGCGGTGTCGAGCGCTGCGTTCATGGCGTTGGTGAGGTTTTCGGCCGTCGACATCATTCATTCTCCGCTGGTCGTCTCCGACCAAGTGGCCGGACGACGCAGCCTGAACACGACAGCGACGCTGCGGTTGCGGCGCGCTCGCTCTTAAAGTTCATTCGGAGCGGAGCGACCACCGATGGGCCGGTAACAGGTGTTCGTTCCATAGCGCGACGGGGCTGTGCCGATCGGCTTCCGGACGCGCGTCGGGGAGGCCAATCGAGATCGTATCGCAAATGGCGGAGACAACGTGCTGGCTGGATGTTCGGCGTCAAATGCCGGCACGGCCACGCATATTCCCGTGGCGATAAGGCGGGCCCGGCTTGCGGGCCGGCGGGCGATGGGCGATCGTTTTGACCGTTGTCACCGACGGGATTGCCGCATGCGCTTCAGCCTTTTTCTTGCAAGCTTTACCGCCCTCCTGCTGCCCGGCCTTGCCGCGGCGCAGCCGACGGTGGATGGCACCTTTGTCGCCAGCCGGGCGTGCCCGGCGCTGCAAAGCATCCGCCGCGGCCAGAATCCGGGCGACGTGATGCTGAAGGTCGGCGAGGGATACCGGCTGATCGCCCGCAACAAGGTGCCGGGGACGCACTACTGGCTGGTGGTGCCCGGCGCATCGCCGGAGCGGCGCTGGGTGGAGATGACCTGCGGCACCCGCGTCGAGGGTGCTGGCGAGAAGGGCGAGGGGACGGGCGGCAAGACCGGGGAGGGCAAGGCCACCGAGGGGAAGGGCGGCACGGGCGCTTCGGCCGGCAAGGCGCCGGCGCCAGTGCCAAGCAGCCCGTCGACGCAGAACCTCCTCGCCCTCAGCTGGCAGGCGAGTTTCTGCGAGCGCAATGGCACCAAGGCCGAATGCGCCAGCCAGACCGCCGGCCGGCCGGACGCGACGCGCTTTTCGCTGCACGGCCTCTGGCCCCAGCCGCGCGGCCGGGAGTATTGCGGCATCACCGAGAATGTCATGCGGACCGACGACGATGGTCGGTGGCGCGATCTGCCCAAGCCCGAGCTTTCCGCTGCCACCCGCATGAGCCTGGAGCGCCTGATGCCGGGAAGCCAGTCGGCGCTCGACCGGCACGAGTGGATCCGGCACGGCAGCTGCTACGGCCCGGCCGAGACCTATTTCGCGGACTCTGTCCGGCTGGTGGAAGCGGTGAATGCCTCGCCGGTCGGGGCGCTGTTTGCCGGACGGATCGGCAAGGCCGTGACGTCGCAGGAGATCCGGGCGGCCTTCGACAGAGGTTTCGGACCCGGCGCCGGCGAGCGCGTGCGCGTCACCTGCGAGCGCGACGGCGATCGGCAGATCATCGGCGAAATCACCGTCGGTCTGGTCGGCGCGATCACTGGGGAGAGCGATATCGGCAAGCTCATCCGCGCGGCCGCGCCAACGAAGCCCGGCTGCCCGGAAGGCATCGTCGACCCCGTCGGCCAGCAGTGACGTCGTGAAGGGCGGTAGCGCTGGCGAGGACAGGCAGGACGCTCAAGGGCGGCTGGGGCAGCGGTGTTGGCACAGTAGCAAGGGCCTGCAAAGCCGGGCCGGTCGGCACGGTCCGGAGCGGCTTAGTCGGGACACGGGGCGGTTGGCGGCAAGGGGAAGAGCGTGACAAAACGCTCGGCGAGTGACCAGTCGCCGTCGATCTCCAGCGCGCCCGCATCCTCCAACACGCCAAGTTTCTGCCCGCCATGCAAGGCGGCCGCGATGGCGTGCGGTGGTCCGCTGAAGACGATGTCGGCCCTGTCCACCGGTGCGGCCGCAATGTCGATCACGCCGCCGGCGAGGTGGGCGAGAAACGTCTCGGTGCCGAGGCGCAGGCCGACGCGGATGTCGAGGCCCGCGGCCCGCCGAGGATCCAGCAGCGTGCGCAGCGTCAGGATCAGTCCGGCGGCGCTGAGCGGCAGTCGCGGGTCGTGCCGCGGCGAGCGTGCCGCCCAGCGGCCGAGTGCCCGCAGGATCGGCTCGCTCTCCAGGCCCCACGGGGTCAACTCGTAGACCGGCGCATTGGCGGGCGGCGGCAGCTGGCGACGGGTGAGGATGCCAGAGCGCTGCAATCCTTCGAGGCGTTGCGTCAGGACGTTGGCGGAGAGGCCGGGCAAGCCTGCGCCGATGTCGCCGAAGCGCTTGGGGCCGAGCAGAAGCTCGCGCACGACCAGCAGTGCCCAGCGCTCGCCGACGAGGTCGAGCCCATGCGCAGCGCTGCAGGCATCGTCGTAACGCCGGCGCTGTATGGCTTTGGCAGACTTGGTTAGTTTAGATGACTTCATAGTTATTATTAATAACCAGTGTCTTTGTTTGCGTCAAAGGCAATGGGTGCGGCGGCGATCCGGCGGTTCGGCCGGCCGCCGTTCCATTTTCCGTAAGGCCGGAAAGCTCGGCTTGCCGGGCCGGAGATAATGTCGCCGCGGGCGCCAGAGGACGGGCGGCGCCACCCCCGTCGCGCGATGTCGAGCAGAAGAAAAGTACCCCCAAGGAAGCGCCGACACGGCTACTTTCCCTTTCGGAATGTTGCGAGACTTAGCTTTGTCATTACAACAGTTTGCCAACGAAATCTCGCATGCAGTTCAGTAGTCTGCTAATGAAGAAAGGCTGATTCGGGCTCTGCTGCAGCGTGCAGGGCTGCGGTTGTCGACCGGGGTGGGCTTGATCATGGCAGGGCATTCTCAGTCCGATCTACTGACGTCTTCCAGGTTTGCCCGGCGGTTCTCCATCGGCTGTCTGCTCGCGGCGCTGGGGATGTCATCGCTGGGACTGGCCGGGCATGTTTTCGATGTCATCTGGCTGTGCCGGCTGAACCCTGGGGTGGCACCGATGTCGCCGCTGACAGCCAGTGCGCTGACGCTCGTGGCGCTGGCCGGTCTCGCGCAAGGTCAGCGACGAACCGCGACGGCGCTGGCCGCGCTCGGTCTTGTCTTTGCGGTCATGCTGCTGGCGAGCCGCATCCTTCTCGGCGACGATCGCGTCACGTCGGCCTTCGCGAGAGCGTGGGGTGGGCCCGCGGCGGGGGCCAGTCGGACGTCGGCGGGCGCGGCCGTGTCGATCGCTCTAATGGCGTTGGCGATGCTGCCGGTCTTACGCGAGCGTCCGCGTTTGGGTGACCCGCTCGCCGCCGCTGCCCTGTTCATCTCCAGCGTCGTGCTGGCGGGCTATGCATACGGCGTGGCGGACCTTTATACGCTTCCCTGGCTTCAGAAGATTGCACCGAACACGGCGCTGGCGGTCTTTCTGCTGGCAATGGGCGCGATCCTCGGCCGCGAGACCGGTGGCTGGGCTGCCACGATCGGCGCCCGCGGCGCGTCCGGGCAGTCGACCCGCCGCCGGCTTCTCTTGACCTTGATGCCAGCGGCGATCTGCTGGGCGCTGCTGCAGGCGGCCAACAACCACCTGCTGGAAGACCAGACGGCGATGGCGCTGCTGGTCGTGCTGACGACCGCGCCCCTCTGTTGGCTGATCGTGCGCGATGGCCGGATCCGCGCCGAACTCGACCGGGAGAGGCGTGAGAAGGCCGAGCTCGAGGCAGGCCATCTCGCCGTTCTCGAAGATCGCCTTCGGCAGCAGGCGCTCGAGCTTGGCCGGCTGAACGCGGAGCGGATCGAGCGTGCCGAGGCCGCGACGCTGCTCAGCGAGGACCGCTACCGCATTCTCTTCGACTCGATCGACGCCGGCTTTTGCATTGTCGAGTTGCGCTTCGACGCCGATGCCATTCCCATCGACTATCGCTTTCTCGAGGTGAACGAGGCCTTCGCCAGCCATACCGGCATCTCCGATGCCCGCGGACGATGGGTTAGCGAACTCTTGCCTGATCAGGAGCGGCACTGGTTCGATCTCATCGGCGACGTCGTCCTGACGGGGCGTTCGATCCGCTTCGAGAACCGGGCCAAGCCGCTCGGCGACCGCTGGTTCGACGTCCATGCCTTTCCGATCGAGACCGCGAAAGGCCGGCATGTCGGCATCCTCTTCAACGATATCAGCCAACGCCGGCAGACGGAACTGCAGCTGCAGCAGGTCAACGCCACGCTGGAACAGCGCGTCGAGGCGGCCGTCACCGAGCGCGAGTTGGTGCAGGCGGCGCTGCGCCAGAGCCAGAAGATGGACGCGATGGGTCAGCTGACCGGCGGCGTGGCGCACGACTTCAACAATCTCCTGACGCCGATCATCGGCAGCCTCGACATGCTGTCGCGGCGCGGCACGGGCACCGAGCGCGAGCGGCGGATGATCGAGGGGGCGCTGCAGTCGGCCGAGCGGGCCAAGCTCCTGGTGCAGCGGCTTCTGGCCTTTGCCCGGCGCCAGCCACTGACCGCCGAGCCGGTGGATGTGGCGCTGTTGGTGCGGGGCATGGCCGGGCTGGTCGCCAGCACGTCGGGGCCGCAGATCCGGCTGTCGGTGGAGGTTGCCGACGACCTGCCGCCGGCGCTCGCCGATTCCAACCAGCTGGAGATGGCGCTTTTGAACCTTTGCGTAAACGCCCGGGATGCCATGCCGACCGGCGGCACGCTGAATGTCTCCGCTGATGTTACCGAGCTGGCGGAAGCCTCCGGCAATGGCGGCGAAATTCTGGCCGCCGGACGCTACATCAGGCTGTCGGTCGCCGACTCCGGCACCGGCATGGACGCGGAGACGATGAAGCGGGCGATCGAGCCGTTCTATTCGACCAAGGGCATCGGCAAGGGAACGGGACTCGGCCTGTCGATGGTGCATGGGCTCGCAGCCCAGCTCGGCGGCGCCTTGAAAATCGACTCCAAGCCGGGGCTCGGCACCCGCATCGATCTCTTCCTGCCGGTGAGCGGCATGGATGTCACAGAGGTCGAGGTGCTGGGTCCCGTCGCCAACGACCATCGCAAGCGGGGGCGGGCGCTGGTCGTCGACGACGAGGAGTTCGTCCGGATGGCGACCTGCACCATGCTGGAGGAACTCGGCTACGACACGGTCGAGGCGGGAACCGGACACGAGGCGGAAATGGTGCTGCGCAATGGCGAGGTGATCGACATTGTCGTCACCGATCATCTGATGCCGGGCATGACTGGTGTCGAGTTGGCCCGTAAGATCAAGGCGGAGTGGCCGCGGCTTCCGGTGCTGCTGGTGTCAGGCTATGGCGATTCCGGGGGGGCCGCCGATGACCTGCCGCGGCTGACCAAGCCTTTCCGCCAGGCGGAACTCGGCCAGCGGCTGGCCGGTCTCGCTCGCCCCGACGCTTCGGCTGCCTGAGGTGTCGAGGGTTGTACAGAGCGGTTGGGCAAACGGCTGATGCAAGTCTCGATTTCCCAGTGACACCGGCTGCGATTGAGAGATCGTCCGTCCCGCCGTCCCGCCGTCCCGCCGTCCCGCCGTCCCGCCGTCCCGCCGTCCCGCCGTGCTGCCGTGCTGCCGGATTCGCGATGCCGCCACCCGCCGGTGCTACTGCAACGCAGTCCGGTAATATTTCGGTGGTAATTTTCGAATGCTCCGGCCGAACCCCTACCGCCTGTACTCGTCATCACCCGGCGAATGTTAACGCAGCACAGTTCTCAATGCGCCACCTGCCGAAGCGGAACTTTAGTTGAATTATGGGGTTGCTTTACATCTGCGCCGCCATAGACCGGCCATGACGCAGATCCCAAGGACATCATGTCGACATTAAGCGAGATCTCGAATCTTGGCGCGCTGACGAGGCTTGCCGCGATGACAAGCAAACCGAATGAGGGTCTGGACCGGGTCACCCGTCTGGCGGCGGAGCTTTTCAAAGCCGTCACGGCCATGATCGTGCTTCCAGAAAAGCATCACATCTGGTTCGCGCGCCATATCGGGTTTGAATTCGGCGGGACGAGCCAGGAGGGTTCGCCTTGCGCCGATGTCACCGCCAGCGGCGAGGTCATGAGTTTTTGCGACCTGCAGGCGGAGGAGCGGTACGCCTGCTGCCCCGTCGTCAAACTCTACGACATGCGCTTCTACGCCGGCGCACCGTTGATCACGCACCAGGGCAAGGCGATCGGCACTCTCTGCGTGTTCGGATTTGAGCCACGGGAAGCGACGCCGGCCCAGCTTACATCGCTCGTCGACTTGGCCAGCCTCGCCATGTCGCAGGTCGAGATGCAGGTCACCAGGGGACGCGTTGATCCCATCAGCGGCATCCCGAACCGCAACCAGTTTCTCGACGATGTCGAGGATACGGCGCGCGAGTGTCCCGGTGAGGAGCGGATGGTCGTCCTCGTCGAGATCGCCGGTTCCGACGAGATGGATCAGGCGGCGCAGGTGATGGGTTCGCGCTACTTCGACGAGGTCATCCAGGCCGCCGCTGAAACCATTCGCTCGATCATCGGGCCGGATCGCTCGCTCTACCATGTGGGGGCGACGCAGTTCGCCTTCCTCGCGCCGCCGGGCATCGGGGCGACAGAGTATGAGGTGATCCTGCGCAACCGGACGAAGGTGAACCACGAGACGCTGGAGTCGCGGTTCCTGCTCAGCCCCCGGCTGGGCGTCGCGGGCTTCGCGCTCGGCGACATCGGGCCTCGGGAAGCGCTGCGGCGGGCGCATTCGGCAGCGCAGGCGGCCCGCGCGCTGGGCGACGCGGTGCAGTTCTATTCGAAGGCCGACGACGACGCCAATGCCCGCCGCTACTGGATTCTGCGTGAGTTCAAGAGCGCCATTGCGGACGGTCAGCTGCATCTGGTCTACCAGCCGCGGATCGATCTGCGGTCGGGATATGGCGTCGGGGTCGAGGCGCTGGTGCGCTGGACGCACCCGTTGCATGGACTGATCTCGCCGGCGGAATTCCTGCCCATCATCGAACGCACGTCGCACATGCGGTCGCTGACGGACTGGGTAGTCGAGGCGGCGTTCGCTGAGATGGCAAAGTGGCGGGCTGAGGGCTCGCGGTTGCGAATGTCGATCAACATCTCGGCCAGGGATGTCGAGGACGGCGCGTTCGTGCTCATGCTGCAGGAGGCGCTGCTGCGCCATGACGTGCCGGCGGAGGCGATCGAACTCGAGCTGACCGAAGGCACCGTCATGCAGGAGTCCGGCAAGGGACTGGCGAAGCTGAAGACGCTGTCGGCGATGGGGTTTAGCCTGGCGATCGACGACTTCGGCACGGGGTACAGCAGCCTCTCCTATCTCCAGAAGCTCCCAGTCGATGTCGTGAAGATCGACCGCTCCTTCCTCATCGACACCGCGACCGACGAGAAGGCGAAAACGCTGGTCCGGGCAATGATCAGCCTCTCGCACGATCTCGGCTACCGGGTGGTGGCGGAAGGGATCGAGGACACAAGGGCGCGCGATTTTCTTCGCGACGCCGGCTGCGACGAGGCGCAAGGGTACTTCTACGGACGGCCGATGCTGCCCGCGGCCATCCGCGCCTGGTTCGCCGAGCGCGAGGAACTGGTGCTCTGAGGTCTGGCCGCCCAGTGCCCCGGCGGTGACAAGCAGCCGAGGTCCGTGCATGTGCGAGGGTCTTTTAACGATTGCCCGCATGTTTCACGGCGATCTTACGGCGTGGCGTGAGACGCCCCCTGTTCCGGCGGTTCTCGCGCGGGCCTTTGCCACGGCCCGTTGACAAGGCTTGCGGAATCATCGGTAGCTCGGCGCGGGGGCGTGCGACGGGATGCCGACATGATGAGTACCAGCACCAGCCTCACTCGGCGTTTCGGCCAGCGCTACGCGTTCGTGGTGGTTGGTGTCATCTTTCTTGCGCTGCTGATTTCCGCCGGCCTGCGCTCATCGCCATCGGTGATGATGCTGCCGCTGGAGAACGCGTTCGGCTGGGGGCGCGACACGATCTCGCTGGCGGCGGCCATCGGCATCTTCCTTTACGGTCTCGCCGGTCCCTTCGCGGCGGCGGCGATGGAGCGTTTCGGCCTGCGCCGCGTGCTGCTGCTGGCATTGACGATGATGGCCGGCTCCTCCGTGCTGAGCCTCTGGATGACCGAGCCCTGGCACCTCGTCGCGACCTGGGGCGTGATGTCGGGCCTCGGCTCGGGCGCGGTGGCGAGCGTGCTCGGGGCGACCATCGTCAACCGCTGGTTCAAGACCAACCGGGGCCTGGTGATGGGGCTGATGTCGGCGAGCAGCGCCACCGGCATGCTGGTCTTCCTGCCGTTCCTGGCCATGCTGGCACAGGGCGGCGGCTGGCAGCCGGTGGTGATCACCGTCGCCTGCGCCTGCGCCGCCCTGCTGCCGCTGGTGTTCTTCCTGGTGCCCGAGCGACCGGCCTCGATCGGCCTCACCCGCTTCGGCGCGGAAGAAGCCGAACCGCCGATCGCCGCAGCCACCGGCAACTTCCTCGCCGCGACCTTCGCGACGCTGAAGAAGGCCGCAGCGACCCGCGTCTTCTGGTACCTCTTTGCCACCTTCTTCGTCTGCGGCTTCACCACCAACGGCCTCGTCGGCACGCATCTCATCTCGTTCTGCGGCGACATGGGGATCACCGAGGTCAAGGCGGCGGGGTTCCTGGCGGCGATGGGGGCCTTCGACCTCATCGGCACGACGCTGTCGGGCTGGCTCACCGACCGCTACGACCCGCGCAAGCTGCTCTTCGTCTATTACGGCGTGCGCGGCCTCTCCCTGATCTTCCTGCCGTTCTCGGACTTTTCGGTGCTGAGCCTCAGCGTCTTCGCCGTGCTCTACGGGCTCGACTGGATCGCCACCGTGCCGCCGACGCTGCGCCTCGCCAATGAGAGCTTCGGCGACCGCGCGGGGCCGCTGGTGTTCGGCTGGATCGTCGCGGGCCACCAGCTGGGCGCGGCGAGCGCCGCCTATTTCGGCGGCTTCATGCGCGAGGCGCAAGGCAGCTACCAGTCCGCTTTCCTGATCGCAGGCCTGACGGCATTGGCCGCGGCGGGGATCTCGCTGCTGATCGATCCCGACCGGGCCGAGCGGATCAGCCCGGCGCCGCAGGCCGCCTGACCATCACCGGAAGCGCCGGGTGGCCGTCATGCGGCCGTCATCTTCCCGCCCTACGGGGCGGGAAGCATCGGGAGACGACATGACCACCATCAGCATTGCCGGGGTCGGCAAGCGCTTCGGCGCGACGCCGGCACTCAGCGACATCTCGCTGGAATTCGCCAGCGGCTCCTTCACCGCGCTGCTCGGCGCGTCGGGCTGCGGCAAGACCACGCTGCTGCGGCTGATCGCCGGCTTCGAGGCGCCGGATGCGGGCACGATCGATATCGGCGGCGTGCGCATGGCGGATCCAAAGCGCCAGGTGCCGCCGGAGGAGCGGGGCGTCGGCGTCGTCTTCCAGTCCTATGCGCTGTGGCCGCACATGAGCGTCGGCGAAAACGTCGCCTATCCCCTGAAGACGCGCCGGGTCGACAAGCCGGAGATCGCGCGGCGCCGCGACGCCGTGCTGGAGACAGTGGGGCTCGCCGGCTTCGGCGACCGGCGGATCGAGGAACTGTCCGGCGGCCAGCGCCAGCGCGTGGCGCTCGCCCGCTGCCTCGTCGCGGACTCGAAGGTGATCCTGTTCGACGAGCCGCTCGCCAATCTCGACATGCACCTGCGCGCGTCGATGGCCGAAGCGTTCCGTGAGATCCACGAACGAACCAAGGCGACCATGGTCTACGTCACGCATGACCAGTCCGAGGCGCTGGCGCTCGCCGACCGGGTGGTGGTGATGGCGGCGGGCAGGGTCCTGCAGGCGGCAGATCCGGCAACTCTCTACCGCTGCCCCACCGACCGGGCGGTGGCGGGCTTCGTCGGCCGCGGCTCGCTCGTGACAGGCGAAGGCATCGCCGGCAAGGACGCCGTGCGGATCGGCGGCACCGAGATAAATGCCCGCTTCTCCGGCAAGGCGGCGGTTTCCGGTGGGCCCGTCACCGTCCTGCTGCGCCCGGAGGCCTTGCGGCTCGGCGACAGCGGGCTGCCAGCGACGGTGGTGTCCTGCATCTACCGTGGTGCCGTGCACGAGGTGCAGCTTCGGACCGAGACGGGCGAGCGGCTGTCGCTCGACAGCGCGGTCCCGCTCACCCGCGGGGCGCTCGTGCATGTCGCCGTCGCCGATGCCTGGGTCGTGCCGGACTGAGCACTGGCGTTGGCTGGCCACGCGGCAAAGGCTGAGTTGCCGTTTTCAGAAACCGAGGCCCACCGTCTTCGCTTTGGCTTCAGGCGATCTCGTTGGCCTTAAAGCACCCGCAAAGGCCGCAGAGCACGCCCTATCAGGCGGCCTTTTCCTCGGTGATCGTCAGGTCGCGCAGCAGCACGTGGATCTCGTCGCCGCTGAGGCTTGAGAGGTTGAAGCCGCTGCCCGCGCCGATCGCCGCGAAGCGCGTGGCATCGACGGCTGAGCTCCCGACGAAGCCCATCGCCCAGTTCGGGAAATTGCGCGCGGGTATCTCCTCGACGGCGAGCAGCGAGACGTCGCCATGGCGGTCGTCCTGCTGGATCCGCTCGAAGGCAGCCTCGATCTGTTCGAGTGGCCCCTCGAGCACCTGCGCGAAGCAGCCGGCGTTGAACATCAAGGCTCCGGTAATGCCGTCGCGCAGGTTGTTCTCGCGGCTTCTTGCCAGAATGTCCGCGACACTGGCCTCAAAGGCCGCTTCGTCGCCGGCGATGTGGTTGTGGCTGTAGTAGACGAGGCGGTGGATGGCGGTGCTCATGCGAAGGCTCCTTCCGGTTCGCGGTCAGTCTTGGACGGGCGGTCGCGCGAGGAAACCGCCGATGGCGTCGGCGGCCATCGGGCGTCCCGTCAGGTAGCCCTGAACCTGGGTGCAGTTCTCGCCGCGGATGCGCGCCAGCTGTTCGGCCGTCTCGACGCCCTCGGCGGTGATCGTCATCCCGAGGCTCGTGCCGAGGCCCGCGACGGCGCGCAGGATTGCCGCGCTGTCGGGATTGGTCCCGGAGATGAAGGAACGGTCAATCTTGATCTTGTCGAAGGGGAATTTCTGGAGATAACTCAGCGACGAGTAGCCGGTGCCGAAATCGTCCATCGAGACCGTCACCCCGAGCTGCCGAAGCGCCGTCAGCGTTTCCAGCACATTGTCCGTATCGTCGAGCAGCGCCCCCTCAGTGATCTCGAGCTCCAGACGGTGCGCCGGCAGGCTGGCACCGGCGAGGGCAGAGGACACTGTGGCAAGCAAGGTGTCGGCCTTGAACTGCAGCGGCGACACGTTGACCGCGACGATCAACTCTTTTGGCCAGGTCGCGGCCTCGAGGCAGGCTGTCCTTAGAACCCACTCGCCGATTTTAACGATCAGGCCGGTTTCCTCGGCGAGCGCGATGAAGCTGAGCGGCGGGACATTGCCGCGGACCGGATGCCGCCAGCGCAGCAGCGCCTCGAAGCCGATCACTTCGTTGCTCGTGAGGTCGAGGAAGGGCTGATAGTGCAACTCGAACTGTTTGAGGGCAAGTGCCCGGCGCAGGTCGATCTCCAGTTCCCGGCGCTCGTGCAGCAGGGCGTCCATCCCCGGCTGGAACAGGCGAAAGCGGCCGCGCCCGGCGCGCTTGGCCTCGTAGAGCGCGAGGTCGCCGTTGCGCAGCACGTCGCGCGCCTGGGTCAGGCCGCCGCGCAGGGTGGTCCCGACGCTGACCCCAATGTTCACGGTGTGGCCGTTCAGCACATAGGTCCGCCCGACGAGGTCGACGAGCCGCGTGGCGAGCTTCACCGCATCGTCTTCGTCCCGGACGCCATGCTGAAGGACAACGAACTCGTCGCCGCCAATGCGGGCGACGACGTCGCCCTTGCGACAGGCGCTGGTGATCCGCGAAGCGACCTTCCGCAGGAGCAGGTCTCCCACCGCGTGGCCGAGGGTATCGTTGACGATCTTGAAGCGATCGAGGTCAAGGCAGTGAACCGCAAAGGGCGCCTCGGTGGCGTCACGCGCAAGGGCGCCTGACAGCTGCGACAACAGGTTGCGGCGCTTGACGAGCCCCGTCAGGTCGTCGACCTCGACGGACGTGGTGGCGGCCTCCGCCACAAGAGGCGACCGAAGCGATACGACGAGCTGGCCGTTGCCGAGCGGCGTGAACCGGACCTCGAAGGGCACGTCCTTTTTCGTGGTCAGCCGCTGCGTTGTCTCCATTAGCAGATCGGGCGCCGACAGGGTAACGCTCGGAAGCAGGTCGCGGAGGCTGAGGCCGACGATCCAATCCCCGAAAACGCTTTCGGCCGCTGCATTGGCATAGAGCACGACGCTGTTGCCATCGATCGCTAGGACCGGATCCGCCAAGCACTGGAGGATATGCTCGTAGCTGGGAACCGTAAGATTCCGGGCTGAGCCGGCGGACTGCATGTTCATGAGAGGCTCCACCCCCGGACAGGTGGCGGCACTCTACCGGTAGGGTGCTAATAATCGTGAAATTCGGGCTTTGGAATTTGGCAGAATTGGCACGATATCGCTGCAGTCGCTGCAGTCGCTGCCGGCCTTCGAGCGCGCCGCCTCAGCGCCAGGGCAGGACGCCGGCCGGCAGGCGCCGCGCCAGCCGGTCGAGGATCGCCAGCAGCACCACGACGGCGCCGACGGTGAGGACCGCGATCGCCGCCGCGTGGGTCGCGAGACCCGCTTCCTCCAGGCTGAACAGGACGACGCCGAGCGTCTCGTTGCCGCCGGACCAGAGCAATGCCGAGACCGTCAGCTCGTTGAAGGCGCTCATGAAGACGAGGAGCGCGCCGGCGACGGCAGCGGGGAGGGCGAGCGGCGCGGTGATCGTCACGGCGCGGCGGAGCGGTCCCGCGCCGGCGACGGCGGCGGCCTCCGACAGATCGCTGGAGATCTGGCCGATCGAGGCGGTGACCGGCTGCAGCGCGAGCGTGGCGAAGCGCATGAGGTAGGCGACGAGGATGATCGCCGCGGTACCATAGAGGCTGCCGACCAGCGGCAACGGCCGCAGGAACAGGAGAATGCAGGCGATGGCGAGGACGATGCCGGGCACGGCATAGGCGAGTTCCAGCGAGCCGAGCAGCAGGCGCCGCGCCCGCTGGCCGAAACGGGCGGTGACGATAACGACGGGGATCGCGAGGGCGGCAAGGATCACCGCGGCAAGCCCGGCCAAAAGCAGCGAGTTGCGGAAGGCGCGCAAGGTCGAAGCCTGCTGGAACAGCACCTCGCGGAAATTGCCGAGCGTCGCGGTGTCCGGCGTCAGCGGCACACCGACGGTTGGCACGAGGGCGGTCGCCAGCAGCGCCAGCGCCGGCAGGATCAGGATGGCGCCGACCGTGCCCCAGGCAAGCGCTGCCACCGGCCAGCGCCAGCGCCCCAGCGCGAACCGCGCCGGCGTGCCGATGCCGAGGCGATGCCGCGCCTGGCGGAGCGCCAGGCCCTGCAGGCCGACGCCGGCGAGCGCCAGCAGGCCGATCGCCACCGAGAGAGCGGCGACCTCTGGCAAAACGCTCGGGCCGAAGCTCGACAGCTTCTGGTAGATCAGCGTTGCCAGCGTCAGGTAGTTGACGGGCAGGCCGAGAAGGGCGGGAATCCCGAAATTGCCGACGCCGGAGACGAAAGCGAGCGCGGCGGCGGCGGCGAGATAAGGCCGGACAGCCGGCAGGACGATGGTCAGAAGCACGCGCACCGGGCTGGCGCCGGAAATCCGCGCCGCCTCCGTCAGGTCGCGCGGCACGCGGGCAAGGCCCGCCCGCAGCGTGACGAAGACGATCGGCGCGTGCTGGACGCCGTAGAGGAGGATGATGCCGGTTCGGCCGAGCAGCGGGTTGGGCGTGCCCGGCGGCGGCGCAAGGCCGAGCGCGCCGAGGAGGGCGCTGGAGGGACCGAGGAGGTGCAGGAAGGCGAGCGCCGTCACCTGCGGCGCGATCATCAGCGGCAGCAGCACGAGAAAGCCGAAAGGCCTGCGGCCGGGCAGCTCGGTCATCGCCACCAGCACGGCGAAACCCGCGCCGAGCACCAGCGCGATCGCCGCGCCGAAGGTCGCGGTGTCCAGCGTGTGCCAGGTGGCGCGCAAGGCCGACGCCTTGCCGAGCCGTGCGAGGAAGCCAGAAGGATCGAACGCACCGGCCGGCGCGAGGGCGGCGTAGAGAATCCGGCCCATCGGCACGGCGCCGAGGGCGAGGATCAAGGCGACCACCAGAAGCGGCGCGAGAACGCCGCCGGGTATTATTCCGGCCGGAATTCTTGCAACACGCTTCGCTCTCGGTGTGCCGGCGGAACTGAACGTCATGTGCTGCGGATCGCTGTCATGCGATGGGACTCAGGCTACTGCGCCATCGCCTCGGAGAACTTCTCCTTGTTGGCGGTCTCGTTGGCGACCGCCGTCGCGGCATCGAACGGCAGCACCTTGATCGCCGAACGCTCGGGATAGCCGGCCGGCAAGGCGACGCCGGCGCGGGCCGGGATGTAACCCTGGCTGGACGCGAGCGCCTGGCCCTTCTCCGACAGGAGGAAGTCGACGAAGGCTTTCGCGGCCTCTGGGTTCTTTGCGGTCGAGAGGATCGCCACCGGCTCGGTCACGGCCGAGACGCCCTCGGCCGGGAAGACGAACTCGACTGGCGCGCCCTTCGCCTTCTCGCGGATCGGCATGTAGTCGACGATCATGCCGAACAGCTTGTCGCCGCCGCTGACCGCCTTCAGCACGTCGCCATTGCCGCCGGCGGCCTGCGCGCCGTTGGCGCCGAGCTTCTCGTAATAGCCCCAGCCGTCTGCAAGGTTCTCGGTGAGGGTGACGGTGTGGATCAGCGCGGCGCCCGAGGTGAGGGGGCTCGGCAGGGCGACGAGGCCCTTAGCCTCCGGCTTTTCGAGGTCGGCCCAGCTCTTGGGCACGAAGGGCGCCTTGGTGTTGTAGACGATGCCGGTGGTGATCAGCTTGGTCGAAAAATAGGTCTTGTCCGGATCCGACTGCGCGCCTTCAAAGGCGGCGAGGTCGGCGCCGGGATAGGCCATCAGCCGGCCTTCCTTCTTCAAGCCTTCCATGGTGACGACGTCGGCGATCAGCAGGAGGTCCGGCTGCGGCGAGCCGGCCTCGATCTCGGCCCGGAGCTTCGCCATGATCTTCGGCGTGCCGTCACGCACCCACTCGACCTTGACGCCGGGGTTGTCGGCCATGAAGGCGTCCGCGGTCTGCTGCGCGTCTGTATTGGGCTGGCTGGTGTAGAGCACCAGCGTGCCGTCGGCGGCGAAGGCCGGGGCAGAGGCGAGCAGCAAGCAGGCGGCGATGATGGAGCGCATGAGATCCTCGGCGGTCGTTGACGGCGAACGTGTCGCATAGCGGCGCGGTGTAACGGTTGGATGACGGGAAGGAGAGTGCCCGGCGCCGTGCAGGACGCGTTCACAGGTGCAAATAGGCGCGGTGGGGAGACGGCAATGTCGGTGCGGTGATCGCTGCAGGCCTACCGATATTCTTGCTCATCCGGCCGGCATGGCTTACGTGTGGCGCAAATTTCCGACGCTTCGAATTTGGAGACGCGCCCGTCATGGCACGCCAGTTCATCTATCACATGTCCGGCCTGAAAAAATCCTACGGCACCAAGAAGGTGCTGGAGGACATCCACCTGTCCTTCTATCCCGACGCGAAGATCGGCATTCTCGGGCCGAACGGCTCGGGCAAGTCGACGCTCCTTAAGATCATGGCCGGCACCGACACCGACTATACCGGCGAGGCTTGGGCAGCTGAAGGCGCCAAGGTCGGCTACCTCCCGCAGGAGCCGAAGCTCGACGAGACCAAGACGGTGTTCGAGAACGTCATGCTGGGCGTTGCCGACAAGCAGGCGATCCTCGATCGCTACAACGAACTGATGATGAACTATTCCGACGAGACCGCCGACGAGGGCGCCCGTCTCCAGGACGAGATCGACGCGCAGAACCTCTGGGATCTTGAGCCGCAGGTCGAGATGGCGATGGAAGCGCTGCGCTGCCCGCCGAAAGACTCGGCCGTCACCGACCTCTCCGGCGGCGAGCGGCGCCGCGTCGCGCTCTGCCAGCTGCTCTTGTCGAAGCCCGACATCCTGCTCCTCGACGAGCCGACCAACCATCTCGACGCCGAGACCATCGCCTGGCTGGAGAAGCACCTGCGCGAATACACCGGCTCCGTGCTGATGGTGACGCATGATCGCTACTTCCTCGACAACGTCACCGGCTGGATCCTCGAGCTCGACCGCGGCCGCGGCGTTCCCTACGAGGGCAACTACTCGGTCTATCTCGAGAAGAAGCAGAAGCGCATGCTGCAGGAAGGCCGCGAGGACGACGCTCGTTCGCGCGCCATCAGCCGCGAGCGCGAGTGGATCCAGCAAGGCGCGAAGGCCCGGCAGACCAAGTCGAAGGCCCGTATCCAGGCCTATTCCGACCTCGTCGAGGCCTCGGAGAACCGCAAGCCGGCGGACGGCAAGATCGTCATCCCGGCCGGCGAGCGCCTCGGCAACCGCGTCATCGAGATCGAGAACGTCACCAAGAGCTATGGCGACCGGGTGCTGATCGAGAACCTGTCGTTCCGGCTGCCGGCCGGCGGCATCGTCGGCATCATCGGCCCGAACGGCGCCGGCAAGACGACTCTGTTCCGCATGATCACCGGCCAGGAGCAGCCCGATTCCGGCAAGATCGCGATCGGCGACACGGTCAAGCTCGGCTATGTCGACCAGAGCCGTGATAGCCTCGCGCCGGACAAGAACGTCTGGGAAGAAATCTCCGGCGGCAGCGACATCCTGAAGCTCGGCAAGTTCGAGATGAACTCCCGTGCCTATGTCGGCAACTTCAACTTCAAGGGTACCGACCAGCAGCAGAAGGTCGGGACGCTCTCGGGCGGCCAGCGCAACCGCGTGCACCTCGCCAAGATGTTGAAGTCGAGCTCGAACGTCATCCTCCTCGACGAGCCGACCAACGATCTCGACACCGAGACGCTGACGGCTTTGGAGGACGCACTGGAGGAATACGCCGGCTGCGCCGTGGTCATCAGCCATGACCGCATGTTCCTCGACCGGCTGGCGACGCACATCCTCGCCTTTGAGGGCGACAGCCACGTCGAGTGGTTCGAGGGCAATTTCCAGGACTACGAGCAGGACAAGATCCGCCGCCTCGGCCCCGATGCCGCCAACCCCAAGCGCCCGACCTACAAGCGCCTGACGCGCTGATCTTTGCCCAGCCCGCTCCCGCAAGGGGGCGGGCCGGGATTGCGACCGGCCGCGCCGCCGGGTCGCCGGACGCCAGCGCCGGCGAGCGCTGGGACTCCTGGCTACCCGAAAAGCGTGATCACTTTCTGCCGGGCCATTTCAAATGCGCTGTTTGTTGAGGCTTCTCGCCTATAACTTGCGTATCAGAGCAATTGCGCGCGCCCGCGCGTGCCATGGCAAAGCATCCGCCCTTGTTGAACGCCGTCGACTTCGAGTACCTCTTCAGGGCGCTTCCGAGCCCGCATATGGTGGTGGACCGCGGTCTCACCTTCGTCGCGGTCAATGCTGCCTACGAGCGGGTCACCAAGCGCTCCCGTGCCGAACTGATCGGGGGCAAGCTGTTCGAGCTTTTCCCGAACGACGGCCAGAGCGGCGACCTTCTCCGGGAGTCGCTGGCGCGGGTGCTGCGGACAGGCGAGAGCGACACCATCGCCTACATTCCCTATGAGATTCCGCGGCCTCAATCTGAGGGTGGCGGCTTCGACCTCCGTTACTGGACGGCGATCCATACGCCCCTGATGGATGCGGAGGGCGAGGTCGCCTACGTGCTGCAGAACACGGCCGACGTTACCGATATCGTTGCGTTGCAGGCGGCCGCGACCTTGCCGTTCCGGCCGCGATCGGGAGCGGTCGAGCTGCTGCAACGCGCGCAGGAAGCCGAGGTCGCCTACCGCGCCAGCCTTTCCGACAGCGCCGATTTCCAGCGCATGTTCCAGAGCTCGCCCTCGCTGATCGCCGTGATGCGCGGTCGTGACCACATCTTCACCTTCGCCAACGAGGCCTATCAGCGCTATGTCGGCGACCGCCCGCTGATCGGACTGTCGATCCGCGATGTGTTCCCCGAGATTGGGGAACAGGGCTTTTTCGATATTCTTCAAGGTGTCTTCGGGGGCGGCGGTCCGCATCTGGCGGAAGGCCAGCGCATCCTTTTGCGGCAGAGGGGCCAGGAGCGGCTGCAGGAGGTCTTCCTCGACTTCTCCTTCCATCCGATCCACGACATGACGGGCGCGGTGACCGGCATCTTCTTCCAGGGCATGGACCGGACCGAGCATTTCCGCTCGCTGCACCGCCAGCGCCTGATGGTCGACGAGCTGAACCACCGGGTGAAGAACACGCTCTCCACCGTCCAGTCGATCGCCCGCCAGAGCTTTCGCGGCACTGAGACCGAGGCATCGCGACAAGCGTTCGAGGCGCGGATCATCGCCTTGTCGCGCGCCCATGACGTGCTGAGCGAGCGCCTGTGGCATACCGTGGCGCTGTCGGCGTTGCTCGTCCAGGAACTGGCGGCCTTCGACACCAGCCGGGTACGCCTGGCGGGCCCGGAGGTCGATCTGAACCCCAAGGCGGCGATCGCGCTGGCCATGGTGTTCCACGAGCTGGCGACCAATGCCGCCCGTTTCGGCGCCTTGTCCGGCGAGACCGGGGGGTTGCAGGTCGACTGGCAAGGCACCACGTCCAGCGACGAGCGGACGTTGAAAGTGGAGTGGCGGGAAACCGGCCTCATTGCTTCCGAGGCACCGCTGCGCAGCGGCTTCGGCACGCGGATGCTGCGGCGGATCATCGAGGGCGAGCTCGACGGCAGGCTGGTGCACGACCTCCGGCCTGATGGTCTTTTCTGCAGTTTCGAGGTCGGCATGAAGGAGGTCGAGGGCTTTGCAGGTACCCCGCACTAATCCACCAGCGCTTCGGGGGCTGAAAGTCTTCGTCGTCGAGGACGAGAGCCTCGTCGCCATGCAGCTTGAGGATATGTTGCTCGACGTCGGCTGCGAGCTCGTCGGCCTCGCCATGCGCGTCAAGCGGGCTCTCGAAATGCTGGAAGGCGACCCCGACGTCGATGTCGCCATCCTCGACGTCAACATCGGCGGCGACAAGGTCTATCCTGTCGCCGAGCGGCTTCGGGAGCGGGGCATTCCGATGATCTTCGCCACCGGCTATGGCCGCGCCGGCGTCGAGGCGGAATGGCAGGCCTGTCAGATCCTGCAGAAGCCATACACCTGGGCCGAGGTCGAGAAGACCGTGCTCATCGCCGTCTCCACCGCCTGAATCCAGCGTCTGCGCCCGGCCCGTCGTCTACTCGTCGGCGCTTCCGGTGATGAACAGCACAAGATCACGCTCGCCCATCCCGTGACCGGCGATCCGGGCCGACGGAAGAGCTCCGCGCAAAGCCGCGTGGCGGCCGGGCTCGGCGAGAACAACCAGTGCGCCGCCAAGGTTTGCGAGAACCGCCGCGATCCTTTCGCCAACCGCCTCGTCCCCGTCGAGCGCCAGGACCACGAGCCGGTAGCCGCCGTCCCGCAGCCGGTCCATGCCGACCGCCTGGCCGGGCGCGAAGGTCGCCAAGGCGCCGGCCTCCTCGAGCGCTGCGGCATTGCTCCGGCCGCGCTCGGTTCGACGGTCGATCACCAGCGTCGGCCAGCCTTTGAGGAGGCTCGCCCAGGAAAAAGCGTCGAAGGTCTGAAGTCCGGTCGCCATGACGATGACGATGGCACCTTGCGTCAGGGCGGGCAAGGTTTGTAGAGGAACGGGCGAAGAGGCCTATGGGCCACGACCCCTGCCGCGGGAACGTCCCCGGCCGCTGCTACCGAACGGACCGATCGCATGGACGTCTTCATCCAGGACCTGATGAACAGTTTCGGGCCTTTCGGCATCGCCCTTCTGATGTTCCTCGAAAACGTATTCCCGCCGATCCCGTCCGAGATCATCATGTCGCTGGCGGGCTACAAGGCGGCGACCGGCGAGATGTCGATCATCACCGTCATCGTCGCCGGCTCGATCGGCTCGCTCCTCGGCATCATTCCCTGGTACTACATCGGTTACGCTTTCGGCGAGGAGCGGATCATCCGCCTCGCCGACCGCTATGGCCGCTGGATGACGATGACCGCCGAGGATGTCGAGGCGGCCGATCGCTGGTTCCGGAAGTACGGCTATTGGGCGGTGTCTTTCGGCCGTCTGGTGCCGACGGTGCGCACCTTGATCTCGGTGCCGGCCGGCCTGTCGCGCATGCCGTTCGCGCTGTTCATGGCGGTGTCGTCGGTCGGCACCGTGGTCTGGACGGCGTTCCTGGCGCTGGCCGGCTACTATCTCGGGCAGAATTTCCACGACATCGAGGCCTATGTCGGCCCGGTCTCCAATGCCGTGGTGATCGCCGTGGTGCTGCTCTACCTCTACCGCCTCGTCACCTTCAAGCCGAGCAGCCGCCGGGTCGACCTGCGCTCCGACGAACATCCCCACCGGCACGATTGAGGCCCGCCATGAGCATCGAGCGCATCAAGGGCCGCCGGATCGGTGGTCGCATCGCCGGCCTCTACCGGGCCGGCCTGGAAGATTTCGTCACCACCGCCGTGACGGCGCTGGACCTCGGTTTTGCAGGGATCGAGGGCGACGCCCATGGCGGCCTGACCCGGCGCACCGGTGGCCGCGAGCCCTGGTACAAGCGCGGCACGGAAATCCGCAACGAGCGCCAGCTCTCGCTGCTGGCGGTGGATGAGCTCCAGGCCACGGCCGAGGCGCTCGAACTGCCCGAGCTGAAGCCGGAATGGATCGGCGGCAACATGCTGATCGAGGGCATTGCGAACCTCACCCATCTGCCGCCGCGCACCCTCCTGTTCTTTGCCAGCGGGCTCACGCTGAAGGTCGACGGCGACAACCATCCCTGCAAGCTCGCCGGCCGCGGCATCGCCCGGCATGTCGAGGGGCATCCCGGGATCGAGGCCAGCTTCGTCAAGGCGGCCCGGAACCGGCGCGGTCTCGTCGCCTGGGTCGAGAAGCCGGGCCGGGTGGCAGAAGGCGACGCGTTCGAGGCCGTCATCCCCGACCAGTGGATTTACCCGGTCGCCTGACCCAGCGCCTTGCCGCAGCACTCGGCCACGTCGCCGCGTCAGGTCCGCAAGGCGACAGAGGGGAATGACCCCTCCATTGCTACGTCGGCGGCGCTGCTCCGCCATGGCTTTGCCGAGACCTTGGGACGCAGCGCGATCCACCGCAGGAATGCAAAGCCGGCGGCGATGCCGATGGCCTCGACCAGCACCGAGGGCGGCGAGGTTGGGGTGATGCGGCCGGTGGCGATCAGGAGCCTCAGCACCTGGTCGATGAGGAGCGAGAAGACAGCGCCGTAGCAGAAGACCGGCAGCGGGCGGCGGCCGAGGCGGCTGAGCAGCGCGTCCGGCCCTGCCTCATGCAGCAGCCTGAGGACGGGCGCGTGCGGGAAGCGCAGGAACACCCAGACCAGCGCGAAGAGCGAGAGGACGCGCAGCGGCGATTGCAGCGTCTTGCTGCCGCCTGTCCAGAAGAAGTCGTTGCGGGTGCGGTACCAGTCCTGAAGGTCCGGCAGGATATGCGCGACCACCGCGATCGACAGCACGGACCCCACCAGCAGGCCGAGCGCGAGACCGTCGACCCACGGGATTCGCGGCATCGGGACCTTTCCGACGATGGCGGCCCCGAGCGCCGTTCCCGCGGCAAAGACGAAGGTCCAGGGCAGCATCGTCATCGACAGCGGCTCGCCGGACAGGCTGTTGGGCAAGACCAGCGCGAAATGTCCCGCAACGGCCCAGACCAGGGCTGCCGGCACCAGCGGCAGCCACCAGCGGCGCAGGCTGCACCAGATGAGGGCGGGCGCCACCACCGACAGGAAGACGTAGAGCCGCAGCACCATGGAAAAGCCGATGGATTGCTGCAGGGATATCAGGTGCCAGAGGTAGCGGGGGGCGCCGGACTCGTCTGCGATGGCCTGGGGCCAGTTGGCCAGCATGTCCGGGGGGGCGATCGCCGCCGAAACCGCGAGGATCACTGCCGAGATCGCGATGAGCAGAACGTTCGCGCAGTAAAGTTTCGCCGCTCGCGCCCAGTTGCAAGATAGGATCTGCCGCAAGGACAGGCTCGGACGGCAGCAATAGCTGAGCGATGTGCAGACGCCGGCATTAAAAACGAAGATATCAGAACAATCTATGAGCAGGATTCCGGACGGCGACATCAGATGGAAGACGCCCAATCCGATATGACCGACGAAGATGTTGATCAGGCACAGTCCGCGTATCGTGTCGATCGCATGAATCCGAAGCAAGGCCGTCTCTCCACCCTAGGGCCGAAGACTTCAATAGACATCAGATTGTTAAACTAACAGCTACTGATTGCCGGCTATCTGATAAGAAACAGTGAGTATATTGTTGACTGGCTAAATGTCACTTGGCTTTCTTGAGGAGGCAATGCCGCTGCATTATGTCGGCTTCTGAACAGCATCGGGGCTCATTGGATCGGCACTTGCTTCGCCCTTTCCTCGACCCGCACGGGGCTGATGATAATGCCGCCATTCGGCAACCCGGGCTGCCTTGCCGGCGGCTTGCACTCCTTTGAGGCCGGGAGTATTCAACGAACGAATTGCCCAGTTCGTCCTTGCTTGATTGCTGTCGAAACGTCGGTGTGACCACATCCCCGTAAGGCCCCAGTGCGTGGGGCGAGCGCACGGCGCCAGGAAGACTTCCTCGATGACGGCAACAGAGATGTCGAAGGGCGATCCCGTTCACGGTGACACGGGCACGCACGGCGCCAGTTTCAAGACCCTCCTGATCGGGTCGATCGGCGTCGTCTACGGCGATATCGGCACCAGCCCGCTCTACGCGCTACGCGAGGCGCTGACGCACGCCTCCGCCGGCGGCTTCAGCGAGAGCGAGGTGTTCGGCGTCGTGTCGCTGCTCTTGTGGACGCTGACGCTAATCGTCACGCTGAAATACGTCGTGCTGATCCTCCGGGCCGACAACCAGGGCGAGGGCGGCACGCTGTCGCTGCTGGCATTGGCGATCCGGGCGATGGGACGAAAACCGTTCCTGCTGGCGATCGGCGTCTGCGGTGCCTCACTGTTCTACGGCGATGCGGTGATCACGCCGGCGATCTCGGTTCTGTCGGCGGTCGAGGGCCTGAAGCTCGTGGCGCCCGGCTTCGAGGATTACGTCCTGCCGATCACCATGGCGATCCTCATCGGCCTCTTCGCGATCCAGAGCCGCGGCACCGGCAGCGTGGCCCGCTGGTTCGGCCCGATCACGCTGGTCTGGTTCGCTGTCATGGCGGGGCTCGGGCTCTCGCATATCGGCGATCGGCCGGACATCGTCTACGCCCTCAACCCCGCCTATGCCGTCAGCTTTATCCTCGATCACGGCTTCATCGCCCTCGCGGTGCTCGGATCGGTGTTTCTCGCCGTCACGGGCGCAGAGGCGCTCTATGCCGACATGGGTCATTTCGGCCGCTTCCCGATCCGCGTCGCCTGGTCCTTCGTGGTATTCCCGGCACTGGCGCTGAACTATCTCGGGCAAGGCGCACTGATCCTCAGCCAGCCCGGCGCGATCGAGAACCCGTTCTTCCTGCTCGCCCCCGACTGGGGGGTGCTGCCGCTGGTGTGCCTTGCCACCGTCGCCACCGTCATCGCCAGCCAGGCGGTGATCACCGGCGCCTTCTCGGTGACGCAGCAGGCGATGCTGCTCGGCCTTCTGCCGCGGCTGAAGATCACCCACACATCCGAGACCCAGTTCGGCCAGATCTACATCTCGCGGGTCAACTGGTATCTCCTCATCGTCGTTCTCCTGCTGGTGGTCGCCTTCAAGTCCTCCAGCGGCCTTGCCAGCGCCTACGGCATCGCGGTGACCGGCGACATGGTGATCACCTCCACCTTGGCTTTCGTAGTGTTCTGGAAGGTCTGGAAGTGGCCGCTGGCGCTGGTCGTTGCCGTGCTCGTGCCGCTGATGGTGCTCGAATGCGTCTTCCTCGGCTCGAATCTTCTTAAGGTTCTGGACGGGGGCTACGTGCCGCTTGGCTTTGCCGCCATCCTCGCCTTCCTGATGTGGACGTGGATCCGCGGCACGCGCATCGTCTACGACAAGGCGCACCGCGAGAGCGTGCCGCTCGACGACCTCCTGGCCATGCTCGAGAAGTCGCAGCCGCATGTCGCCCGCGGCACGGCGATCTACCTGACGTCCGATCCGGAGATGGCGCCCTCGGCGCTTCTCCATAATCTCAAGCACAACGCGGTGCTGCACGAGAAGAACGTCGTCGTGACCGTCCGCACCGCCAACGTGCCGCGGGTCAGCGACGAGGACCGGCTCGTGATCGTCGAGATGCGCGACAGCTTCACCAGGATCATCCTCACTTTCGGCTATTCGGAGGAGCCGAACGTGCCGAAGGCGCTGGCGCTGGCCAAGAAGAAGGGGCTGAAGTTCGAGATCATGTCGACCTCGTTCTTCCTCTCGCGGCGCTCGTTCAAGGCGACGGCGAGCTACGGCATGCCGGTCTGGCAGGACCGCATCTACATCGCCATGGCGCGATCGGCGGCCGATGCCACCGGCTTCTACCGGCTGCCGGCGAACCGCGTTGTCGAGCTCGGGCAGCAGTTCGCGATTTAGCGGGCGAACGTCTTCTCTCTTCCCTCTGTTTGTCTCCAGTTTGCGCCCTGATCGGTGTGCTTGAGGCCGACGGTTGAGACCGCGCCGCGCCCCGCTTTGTCCGGAAGAGCGCCGTGTTGCGCGCAAGGGATCGACAATCGCCCGTCCTCGTTAGGCGGTATGTCGAATTTGCTCACCTTGTCGCCGGATCCCTACATCCTTGTTCTCACCGGGTTCGGCGTTCTGATCGCGCTGGTCGCTTGGCTGCCGCTGGCCCTGAAGCGGCTGCCGCTATCGCTGCCGATCGTCTGCATTGCCCTCGGCGCAGGCCTGTTCTCGCTGCCGCAGATCCGCTTCGATCCGATGCCGATGGACTATCCCGAGATCAGCGAGCGGTTCACCGAATTCGTGGTGATCATCGCGCTGATGGGGGCGGGGCTGAAGCTCGACCGGGTGTTCAGCTGGCGACGCTGGGCGGTGACGTGGCGGCTCCTTGCCATCACCATGCCGCTTGGCATTGCTGCCATTACCGGGATCGCCGTCTGGCTGATGGGCTTGCCGCTGGCAATCGCGCTGCTCCTCGGCGCCGCGCTCGCGCCGACCGATCCGGTGCTGGCCTCCGACGTGCAGGTGGGACCGCCGAAATCCGGCGAGGAGGACGAGGTGCGTTTCGGCCTGACCTCCGAGGCCGGGCTGAACGATGGGCTGGCGTTTCCCTTCGTGCACCTTGCCATCGCGCTTGGCCTTGCCGCCTCGACCGGCGAGCCCTGGGCGTTGAAATGGTTCACCGAAAACGTCGTCTGGGAAATCGTCGCAGGCATCGGGGGCGGCTGGCTGGTCGGCCGGGTCTTCGGCTGGCTCACCTTCCGCATTCCCGCCGAGACCAAGCTTGCCAAGACCGGTGATGGCCTGATCGCGATCGCGGCGACCTTCGTCTCCTACGGCGTCACGGAGATCGTGCACGCCTACGGCTTCATCGCCGTCTTCGTCACGGCGCTGACCATCCGCCACGCGCACCGCAACCACGACTTTCAGCGCGACATGCACGATCTGACCGAACAGATCGAGCGGATCGCCATGATGGTGCTCCTGCTGCTGTTCGGTGGCGCACTGGTCAGCGGCCTGCTCCTGCCGCTGCGCGGTGCCGACATCGTCGCGGCCGTGCTGATCCTCCTCGTCGTGCGGCCGCTGACCGGGCTCATCGGCCTCGTCGGGCTGAAGGCGGCGTGGAGCGAGAAGCTGACGCTCTCCTTCTTCGGCATTCGCGGCGTCGGCTCGTTCTACTATCTCGCCTACGGGCTGAACGCGATGCCAGTGGAGGGCGGCGAGCGGCTCTGGGCGATCGTCGGGCTGGTCGTCCTCCTGTCGATCCTCCTGCATGGGCTCAGCGAGACGCCGATCATGCGGCGGCTCGACCGGTTGCACGGCCGCGATCCCGATGCGGGGGAGGCGGGGCCGCCGGGTCTGCAAGGACCAGGCGCCGGCGCGTGAGCTTTTCCTGCAGCGCCGGGGCTGGGCTCAGGCCGGCTGGCGCGAGGGCGCGGTGAGCAGGATCGCTGCACCGAACAGGCCGGAGAGAAGCGAGCCGAGGATCACGCCAAGTTTCACCTCGCCTTGCAGCAGCGCGTCCGTCGGGAAGGCGAGGAGGCCGATGAACAGGCTCATGGTGAAACCGATGCCGCAGAGCACGGCAACGCCGTAGAACTGCTGCCAGCTGGCGCCTTCCGGCAGCCGCGCGATGCCAAGCCGAACGGCGGCGAAGGCGATGCCGACGATGCCGACCTGCTTGCCGATGAACAGGCCGCCGGCGACGCCGAGCGGCACCGGATCGAGGAGGGCCGAAGGGGTAAAGCCGGCGAAGGAGACGCCGGCATTGGCGAAGCCGAAGATCGGGACGATCAGGAAGGCGACATAGGGGTGGATCGCGTGCTCAAGGCGGACCAGCGTGGAATCGCCGGTACGCTTGTCGACGGCGAGCGGGATGGTGAGCGCCAGCACGACGCCGGCCAGCGTCGCATGGATGCCGGACAGGAAGACCAGCACCCACAGCGCCAAGCCGAGGACGAGATAGGGCAGCAGGCTGTGGACGCCCCGTCGGTTGAGCACGGCGAGCACGATCGTGACGGCGGCGGCACCGCCGAGCGCCATCAGGCTGAGCTCGGCGGTATAGAACAGCGCGATGATCACCACCGCGCCGAGATCGTCGATGATCGCCAGCGCCGCCAGGAACACCTTCAGCGACAGCGGAACGCGCGGGCCGAGCAGCGACAGGACGCCGAGCGCGAAGGCGATGTCGGTGGCGGCCGGGATGGCCCAGCCGCGGGTCGTCTCGGGCGATCCGGCATTGAAGGCGAGGTAGACCAGCGCCGGGGCCGCCATGCCGCCGACCGCCGCAAGGCCCGGCAGCACGCGCTGCGGCCAGCTGGCGAGTTGGCCGGTAAGCACCTCCCGCTTGATCTCCAGCCCGACCATCAGGAAGAACACCGCCATCAGCGCGTCGTTGATCCAGTGCAGCACCGACAACCCGCCGACATAGGTCTCGAGGACGCCGAAATAGACCGAGGCCGCCGGCGTGTTGGCGATGACGAGGGCGAGCACCGCCACCGCCATCAAAACGATGCCGCCGGCGGCCTCGCTGGCGAGGAAGCGGCGGATGAAGGAGGGGTTGGCAGAGGCGGGGTGGGACATCGGATCCTGTGCGGCAGCGTGGCTAAGCGGGTGCGAGAGATAGAAGGGCGGGGCTAGTCCGGTTCGTCGTCTTCGTCGTCTTCAACGTCGTCGTCGTCCGGATCTTCGTCCCGGTTAAAGCGATCGTCCACGCCGTCCTCGGAATCCGGGTCGCCGCTGGGGCTGTCGTCCACCGCGTCCGGATCGAGGCGCCGCGTCGCGCCCCAGCGATCGAGGACGGCGTTGATGTCGTCGAGCACGAAGTATCGGGCGGCGTCGCGCTCGTAGCCGTCGCCGAGGAGTATGTCGTAGTCGGTATGGGCGTGGCGGATGTGGGCGACGGCGGATAGCCAGAGCGCGACGGCAGGCGACAGGGTTCGCAGATGGCGGGCACGGGCAGCGCTGCGGATCGCCTCGGCGTCGAGATAGGGCGCCTGCGGGATGGTGAGCGTCAGCGCCCGGGCGATCGCCTTCTGCCGTTCCGTCGCCATCAGGGGCTCCTGGCCTCGTCGAGCGCGGTCAGCATGTCCGCCGCACCCCCGTCTTCCGCGGGCGCCAGCGGCGGCTCGGCGGGGAGGACGTCGACGCTTTCGAAATAGGGCTTGATGTCGAGCACGGCGGTGCCGTCGAGGGTGTCGATGGCATCGATGTCGATCCGGCCCGCCGCGATGTCGATGGCGACGATCCGCACGAGATGCATCCCGATCGGGTTGGGGCGGACGGGCGAGCGCAGCGCGAAGGTGCCGCGCGGCGCTTCCGCATGCCGCGGCGTCTGCAGCGCCAGATCGCGCCGGGCCTCGCCGAGCCAGGACAGCACATGCAGGCCCTGGCCGGCTTCGAGCCCGGTCAAGGCGAGGCGGAACGGCGCGTCGATCTCGATCGATGCGGGCGCGCCGCGTTCCCGGGCGATGCCGACATTCTTCGGGCAGTCCGCCCGGGTCTTCCAGGCCGAGCGGATACGGCCGATGAAGCAGAGCCGGGCATCGTCGGCCTCGGCCGGATCGAGGGCGAAGCGAACTTCGCCGGGACGGATATCGGTGTCGGTGTCCATGCGAGAGGTCTACGGTGTGGCAGGCCACGCGCGCAAGCATTTGCGGTCGGCGGGAGAAGCCGGGTTGAAGATTGCTGACGCGTGATATAAAGATATGTTTATGTCATTCTGCGAGGCCCGCATGCTCGATGCGCCCAAACTATCCTTCGATCTCTCCGTCGACGTCCTTCGGGCGCTGGCCGAGCCGACCCGGCTGCGTCTTGCCCGCTTGCTGTCGCGCAATGATTTGACGGTCACCGACCTCACCGCGATCCTCGGCCAGTCGCAGCCGCGGGTCTCGCGCCACCTGAAGCTTCTCGTCGAATCGCGGATCCTGACCCGTTACCAGGAAGGCGCCTGGGCCTATTTCCGCCTGGCCGATGCGGTCGCCGTGTCCGGCTTGGTGCGCTCGCTGCTGGCTCGCCTCGACGAGACCGATCCGGCGCTGGAGCGCGATGCCGAGCGTCTGGAGGCGGTGCGCCGCGAGCGGGCGGAGCGCGCGGCCGGCTATTTCGCTGAGAATGCCGGACATTGGGACCGCATCCGCCTGCTGCACGCGCCGGATGCCGACGTCGAGAGCCGGCTGCTCGGCCTCGTCGGCGCGGCGCGGATCGACCGTTTCCTCGATGTCGGCACCGGCACCGGGCGGATGATCGAGCTGTTCGCCGGGCGGGTGGAGCAGGCGGTCGGCGTCGATGCCTCGCGCGAGATGCTGCAGCTCGCCCGCGCGAAACTCGAGGCGGCCGGCATCGGCAATGCGCTGGTGCGGCAGGGCGACTGCTATCATCTGCCGGTGCCGCGCGACGACTTCGACCTCGTCACGCTGCACCAGGTGCTGCATTTCCTCGACGATCCGCAGGCGGCGGTGCGCGAGGCCGCCTCGCGGCTGCGGCCGGGCGGCCGGCTGGCGATCATCGACTTCGCCCCGCACCAGCTGGAATTTTTGCGCGAGGAACACGCGCATCTGAGGCTCGGCTTTGCCCGCGAGACGATGTCGGCTTATCTTGAGGAGGCCGGGCTGGACGTCGTCGAGGTCGAGACGCTGGCGCCGGACGGCTCGCAGCCGAAGCAACTGACCGTTACGATCTGGCTGGCCCGCGACCGTCGCCGCCTGATGGCGGAGGCGCCGCGCCGCGCCAGCCCGTCGATCACGATGCTCTAGGGCCTGCATGACGCCGGTCGCCCCGCCGTAAGGCGCGACCGGCCCGCACATGACTTCTGCGCCCGGAAGTGTCCTTGGAGACGCACGGGGCGCCACCGCCGGCATCTTTGTCTTCGAGCCATGCCGGCACCATGAGCCGTTTCAGGACTGCGGAACGCCGCGTCCGATGATCTTCCGGGAGTTTGCCATGGCCTATCCAGCCTCTACCGTTCGCGGCGGCCTCAACGTCTCTTTCGAGTTCTTCCCGCCGAAGTCCGACAAGATGGAGGAGAGCCTCTGGGCCGCGGTCGAGCGGCTGGCGCCGCTGTCGCCGAGCTTCGTCTCGGTCACCTACGGCGCCGGCGGCTCGACCCGCGAGCGCACGCACCACACGGTCAAGCGGCTGCTCGAGGAGACCAGCCTGAAGCCGGCGGCGCACCTCACCTGTGTCGACGCCACGCGCGAGGAGGTGGACGCGGTCGTGCGCCAGTACCGTGACACCGGCGTCCGGCATTTCGTGGCGCTGCGCGGCGACAGCCAGGCCGGCGTCGGCGGCAGCTACACCGCCCATCCCGGCGGCTACCGCAACGCCGTTGAACTGGTGGAAGGGCTGAAGCGGATCGACGATTTCGAGATCTCGGTCTCGGCCTATCCGGAGAAGCACCCGGAGAGCCCGGACTTCGCAACCGACATCGACCTGTTGAAGCGCAAGGTCGACAATGGCGCGACGCGCGCGATCACCCAGTTCTTCTTCGACAACGACGTTTACGAGCGCTACGTCGAGCGCGTCCGCAAGGCCGGCCTCTACATCCCGATCGTGCCGGGCATCGTGCCGATCCACGATTTCACCAAGGTCGCCCGTTTCTCGGCCGCCACCGGCGCCAGCATTCCCGCCTGGCTCGCCGAGCGTTTCGACGGGCTGGAGAACGACCCGCAGACCCGCAGTCATGTCGCCGCGGCGGTGGCCGCCGAACAGGTGCTGGACCTCGTCGGCCGCGGCATCGTCGACTTCCACTTCTACACCATGAACCGGGCCGACCTCGTCTATTCCATCTGCCACATTCTCGGGCTGCGGGAGACGGCGCGCGCCCAACCTGCCGAGGACGCCGCGGCCGCCTGAACGGGAAAGCACACAGCGAAAAGCCGGGGCTCGCACCCCGGCTTCGTACTTGTCTTCCGGCTGAACCGGTACTCGATGGACTAGGGCAGGACCCCGACGACCATGGCGCCAACGAATGCGAAGGCGGCAGAGATCATCAGGAGGTTGAGCGATTGTGTCAGACTCATAGCGATCCTCCTTCTGTCACGAAGCTCAATATTAAGCCTTTGTTCATAGGGGTAAAGAGGCCCGGCGTGCTGCAGCGCACGCGGTTTAACGTTGCGTATCAAAAAGTGTCGACGTTTCAGGGCCTAGCCACGTTGCCGCCACAATAAATAAATTTGCGGATTGTCGTGGAGGCTTCACGAATCGCCGGATTCCTGCCGATTCTTGCACTGCAAGACAGAACCTTCAGATGCCTTTGTAATCACTGAGCTTTTGAGATGAGGGTTTCGAGGCGCGCGGCGATCGCGAGTGCCTCCCGGTCGCGGCCAAAGCGGGTGAGCACGGTGAGGCCGAGCGGCATGCCGTCGGCATCGGCAAGGCCCGGCACGTTGACGCAAGGGTTGCCGGTCAGCGTCCAGAGCTTGTTCATCACGGGATCACCGGTGGACGTCAGCGAGGCTGGCGCTGCACCGAGCGTCGAGGGCACCAGCAGCGCATCGATGCCGTCGAATAAGGCGGTCGCCGCACGGCGACCCTGGCGCGCGGTGCGGCGGGCGGCGTCATAGCTGTCGGGCGTCGTCGCTGCGCCGGCCTCCAACGCGGTCCGCAGGCCGGGGCTCAGCCGGTCGGCAGCGGTGCGCAGTTCGTGCCCGAGGGCGAGGGCGGCCTCGAAATCTTGGATCCGGCCCTGAACCGCGCGCGCCTCGGCGAGCGCTGGCGGCTCCGCCATCTCGACCAGCGTCGCACCGTCCGTTTCGAGAAGGCTTGCGGCGTGCTCCCAGGCGGCCGCCATGGCGGGCGAGAGACGGTGATCCTCGCCGGATCGGTAGAGGCCGATGCGGAGCGGGGCAGGCGGGGTGTCGCCGACCGCGAGATCGCGGCCGGTGACGAGGGCCGCGAGCAGCGCGACGTCGGCGACCCCCGCCGCGAAGAGGCCGGCGGTGTCCAGCGACCAGGCATAGGTCTTCATCCCGACGGTCGGCAGCAAGCGGAAGCTCGGCTTGTAGCCGGCGACGCCGCAGAAGGCGGCGGGGCGGATGACCGAGCCGCCGGTCTGAGAACCCATTGCCCCTGCCACCATGCCCGCGGCGACGGCGGCGGCCGATCCCGAGGACGAGCCGCCCGGCGTATGGCCGAGGCCGCGGGGGTTGCGGGTGCCGGCCGGCTGCATGTGGGCGTATTCGGTCGACACCGTCTTGCCGGCGATGAAGGCGCCTTGGCCGCGGGCCATGGCGACGAGCGCGGCATCGGCGACCGGGCGATTGCCGGCCGAGATGGGTGAGCCATGCTCGGTCGCCATGTCGAACGTGTCGAAATTGTCCTTCACCCCGAGCGGCACGCCGCGCAGCGGACCGGTCGCCGTCCGGGCGGCGTCGATCGTCTCCGCCGGGGCGAGGCGCACGAAGGCGCCGATCTGCCCGTCGAGAGCGGCGATCCGCTCCTGTGTCTCTTGGATCGACCGCTCGGGCGTCGTGTCACCAGCGGCGATGGCGTGGACGAGGGCGGCGAGGCTGAAGGGCTTCATCGGGGGACTCATGCGGTTGCGCGGGCCCGCCACCATCGCCCATCGACTGCGGCAAGTCCGAGGAGAATGAGCGCGAAACCCAGAATTTCCCGGACATCCAGCGCTTCGCCGAGGAACAGGATGCCGAGGAGGATCGCGCTCGCGGGGACAAGGAAGGTTACGAGCGAGGCGTTGGTTGCCCCGGCGCCAGCCACGACCTCGAAATAGAGGATGTAGGCAAAGGCGGTGGAGACGAAAGCAAGGGCCAGCATGGCGAGGATAACGACGGGCGAGAGGTCCTCGATCGCCGCGAAACTGACGCCGCCGGTGGAGACCAGAGCCAGCGGGATCATGACAAGGCTCGAGCCGCAGAGCTGGCCGGTCGCTACCACCACCGGCGGCACGCCGCGGAAGCGCTTGGCGAAGACGCCGGCTGCGGCATAGGAGAGCGTCGCCCCGAGGATGGCAAGGAAAGCGACAAGCGGCGCGCCGCTGCCCCGGCCGATAGCCTCCGGGCCGACGAGGGTCGCAACGCCCGCAATGCCCAGCCCGACGCCACCGAGCTTGCCGGCGCTCAGACGCTCGTCGGCGGTGAAGAGGGCGGCGACGAGGATCGTCCAGAGCGGCGTGGTGGCGTTGAGGATCGACGCAAGGCCGCCGCCGATGGTCTTCTGGCCGATAGCAAGAAGCAGGAAAGGGATGGCGTTGTTGAGAAGGCCGAGCCCGAGGAAGGCGAGGGCGCGCTCGCGCAACGGCGCCAGCTTCTGCCGGGTGAGGACGAGGAAGCCGAGGAGCGCCGTCGCTGCGAGCCCGACGCGGAGCGCCACCAGCGGCAGTGGCGGGATCTCGCGGATGATGATCTGCGTGAAGAAGAACGAGCCGCCCCAGAGCAGCCCGAGGAGAACAAGGAGCGTCCAGAGACGCGGCGTCAGCGCCAAAGGTGCGGTGGGGCGAGCGGCGGGTGGCGTCTGCGCGTCCGCTGCCACCGCCGCGCTGTCATCACCTGGCCTTCTCGGCATGCTCAACCTCCCGTTTCCCGGCCTTCGTGTTGCAGATCGGGTCGCCGCGTGCCACCCGTTTCCCGAAACGGAGAAGGAGCGCCGCGCCGAATCGTGCGAGGCCTTGCCTGCCGTCCCAGGAGAAGTGCGATGCAGAAATTCGAGACCGCCAAGGACGCCGCTTTGGCGCTGCGGCCAGACGTCCCGGTCTACTGCTTCCGTCCCGACGTGCTGGCCGAGGATGCGCGCGCCTTCATCGACGCCTTTCCCGGCGACACCGCCTATGCCGTGAAGACCAATGGCGAGCCGATGGTGCTGGAGACGCTGGCGAAAGCCGGCGTGACCATCTTCGACGTCGCCTCGCCCGGCGAGTTCGCCGCCGTGCGCGCGGTCTCTGAGAAGGCCGAGATGCTCTACATGCACCCGGTGAAGGCGCAGTCCGACATCCGGCTGGCGCTGGAAACCTACGGCATCCGCACCATGTCGCTCGACCACGAGGACGAGGTGGCGAAGATCCTGCGGATCGTGCGCGCGCTCGACCTCGATCCCGGCACGATCACCCTCTTCATCCGCATCCAGACCAAGGGCAGCGCCGCCTACGAGTTGTCGAAGAAGTTCGGCGCGGCGCCGGCGCATGCGGTGGAACTCTTGCAGCGCTGCCACCGCATCGGCTTCAAGGTCGGCATCTGCTTCCACGTCGGCTCGCAGATCGAGGACCCCGAGACCTATGAGCGGGCGCTCGGCTCTGCCGCCTGGGTGCGCAGCCGCGCCGGTGTTCCGATCGCCGGGCTCGACGTCGGCGGCGGTTTCCCCGCCGAATACGGCCACGACCCGAAGTCGAAGAAGCCCGACATGCCGGGGATGGGCCAGATCATGTCGCGCCTGCGCGGCGACATCACCGAATGGGGTTTCGGCGACATCCCGCTGGTAGCCGAGCCTGGCCGCGTGGTGGTGGCGCGCTGCTTCTCGCTGATCGTGCGGGTGCTTCTGCGCAAGGGCCGCCGGCTCTACATCAACGACGGCATCTGGGCCTCGCTGTCGGATTCCTGGACCGGCAAGATCACCTTGCCTGCCCGCTTCATCCCCGATCCTGCCCGCACCCAGCGCAATGGCGATCCGAAGACCATTGCGCCGTTCCGCGTCTGCGGCGCGACCTGCGACAGCGTCGACATCCTGTCGCGCCCGTTCTGGCTGCCGGAGACGGTCGACACCGGCGACTGGATCGAGATCGGCCACATCGGCGCCTACTCGCTCTCGCTGCGCACCCGCTTCAACGGCTTCTACCCCGACACCTTCGTCGAAGTGACGACGCCGTTTGACGCCGGCACCAAACCGGACAGCTTTGCGAGCCTCGAGACGATGGGGGAGTAGGGCGGGCGCCCGCACGGAGGCAGCGCGTAGAGGGCGTCCGAGAGGCTATCGCGTCTGATTGGAGTAGCTGCGCGGCTTGACGGGAATGGCAAATTGCGTGCCGTCATCAGAAGTTGGCGAGCTGTCCTTCCAGAGCACGGCGGAAGGCCTCGGGCTCCCTGTCGGAAACCGTCACCAAGGCGAGGGCGGCAGCATCCGGCAGTTGTAGTCCCGGCGAAGATCGACCCAGTCGAGCTGGTTCGGATCGGTGGAGACCCCGGCGGCTTCGACAAAGGAGACTCCCCGAACAGCCACGTTTTGGGCATCCTTCACGTCACCCCAGTCGAACAGCATGCATCAGGCTAGCGTGCTGCCGACACCGCATCAATCGCTGTTCGAAGTCATGCCTACCCGCATGCCTCACCGCTTCGGCGTGATGTCCTTCATGGTGCCGCTGTCGAGGTCGACCGGATAGGCGTCGAAATGGTCGAGGATCATCCTGGCATTGCGGCGGTGGGACTTGAAGTAGACATCGAAGATGTCGCCGAACAGCGGCACGGCGCCCACCAGCGAGTCGACGCCGATATTGCCGATCATCTTCATCAGCTTGTGCTTGGGAAGGCCGAGCTTGCGGGCCTCGTTGACCATGTAGAGGCCGATCAGGCCGCCGGCCGCGTCGCCGATGCCGGGGACGATGCCGATGACGCTGTCGGCGCCGAAGCGAATGCCCGTGCCGGGAATGGCGATCGCGGTGTCCATCAGGCGGGCGAGCCGGCTGATCCGCTTCAGCCGGCGCAGGCGCTCGACATCGGCGAAGTCGCCGGGACGGTCATAGGTGGCATCGGACATATCTGGTCTTTCCCATCAGCGTCGGCAGCCGGCGCGGCGAGAGGCAACGGCTGCGCCGGGAGCCAGTTCCGCTCACGACACGCCGAAACATGGGGATTAGTTCCTCGGTTCGCAAAGGGCGGCATACGGCAGGGGCGAGCGCGACGTCCGGTTTGTCGCTGCCCGGCGCTTTTTGCGCGCTGCACCATGAAGCGGCCGCAAACATCCGTCCAAAGGGCCGGAGCAGCCAAGCCCGACGGAGGATGATGATTTGCCGGAAGCGGGTGGACACGCGACGGGCCTCGTCGAGATCGCCTTCGTCATCGTCATGGCGATGACGTCGGGCCTCCTGATGATGCGCCTGCGGCAGCCGCCCATGGTCGGCTTCATCCTCGCCGGCGTCGTCCTCGGACCGACCGGCCTCGGCGTCATCGGCGATACCGCCAACGTCTCGGCGCTCGCCGAGATGGGCGTCCTGATGCTGCTGTTCTTCATCGGCATGGAGCTGTCGCTCAAGGCCTTCGTGCAGACGCTGAAGCCGGCGCTGAAGATCGCGCTCGGGCAGCTGCTGGCGGCGATGGCGATTTCCTTCGGGCTGAAGGCGGTATCCACGGCGACGGTGGCGGAGGCGATCATCCTCGGCTTCATCATCGCGGTCTCCTCGACAGTGGTCGCGATGAAGATGCTGGAGGACATCGGCGAACTCCGAACCGATGTCGGACGGATCACCGTCGGCGTGCTGATCGCCCAGGACATCGCCGTGGTGCCGATGCTGATCCTCGCCACCGCACTCGGCGGGGAGGGCGAGATCGCCTGGCTCGGCATCCTCGTGAAAATCGCGCTCGCGGTCGCGGTGCTCGCGGGCCTCCTCTGGTATCTCGGGCGGCGGCCGAAACTGCGATGGACGTTCGCGCCGGCGGTCGAGAACAATGTCGAGATCCTGGCGCTCGGCTCGATCGCCTTCTGCTTCGGCGCCGCTTCGCTCTCCGGCATTGCCGGGCTATCGCCGGCCTACGGCGCCTTCATCGCCGGGCTGATCGTCGGCGCCTCGACGCTGCGCAGCCGCGTGATCCCGGTCATCCAACCGATCCAGAGCGTGCTGCTGGTGGTGTTCTTCCTGTCGATCGGCCTCCTGATCGACCTCACCTTCATCACCGAGAACTGGGGCCTCGTCCTCATCGCCTCGCTGTTCGTGATCGTCGCCAAGACGCTCTTCAACGTCGTCCTGATGCGCTTTGCCGGCCTCTCGCACCGGGTGTCCGTCGAGGCCGGCCTGTCGATGGCGCAGATTGGCGAATTTTCCTTCATCATCGCCGCCGCCGCCTTCGCCTCGGGGGCGATCGGTTCGGACGTCTACCGCCTCGCCATCGCCGTCACGGCGGTGACGCTGCTGGTCTCGCCGGCCTGGATGATCGTCATGCGGCGGATCGAGGGCGAGGCACGTTTCGGCATCGCCGAGTTCCGCGCGGCGCTCGCCGAAATCTACGCCGACCAGCGCGACAATGTCGGCCGCGGCTATCACGCGGCGGAGGATGTCTGGTTCCGGCTGCGTCTCAGCGCACGGGCCATGCGGCGCGCAGTCCGCCGCCGGCGCCGCGGCGGGGCGCGCGTCGGCCTCGGAAATCCGACTCCGGTGCTCGCTCGGGATGTAGACCCCGCACACACCGAAGCCGATGGAGAGGCCGCCCACCCGCAGGGCACGCCGACGAAAGCCCCGGATCTCGTCTCCTGAAGCATCCGCGAATGGGGTGGAGACATTCTGTCAGAGCGACACGCTCCAGCTGCAAAAGATCGAGCGTGCTGGCGCCGAAGGGCCAGCCTATCCAAGCGGATGAGGGCCGCCGGCGGCGCAGATGTCGCCGTTTTGCGTTCCCGGAAGTGCCGTCCGGTTTCGACGGCTCCAAAACCCTTGGTCGAAGGGCTTAGCGGTAGACCATCCTGATCCGGCGGCTGTCGTTGGCGCGGAGATCGAAGGACGTATCGGCAAAGCGCGGTGCCGAGAATTTCGGCATGGCATCGTTGGAGACGGCGATGCCTTCCTTCGGGATGCCGATGAGGTTGGTGTCGAGCTTGCCGTTGTCGTTCTCGTCGTGCAGCGCCGAGATGGCGAAGGTGCCGGATTTGAGGCCTTTAAACACGATGGGCTTGCCAAGCGCTGCGGCCGCGACCGTACGGCGCTCGGCGGTGCGCGACTTGCCGCAATCGGGGAAGTGCTGGCCGTCGGACCACAGGCAGACGGCGACAACGCCCTTGCTGTTGCGCGCGCCGTCGATCTTGAGCGTCAGGTCGGCGGCCGTCGCCGTGGTGGCGGAGGCGGCAAGGCAGAACGCCGCGAGGTGGGTCATGCGCATCGTCAGGTCTCCTGAAACCAAGGAAGAAGGAAGCGGGTTAGGCGGTGGCAGGTCGGCATTCAATCCCCCGGCGCCCAAACGCTCGCCTTGCCGAGCGGCGCGGGTCAGGCCGCGAAAGGCGAGGCGCTGAGGGTCGTCAACAGGCGGTGCAAGGTCGATATCGTCGACATGTCGGCCACGCCATCGACCTTGGCGGGACGGAAATGGCGCTGGAAGGCGACGGTGGCAAGCTGTGTAGCGAGGTCGAAGGCGCCGGTGGCATCGACCGGATAGCCGTAGGCGGCGAGCAGCGACTGGTAGGCCGTGACCGGCTCGCCGGCGTCGCCGAGCCCGAAATAGCGACCGCCGGTGATCGGGGCGGGGGCGACGTAATGGCCGACGCCCTCTGCCGCCAGCCGGGCCCAGGGAAACAGCTCGCCCGGATCCTGCTTGCGGGCGGGGGCAACGTCGGCATGGCCCAGCACGCGTTCCGGCGGGACCGACCAGCGATCGACGATCTCCTTCGACAGCGCGATGACGGCGTCGACCTGGACGTCGGGGAACGCGCGATAGCCATGCTCGTGACCGGGATTGACGATCTCGATGCCGATCGAGCGGGAGTTGATGTCCTCCTTGCCTTTCCACGAGCCGGCGCCAGCGTGCCAGGCGCGGTCGACCTCGCGCACCATCTGCACGATCCGCCCGTCCTCGTGCACAAGGTAGTGGCAGGAGACCTGGCTCCTCTCCATGCAGAGCCAGCGGGCGGCGGCCTCGCCGTCGGCCATGCCGGTATAGTGCAGCAGCAGCATGTCGGGACCGGCGACGTCGCGGCGGGCATTGATGTTGGGCGAGGGCAGGACCTCGCCGACCAGCGGGCTGTCGGGGGTCATCAACGGTGGATATCCATCACGCTGTGCGAAGCCGCGAGACGCTGGCATAGGCGGCGTTGATTGCCTTCATGCGCTCGAGGCCGATGGCCATGAACTCGTCCGGCACACCGCGGGCGGCAAGACGGTCGGGGTGGTTTTCCTTGACGAGATCGAGATAGCGGCTGCGGATCGCGCTGGGGGACTCGTTCGGCGAGATCCCGAGAACGGCGTAGGGACCGTCGTCGCCGGTGGCGACATGGCGGTAGCGGATCACCGCGAACTCGTCTTCCGTCAGGCCGAAGATCTCGGCGATCCGCGCCAGGAAATCCAGTTCGCGGCCATGGATGACGCCGTCCGCCTTGGCGATATGGAAGAGGCCGTCGAGAATGTCGGACAGCACCTCGCATTGTCCGCCATCGCCGCAGAGCACGGTCATCCGCGTGGCGTAGGCCTCGAAGCCTGCGGTATCCTGCTTGGCGAGATCGTAGAGGCGGAAGACGTTGCGCATCTCTTCCGGCGGGATCGAGAAGATCTGCTGGAAGGCGGCGATCTCGGCCTGGCTGACGACACCGTCGGCCTTGGCCATCTTTGCCGACAGCGCGATCATGGCCACCGAGAACGCCACCTCGCGCCGCATCTGCTTGTCGGCGCCGAACAGCGAGCGGATGGTTTCGAACAGCGCTTCCAGCGTCTGCATGCCCTGTGCGGGAAGGGCCCGCAGCAGCACACCAAGGCTCGACAGAATCTGCATGGCTCCGCTTTCGCGGGACGATCTGTCCCGCCGCTGTGGTGTGGCGCCGATCGTCATGGATGCGCCTTTCGCCAAACCCGAATGGCCCCAGACCGCATTTTTTGCAATGCCAAAGATGCCGTATCCGGTCGCGGTTGGCAAAGTGGGCATCCTCTCCGGGTGGTGGCGTCAACGCGTCCTGCGATCAACCCCCGAAATAGCGCGACCGTTGCGGCAGCTGCCTGGACAAAAAGTCCTAGGCAGCCGCACGGGATCAACCGGAGGCGAGCTTCCCGTTAAGCCTTGGCCTCTTGCCGACAGCCGCGTGCCCCGAAAACTAGCTGTGTCCCATCACCGTCCGCGGCAGATAGGGCGCCTCGAGGCGTTCGATCTCGGCGGGAGAAAGCGTGATGTCGGTCGCAGCGATGGCGTCGTCGAGATGCTGCATCTTGGTCGCGCCGATGATCGGCGCGGTGACGGCGGACTGCGCGAGCACCCAGGCGAGGGCGATCTGCGCCGGCTTGACGCCACGCTCAGCGGCAATTTCCGCGACAAGGGCGGTGATGGCATAGTCCGCCTCGCTGCCAAAATATTCCTGCGAGCGGGGATCGCTGCCGCCGCGGCGTGTCGCATCACCGTCTTTCGGCGTGTTGCCGGCGAGAAAACCCCGGGCGAGCGGCGACCACGGCACCAGTGCGACGCCTTCGCTCTCGCAGTAGGGGATCATCTCCCGCTCTTCCTCGCGGTAGAGCAGGTTATAGAAGTTCTGCATCACGGCGAAGGGCGGGCAGCCGATGGCGCGCTGCATTTCCCGCAGCTTGGCAAACTGCCAGGCATACATCGACGACGCGCCGAGATAGCGCACCAGGCCTTGCCCGACGACATGGGCGAGGCCCTCGGCGATCTCTTCCATCGGCGTCTCATGGTCGAGCCGGTGGATGTAGAGGATGTCGATGTAATCGGTGCCGAGCCGCTCCAGCGAGTCCTCGACGCAATCGACGATGCGCTTGCGCGACAGGCCGCGCGAGTTCGGCCCCTTGCCCATCGGCAGGCCGAGCTTGGTCGCGATGACAGCCTCGCGCCGCGGCATCAGCCGGGCGACGGCCTCGCCGGTGATCTGCTCGCTGACGCCGTTGGAGTACATGTCGGCGGTGTCGAAGAAGTTGATTCCGGCGTCCACCGCCCGCTCGAAGAACGGCAGGGAGGCTGCGCGGTCGAGCACCCAGGGATGCACGGTCCAGGCCGGATCGCCGAAGCTCATGCAGCCGAGGCAGAGACGGGAGACGTCGACGCCGGTGTTTCCAAGCTTCACATAGTCCACGGCAGATCCTTTCCTGGCATTTCAGTTTTCCGCACGCGCACTGGCTGAGGCTTTCGCGCCGCACGGCAAGATTGTCTTACCACAAACGAAAACGACCTTGCCGTGAGGCAAGGTCGTCACGACCATGGCATTTCAGCCCGGTCAGCCAAGAGCCCGAGTTTCGGACCAGCTTGGCAGTATTAGTTCGCCGGAGCGGTCGTGGTGGTCGAGCTCGCGGGCGGCGTGGTGGTGGTGGTCGAAGGCGCCATGGTGTCGGTCGTGGCCGGTGCCGGGGTCGTGGTGGTCGTGGTGGTGGCCTTGTCGTCCGAACCCGAGCAGGCGGTCAGGGTGAAAAGAGCGGCGGCGCAAAGGGCGAGGGAAATCTTCTTCATAACAAACATCCATCTGTTCGAGTTACACGGACCATCAATGCGATAGGCCCGCTTCCGTTCAATCCCATGTGATCACGCCACATGTCGCGGTGTCACACCAGACCGAAGGCGCATGCCGGTGAGGCAACGTCTGCCACAAAATAGAGCGTTCTCCCGATAATACGAGAGCGTCTGGACCCGAGAAGGCCTTACAGGCCAGGGATTCGGGCTTCCAGCGCCGAATGAACCATTGTTAATCAAGTCGATAAGGCGGGCCTATCCGGATGAAAAAAATGCAGCAGCGTGCTTTCAACGCAGCGCAGGCCTTGCTCCGATCCGCCCGCCGCTATGGCCGGCCGGCGATTCCGCTCGCGATGGCGGCCGCACTGGTTGCCGGATGCACGTCTGCGACGCTGGATACGCGTGAACTCGGGCTGAGCGGAATGGCCGTCGAGAAGGCGCATCAGTATCCGATCCACGGCATCGACGTCTCCAAGTACCAAGGCGATATCGACTGGGAGACGGCCCGCAAGGGCGGCGTGTCCTTCGCCTGGCTGAAGGCGACGGAGGGCGGCGACCGCGTCGACCAGCGCTTCGCCGAGAACTGGCGCGCCGCCAAGGCCGCCGGCATGCCGCGCGGCGCCTACCACTTCTTCTACCATTGCCGCAGCGGCGCCGAGCAGGCGCGCTGGTTCATCGCCAACGTGCCGCGGGACCCGGAAGCGCTGCCGCCGGTGCTCGACGTCGAGTGGACGCCGGACTCGCCGACCTGCACCAAGCGCCCGCCGCGCGAGGACTTGATGAAGGAGATGCAGGACTTCCTCGACGCCGTCGAGAAGCACTACGGCGTGCGGCCGGTCATCTACGCGCCGATCGACGTGCACCGCGACCGGCTGGTCGGCGCCTTCCCGCGCTATGATTTCTGGCTCCGGGCGGTGAAGGATCATCCGGACAACGTCTACACCAACCGCGCCTTCCGGTTCTGGCAGTACACCGCCACCGGAACGGTTCCCGGCATCACCGGCGAGGTCGACCGCAACGCCTTCTCGGGCACCCGCGCCGACTGGGCGCTCTGGCTGAAGCGGCACCGGGCCGGCTAGGGCGGGCCTCTTTCGGGCGCATTTCTTCAATCCGCCATGATGTGGCAGATAGGGTCGACCAACCACCCGATCCCCGAAGGACTGCTGACCGATGCCCCGCCGCCTTGCTTTCGCCCTTGCCGCCCTCCTGGCGAGTTCCTCGCTTGCCGCCGCCCAGGCTGCGCCGTCGCCGACGGCCGCCGGCCAGGCCGACGCGCAGTGTGGTGGCAGCTTTGACAGCTTTCTCGCCGGCGTCCGCGCCGAAGCGTCGGCGGCCGGCATCTCGGCCAGCGCGATCGACCGGTCGATGGCCCGCATCGGCACCAGCCCGGACCCGAAAGTGCTGGCGCGCGACGGCGCGCAAGGGGTGTTCAGCCAGACCTGGCAGCAGTTCGCGACGCGCATGGTCAACGGCTCGCGGCTGAAGCTCGGCAAGGCGAACCTTGCGAAATACGCCTCGACCTTCGCCGACATCGAGCAGGAGACCGGGGTGCCGGGCCCGGCGATCGCCGCCTTCTGGGGTCTCGAGACCGACTACGGCGCGGTCCTCGGCGACTTCAACACGCTCTCGGCGCTCGCGACGCTGGCGCACGACTGCCGCCGGCCGCAGCTTTTCCGGCCGCATTTGCTCGCCGCGATGAAGGTGGTGGATGCCGGCTATCTCGCGCCCGAGGAGATGAAGGGCGCCTGGGCGGGCGAGCTCGGCCAGACCCAGATCCTGCCGGAGGAGTATCTGAAGTTTGGCACCGACGCCGATGGCAATGGCAGCATCAACCTCCTGACCGATGCGCCGGACGTGTTGGCGACGACGGCGAAGTTCATGCAGTCGCTCGGCTGGCGCGCCGGCGAGCCCTGGCTCGAGGCGGTAAAGGTGCCGGAGAACTTCCCTTGGGAGCGAGCGGCGCTGGTCAATAAGGAGCCGCGCAGCGAATTCGCCGCGCTTGGCGTCACCAAGGCGGATGGCGGTGCGCTCGAGTCCGACGCGCTGCCGGCTTCGCTGGTGCTGCCGATGGGCCGCGGCGGGCCGGCTTTCCTCGCCTTCCCGAACTTCGACGTCTACCTCGCCTGGAACAACTCGTTGGTCTACTCGCTGACCGCCGGCTACTTCTCGACCCGCCTTGCCGGCGCACCGCCGATCGATATGGGCACGCCGCAGCCGGGACTCTCGGTCGAGGACATGAAGGCGCTGCAGACCAAGCTCGCCGGTCGTGGCTACGACGTCGGCAAGATCGACGGCATCCTCGGCGGCAATACGCGCGATGCGGTGCGGCGCGAGCAGATCCGGCTCGGCATGCCGGCCGACGGCTGGCCGACAGCAGAGCTTCTCGCGGCGGAGTGATCCTCGGCTGAGGCCCCATCCGGCACGGTGGATCGGCTTTCTCCCGCGGGCGGGGGGAATGGTCCGCGGCTGTGGGCCGTCCCGATCCCTGCTTGACATGCCGGCCCCTGGCGCACAGGTATCGCGCGCCAGTCGGCTGGGCGACCGCTGCCGTCATATGTCGAAAGACGACGGGGGAGGAAAGTCCGGGCTCCACGGAGAAACGGTGCCGGATAACGTCCGGCGGGGGCGACCCCAGGGAAAGTGCCACAGAAAATAAACCGCCCCGCCTGCGGTTCGGCCCAGAGCCCGTCGATGACCGCATGGGCGGACATGGGCGGCGGGCCGAAGCGCTGGCGGGGTAAGGGTGAAACGGTGGGGTAAGAGCCCACCGCGCTTCTGGCAACAGCGGCGGCAGGGCAAACCCCACCGGGAGCAAGACCGAATAGGGACGACGTGGCGGGAAACCGCCAGCCTTTCTCCGGGCCGGTCGTCCGGGTGGGTTGCTCGAGGCGGCGCGCAAGCGCCGTCCCAGAGGAATGGTCGCCCGGCAGTTCGCTGCCGACAGAACCCGGCTTACAGGCCGACTGGCATCTTCAATTTCCCGCTTGCAGGGCCCCCGGGGCACGGCGCTCGTGCCGCCCTTCGGGGTGCCATGGGAGAGCGCCAAAATTTTTCAGATTGCAACTATTGCGAGAAAATAACGGCGCCTAATTAAGGCGGTCTCGTGTTCTCAACTCTTTCGGAAGACTGGCTATTTTCGGTCAGGCACGGTTGCTTTGCCGGCATTGTGTCACGCCCGGCTGATGATTTTCTGTTGCACCGCACCAGCGCTTCGGCGTCCGGCGAAAACCCCTGCATTAGGAGGGTGTTAACACTAACGGAGTATCACCAAAGGGACTCCAGAGACCCCCTTGGTGTGGGCTGATCCCATTGACGCCCAATAGGCCCCATGTTATCCCTCGACCCATCAAAACAAGGCCTGTTTCGGCAGGAAATCCAGACAGATTCACGCAACTCCGAAGGGATCGGAGCAGGCGCATTCCGCTTCAAACCGGGACGCGTCGCGCGACTTCATTGCCGGCGTCATGCCGGCTTGGCGGGGGCCGACATGACATGGACATCGGTCGCTGCGACAGGCACCCGGCCTGATGGATCGGTTCCTCTCGAACGCGGTGAACAACATCGACGCCAAGGGGCGCGTGTCGATTCCCGCAGCCTTCCGGCAGGTGCTCGCGCAACGCGGCTTCCAGGAGCTCTACGGCATGCAGTCGCTGGGCACGCCGGCGATCGATGTCGGCGGCATGGACCTCCTGCAGCGCTACGAGGACCGGATGGCGGTCGAGGACCCGTTTTCGGAAGCCTATGCGGACATGTCGCTCTTCACCTACGGGGATGGCGCCTTCCTGAAATTCGACCAGGAGGGGCGGATCACCGTGAACGACTTCATCCGCTCGCACACCGGCATTACCGACAAGGTGACCTTCGTCGGCCGCAACACCTTCTTCCAGCTGTGGGAGCCGCAGCGCTTCGAGGCGCACCGGGCCGAGGCCCGTGCGCGGCTCCTGGCGATGCGCGCGGCCGGCTCCGGGAGCGCGCCGTCGTGACGTCCGACCTTTCGGCCGACGCCGCCGTGACCGACGGCGCACCGGCGCGCCATATCCCTGTGCTGTTGCGCGAGGTGCTGACCGCGCTGGCGCCGGCGCCGGGCGACTGGATCGTCGACGGCACGTTCGGCGCCGGCGGCTATACCGCGGCGATCCTCGGGGAGGGCGCCTCGGTGGTGGCGATCGATCGCGATCCGACCGCCATCGCCAAGGCGCGCGCCATGGCCGCGCTTCTCGGTCCGAAACTGGTGCCTGCAGAGGGGCGCTTTGGCGATCTCGAGGCGATTTCGCACGCGGCGGCGGGCGGTCTCGTCGACGGCATCGTCCTCGACATCGGCGTCTCCTCCATGCAGATCGACGAGGCCGAGCGCGGCTTTTCGTTCCAGAAGGATGGCCCGCTCGACATGCGCATGAGCCGCTCCGGCCCGTCCGCCGCCGACGTCGTCAACACGCTGAAGGCCGGCGATCTCGCCCGCATCTTCAACTTCCTCGGCGAGGAGCGCCAGGCCGGCCGCATCGCCCGGGCGATCGAGGCGCGCCGCGCGGAGAAGCCGTTCGAGCGCACGCTGGAACTGGCGCAGCTGATCCTGAAGACGATCGGCCGCGCCCCCAAGGACCGCATCGACCCCGCTACCCGCACCTTCCAGGCGCTGCGCATCTACGTCAATGACGAGCTCGGCGAGCTGACGCGCGCGTTGGTCGCCGCCGAGCGGGTGCTGAAGCCCGGCGGCCGGCTGGTGGTGGTGACCTTCCATTCGCTCGAGGACCGGATCGTCAAGCGCTTCCTGCGTGACCGCGCCGAGCAGGACAGCGGCTCGCGGCATCTGCCCGACATGGCGCCGAAGCCGCTGACCTTCGAGGCCCGCAACAAGCCCGTCGCCGGCAGCGACGCAGAGCTTGCCGAGAACCCGCGTGCCCGCTCCGCCAAGCTGCGCTCCGGCATTCGCACCGATGCTCCGCCGCGGACCGGCGCCGACGCCACCGCCTTCATCGATCTCCCGTCGCTTGCCGACCTTCCCCAGTCTGGAGCCTAAGTCATGCTGAAGACGATCGATATCGTTCTGATCGCGGTGATGATTTCCGCGGCGGCCTGGACCTTCAAGATCAAGTACGAGGCCGAGCTGATCGACGACCAGATCCAGGTCACCGAGCGCAAGGCCAGCCTGGAGCGCGAGACGATCTCGCTGCTCGAGGCCGACTGGAGCCTTCTGAACCAGCCCGACCGTCTGCAGCGCCTGGCCGAAGCCTTCAAGGCCGATCTGGCGCTCGAGCCGCTGAAGCCAGAGCAGATCATCGAGCCGGACGAGCTGCCGGCCCAGCCGATCAACCTCGTGCCGACCGGCAACGACGTCCTCGGCGGTTATGCCGACAACGCCGAAACCAAGGTCAGATAATGTTGCGGCTGCCGAAATTCCCTGCGCTGCGCAATCCGCTTCGCCGCGCCGAGGCGCCGGCGAACATTGCCTCGCCGCGGCTTTCGGCACGTCGTAAGCCGCTGGCGCCGCCGAAGAACCGCCAGCGTTTCATCATCGCCACCGGCTTGTTTTGCTGCGTTTACGCGGTGATCGGCGGCCGGCTGGTGATGTGGGGCGTTTCGCCGAACGGCGGCGGGGCCTACAGCCCTCAGGGCCAGATCGTCGCCGCGCGGCCCGACCTCGTCGACCGCAATGGCGAAGTGCTGGCGACCGACATCAAGACCGCCTCGCTGTTCGCCGAGCCGCGCCGCATCGTCGACGCCGACGAGGCGACCGAGCGCCTGCTGACGGTTTTGCCGGAGCTCAACGCCAAATCCTTGCACACGCGCCTTGCGAGCGATGCCGGCTTCGTCTGGCTGAAGCGCGAGCTGACGCCGCGCCAGCAGCAGGACATCTTCGCCCTTGGCATTCCCGGCATCGGCTTTCGCACCGAGAAGCGGCGCTTCTACCCCGGCGGCAACACGGCCTCGCATGTCGTCGGCCTCGTCAATGTCGACAATCAGGGCATTGCCGGCATGGAGAAGTACGTCGACGATCAAGGCTATCGCGACATCCAGAACCTCGGCCTTGCCGGCGGCAATCTGGAGCCAGTGAAGCTGTCGATCGATCTGCGCGTTCAGCACGTCATGCGCGACGAGCTGGCGGCCGCCATCGTGCGCTACAAGGCGATCGCCGCGGCCGGCGTGATCATCGACGTCAGCACCGGCGAGATCATGGCTATGGCCTCGATGCCGGACTACGACCCGAACTCGGCCGGCGACGCGCTGAAGAAAGAAAACCTCAACCGCATGTCGGCGGGCACCTTTGAGATGGGCTCGACCTTCAAGAGCTTCACCACGGCGATGGCGTTGGATTCGGGCCTCGTGAAGATGACCGACGTGTTCTCGACCGAGCCGTTCCGCGTCTCCGGCTTCACGATCAAGGAATTCCACAGCAAGCACCGGCCGCTGAGCGTGCCCGAGATCTTCCAGTACTCGTCGAATGTCGGGTCTGCGCGCGAGGCCGACATTGTCGGGGTGGAGGGTCACAAGGCCTTCCTGACGAAGCTCGGTCTTCTCTCGCGGCTGCAGACCGAGCTGCCGGAGGTCGCCCAGCCGACCCAGCCGAAGACCTGGAAGAAGATCAACTCGATGACGATCTCCTACGGTCACGGCGTCTCGACGACGCCGCTGCAGACCGCGGTCGCGGCCGCAGCGCTGATGAACGGCGGCTATCTCATCCCGCCGACCTTCCTCCCGCGCACACCGGAAGAGGCCAAGAAGCTGGCCGTCCAGGTGATCTCGAAGAAGACCAGCGACGAGATGCGCTACATCTACGAACTGAACGGCGAGCATGGCTCCGGCCGGCAGGCGCTGGTGCCGGGCTACCGCGTTGGCGGCAAGACCGGCACGGCCGAGAAGGTCGTCAACGGCCGCTATGTCGGCAACAAGCGGTTCAACGCCTATCTCGCGGCCTTCCCGATAGACGCGCCGCGCTATGTGACGCTGGTCGTCATCGACGAGCCGCAGCCGGTTCCTGGCTCCGGCCAGGGCGCGACCGCGGCCTCCAACGCCGCGCCGACGGCCGGCGCGATCATCCGCCGCTCGGCCGCGCTCCTCAAGGTCAAACCGGATTTCGGCGACCACGGAAAATCCTTGCTCGTCTCCTATTGAAGCATGGTTCGGCCGGACGGCCGCGGCGAGTTCGACGTAAGTCTCTGATATTTCTTGAAGGGCTTTCAGCGAATCGTTTCCGATTTTCGGACCGCGGCTTTTGGGGCTAGAACGGGCGACGCAGTTCTGACAGCCGGCGGGTGACTGCCGGCTTTCTCGTAACAGACGGGTTATGGTGAATGAAAATTTCCGATCTTGCAGACGGCCTTGCCGCGGGCGGCGCAGGGGACGCAGAGATCACCGCGATCTCCGCCGACTCGCGGACGGTCCGGCCGGGAACGTTGTTCGCCGCGCTGTCGGGCAGCAAGGCTGACGGCGCACGCTTCGTCTCCGACGCCGAGGCGAACGGGGCGGTGGCGGTGCTGGCGGGCGAGAACGACGTGATCGAGACGACGCTGCCGGTGCTGCGGGTCGCCGATCCGCGGCGGGTGCTGGCACTGATGGCCACGCGTCTCGCCGGCCGCCAGCCGGACACCATCGTCGCCGTCACCGGCACGTCGGGCAAGACGTCGATCGCGGCCTTCACCCGTCAGATCTGGGCGGCCGCCGGTCAGGCCGCCGCGTCGATCGGCACCACTGGCGTCGTATCCCCGACGCGCGACGAATACGGCTCGCTGACGACGCCGGACCCGGTGGAACTCGTCCGGCTGCTGGCGGAACTCGCCGCCGAGGGCGTCACGCACGTCTCGATGGAAGCGTCGAGCCATGGCCTCGACCAGCGCCGGCTTGACGGCGTGACGCTGGCGGCCGCCGGATTCATCAATCTTGGCCGCGACCATCTCGACTACCACCCGACCGTCGAGGACTATTTCGCCGCCAAGATGCGGCTGTTCGATACGCTGCTGCCGAAGGGCGCGCCGGCGGTGATCTACGCCGACGACGAGTGGTCCGACCGGGCGCTGGCGACCGCGCTGCATTCGGGCGCCGACGTCCTGACCGTCGGTCGCAAGGGCACGTTCCTGACGCTGAAGCGTCTGGAGCACGAGCGGCACCGCCAGATCGCCGAGATCGAGGCCGAGGGACGGATCCACCGCATCGTGCTGCCGCTCGCCGGCGAGTTCCAGATGGCCAACGCACTCGTCGCTGCCGGCCTTGCGATCGCCACCGGCGTCGAGCCGCGCGTCGCGCTGGAAGCGCTGGAGGATTTGAAGGGCGCGCCCGGCCGGCTGGAGCTTGCGGGCACGACGGCGCTGGGCGCCCCGGTCTTCGTCGACTACGCGCACAAGCCGGAGGCGATGGAGAACGTGCTGTCTGCGGTGCGGCCCTTCACCACCGGCCGCATCATCGTCGTCTTCGGCTGCGGCGGCGACCGCGATCGCGGCAAGCGCCCGATCATGGGCGAGATCGCCGCGCGCCTTGCCGACATCGTCATCGTCACCGACGACAATCCGCGGTCCGAAGAGCCGGGCTCTATCCGCGCGGCGATCATGGAGGCGGCCACCGGCGCGCGCGAGATCGGCGACCGCCGGCTGGCGATCCGCACCGCCATAGCCGAAGCCCGGGAAGGCGACACCGTCGTCGTCGCCGGCAAGGGCCATGAGCAAGGCCAGACCGTTGGCGCGACCGTCCATCCGTTCAGCGACCACGACGAAGTGCGAACCGCCATTGCGGAGGCGACCCGATGACCGACTGGCTCTGGGAAACCGATGCGCTGATTGAGGCCTTGGGTGGCCGTCCGATCGGCACCATGCCGGCAGGTGTCACCGGCCTGTCGATCGACACGCGCACGCTGCAGCCGGGCGAGGCCTATTTCGCCATCAAGGGTGACAAGTTCGACGGCCACGCCTTTCTGACGGCCGCTGCCGCTGGCGGCGCCGGCGTGATGGTCGTCGCCAAGAGCAAGCTGCCGGCGCTCGGCCGGGTGCAGGCGCAGCTGATCGTCGTCGAGGACGTGCTGGCCTCGCTGGGACGGCTCGCGGCAGCCTCGCGCGCCCGCTCGAAGGCGCGGATCATCGCGGTCACCGGCAGCGTCGGAAAGACCACCACCAAGGATGCGCTGCGCCATGCGCTGGGCGCCTCCGGGCCGGTCCACGCTTCCGCCGCCTCGTTCAACAACCACTGGGGCGTGCCGCTGAGCTTGGCGCGCATGCCGCGCAACACGCGTTTCGGCGTGTTCGAGATCGGCATGAACCATCCCGGCGAGATCCGCCCGCTGGTCAAGCTCGTGCGGCCGCATGCGGCGATCGTTACGCTGATCGCGCCGGCCCATCTCGGCTTCTTCAAGGACCTCGGGGAGATCGCCGTCGCCAAGGGCGAGATCTTCGAGGGGCTGGAGCCGGGCGGCACGGCCATCGTCAATGCCGACGACCCCTTCGGCCCGGCGCTTGCCGACATGGCGCGGGCCGCCGGGGTGACCGAGATCAAGACGTTCGGCGAGGCAGCCTCGGCTGACTACCGGCTCGCCGCCTATTCGCCGACGGCCGAGGGTGCGCGGCTGCGGGCGGTGATCGACGGCGACAGCGTGGACATCGCGCTGGCTGCGGCCGGCCGGCACATCGCCGACAACCTGCTGACCGTCCTTGGCGCCGCCAAGCTCGCCGGTGCCGATCTCACCGTCACCGCGACGGCGCTCTCCTCCTGGCGCACCGGCAAGGGTCGCGGCGAGCGTCACGTGCTGGCGCTTCCGGGCGGCGGCACGCTGACCCTCGTCGACGAGAGCTACAACGCCAATCCAGTTTCGATGCGCGCGGCAATCGACGTCCTGGCCTCGAGCGTGCCGAGCGGCGAGGGACGCCGCATCGCCGTCCTCGGCGACATGCTGGAGCTCGGCGAGCAGTCGCAGGCTCTGCATGCGGAACTTGCCGATGCGCTGATCGGCGCGGGGGCGGCGAAGGTCTATCTGCTCGGCGAGGAGATGAAGGCGCTCGACGACGCACTCGACGGCACGCTCCCTTGCGAATGGCATGAAACGCGAGACGAGCTTCGCGCAAGCCTCGTGAAGGACGGTCGCGCCGGCGACGTGATCATGGTCAAGGCGTCGAACGGCATCGGACTATCCAAACTGGTGGAGACCCTGATCGCGACTTTTTCTCCGGCACCGGCCGCGCCTGACCGCGCCCCGGACGCCGCGCCGCATCAGGAGAGCTGATCGATGCTCGAATATCTCGGTCACTTCTCCGAAGACATCGCCGCCTTCAACGTCTTCCGCTACATCACCTTCCGCACCGGCAGCGCGATGATCACCTCGTTCATCGTGGTCTTCCTGTTCGGCCCGGCGATCATCGCGAACCTGCGCATCCGCCAGGGCAAGGGCCAGCCGATCCGTGCCGACGGCCCGCAGACGCATTTCAAGAAGGCCGGCACGCCCACCATGGGCGGGCTGATGATCCTCACCGGCATCATCTCCTCGACGCTGCTCTGGGCCGACCTCACCAACATCTACGTCTGGACCGTGCTGCTCGTCACCGTCGGCTTCGGCGGAATCGGTTTCTACGACGATTATCTCAAGGTGACGAAGCAGTCGCACAAGGGCTTCTCCGGCAAGGCCCGTCTGGCGCTGGAATTCCTGATCGCCGGCATCGCCTGCACGCTGATCGTCTATGCCGGCACCGGCAGCTTCGCCTCCTCGCTCGCCTTTCCCTTCGTGAAATCGCTGCTGATCGACCTCGGCTGGTTCTACGTCGTCTTCGCCGCCTTCGTCATCGTCGGCGCGGGCAATGCGGTGAACCTCACCGACGGCCTCGACGGCCTTGCCATCGTCCCGATCATGATCGCCTGCGCGGCTTTCGGCCTCATCGCCTATCTCGCCGGCAACGTGAACTTCTCCAACTACCTGCAGATCCACTACGTCTTCGGCACCGGCGAACTCGCCGTCGTCTGTGGCGCGGTGATCGGCGCGGGCCTCGGCTTCCTCTGGTTCAATGCCCCGCCGGCGGCGATCTTCATGGGCGACACCGGGTCGCTGGCGCTGGGCGGCATGGTCGGCACCATCGCCGTCGCCACCAAGCACGAGCTGGTGCTGGCGATCATCGGCGGCCTGTTCGTGATCGAGGCGATGAGCGTCATCATCCAGGTCGCCTCGTTCAAGCTGACGGGCAAGCGCGTGTTCCTGATGGCCCCGATCCACCACCATTTCGAGAAGCTCGGCTGGACCGAGAGCCAGGTTGTGGTGCGGTTCTGGATCATCGCCTTCATGCTGGCCTTCGTCGGCCTGTCGACCCTCAAGCTGCGGTGAGGGCGGCGCGATGATCCCGGTCACTTCCTTCAGCGGCCGGCGGGTCGCGCTCTTTGGCCTCGGCGGCTCCGGCAAGGCGACGGCGCTGGCGCTGATCGCCGGCGGGGCCGACGTCGCCGCGCACGACGACAACCCGGCGAGCGTCGCGTCCGCCGAGGCCGCCGGCATCACCTGCACCGACCTGCGGACCGCCGACTGGTCCGGCTTCTCCGCGCTCATCCTTTCGCCCGGCGTGCCGCTGACGCACCCCAAGCCCCACTGGACGGTCGACCTCGCGCGCGCCGCCGGGGCCGAGGTGATCGGCGATATCGAGCTGTTCAGCCGCGAGCGTGCGGCACATGCGCCGACGGCGCCGTTCGTTGCGATCACCGGCACCAACGGCAAGTCGACGACCACCGCGCTGATCGCCCATTGCCTGCGCCACGCCGGCCGCGACACCCAGCTCGGCGGCAATATCGGTGTCGCCGTGCTGACGCTCGATCCGCCCGCGCCGGACCGCTTCTACGTCGTCGAGTGCTCGTCCTACCAGATCGACCTCGCGCCGACCGTCGCGCCCTCGGTGGCGCTGCTCCTGAACGTCACGCCGGATCATCTCGACCGGCACGGCACGCTGCAGCACTACGCCGCGGTGAAGGCGCGGCTGCTGCAGCAGGCCGGCGTCTGTGTCGTCGGCGTCGATGATGCCATTTCTCGCCGGATTGCCGACGAGCTCGAGGCGGCCGGGCGGACGGTCGTGCGGATCTCGCAGGCGACCGAACTCTCCACCGGCGTGTTCTTCGACGGCACCGCGATTGTCCACCGACGGCAGAACGAGGTCATCGCCCGTTACGACCTCGCCGGCATCGGCTCGCTGCGCGGACGCCACAACGGCCAGAACGCCGCCGCCGCCGTCGCGGCGCTGACCGCCAGCGGGCTGTCGTCCGCCGAGATCGGCGCGGGGCTGAAGAGTTTTCCGGGCCTTGCGCACCGCATGGAGGAGATCGGCACGGTCGGCCAAGTGCTGTTCGTCAACGACTCGAAAGCGACCAATGCCGAGGCGGCCGCGCCAGCGCTGGCGGCCTTCCCGCGCATCCACTGGATCGCCGGCGGCTTGCCGAAGGAGGGTGGGATCGCGTCACTGGCGCCGTTCTTCCCGCGCATCACTAAAGCTTATCTGATCGGCGAGGCCGCACCTGCCTTCGCGGCGACTCTTGGTGAACGAATTCCTTACGAAATATCGGCTACTCTCGAGAATGCCGTTGCGCACGCTGCCCGGGATGCTGCCGAGACAGGCGGGCCGGAGGTGGTGCTTCTGTCACCCGCCTGCGCCAGCTTCGACCAGTTTCGCAATTTCGAGGTGCGGGGCGATAGTTTCCGCGAGGCCGTGGGGCGCCTCGACGGTATCCAACTCTTCCGGAAGGGATGACCATGAACGCCCGTGCCAAGAGGGGAACACTGACCGACTGGTGGTGGAGCGTCGACCGCTGGTTCCTCGCCGCCTTCCTGGTGCTGATGATCGGCGGGCTCGTCCTGTCGTTCGCCGCGAGCCCGCCGGTGGCCGAGAAGATCGGTCTCGAGCCGTTCCACTTCGTCAAGCGGCATGCGGTGTTCCTGCTCCCGTCGATCGCGGTGATGATCCTGACGTCGATGCTGTCGCTGCGCGGCATTCGCCGGGCGTCGCTGCTGATCCTCGGCGGCGCGATTGTCCTGATGATCTTCGCGCTGTTCTTCGGCGTCGAGGTGAAGGGCGCACGGCGCTGGGTCGAGCTCGGCCCGCTCAGCATCCAGCCGTCCGAGTTCATGAAGCCGGCCTTCGTCGTGATCTGCGCCTGGCTGTTCGCCGAGAAGGCGCGCCGGCCGGACATTCCAGGCAACCTCTTCGCCATCATCCTCCTCTTCATCGTCTGCGCGCTGCTGGTGGCCCAGCCCGATCTTGGCCAGACCATCCTCACCGCCGGCGCCTGGGGCGGCCTGTTCTTCATGGCCGGCATGCCCTGGTTCTGGATCGCCGGGCTTGGCGGCATTGCCGCCGGCGGCTTCGTCGCCGCCTACTCGTTCTTTCCGCACGTCGCGAGCCGCATCGACCGCTTCCTCACCGGCGAGGGCGACACCTTCCAGATCGACACGGCGCGCGAGGCCATCATGCGCGGCGGCTGGCTCGGCCAGGGTCCGGGCGAGGGCACCGTGAAGCGCATGCTGCCGGACAGCCATACCGACTTCGCCTTCTCGGTGATCGCCGAGGAGTTCGGCATCATCACCTGCATGCTGCTCGCCTCGATCTTCTGCTTCATCGTCATCCGCGGCCTGTCCGTCGCCTTTGCCCAGCGCGACGTCTTCGCCAGGCTCGCGATCTCCGGCCTCGTCTTCCTGTTCGGCCTGCAGTCGATCATCAACATGGCGGTGAACCTGCAGTTGATGCCCGCCAAGGGCATGACCTTGCCGTTCATCTCCTATGGCGGCTCGTCGATGATGGCGGTGGCGATCGCCGCCGGCTTCATCCTGGCGCTGACCCGTCGCAAGCCGGAGAACAGCTCGCAGACCGACCGGCTGATGGATCGAACCATGGCGCTGCACGGTATCTGATGGAAGGGCGGGGTAGGTGGCCATGCCCGACCTCAGCGAGGGCCAGCGCGAACGGATCAAGCTGAGGGCGACCTATCTCAATGGTTTGGCCATCGGCCTTATCCTCGTGGGCGGCCTTTCCCTGCCGACCACGATAGCCTTCAATGCCCGAAGTCCTTTGGAACTCCTGATCGCGGTTTCACTTTTCCTGTTCAGCTTTGTTGCCAGCCCCTATATTCACTGGATAGCGACGAAGGTTTTGGGAGGGCTGGACAGATGAACGATTTCATTTTGTACGCACTGGCTGCGCTGGCCCTGCCGATCGGTTCGGTGATCATCGCGCACTTCGTCCTTTGGCAACAGGACCGCGACCTCGCACGCATTGACGCAAAGTCTGGATCATCAAAGCATCCGCTTCGCTGAAAAGGCTTGCAGGCCAACGGGTCGCTTCCCGATTTTTCAGCGATAAAGACATCCATGCCGACCCGCTGACGCGTCGTCTGGTGATGCGCAACAATCACGGAGCGGCGCCATGAACGGACCCATCCTCCTCTCCGCCGGCGGTACCGGCGGTCATCTGTTCCCTGCCGAGGCGCTGGCGCATGAACTCGTTGCGCGCGGCTTCGAGGTGCACCTGGCGACCGACGAGCGGGCGGGAAAATACGCCGAGCGGTTTCCGGTGAAGACGATCCACGTCGTGCCCTCCGCCACTTTCGGCTCGAAGAACCCGGTGAAGGTGCTGGCCTCGCTGTCGAAACTCTGGCGGGGCTTCCGCACCGCCGGCAAGGTGATCCGCGACATCCGCCCGTCGGTGGTCGTCGGCTTCGGCGGCTATCCGACGATCCCGCCGATGATGGCGGCGGTGCGGGCAGGGCGCCCGACGCTGGTGCACGAGCAGAACGCCGTGATGGGCCGCGCCAACAAGTTCCTGGCGCCGCGCGTCACGCGCATCGCCGCCGGCATCCCGCAGGACGGCTCGCCATTTTCCGCCAAAATCACCGTTACTGGCAACCCGGTAAGGCCCGCGGTGCTCGAATCGGCCGGCTTCGCCTACAAGCCGAGCGGTCCGGACGACCGTTTCCGCCTCGTCGTCTTCGGCGGCAGCCAGGGCGCGCAGTTCTTTTCCGACGTGATGCCGGAGACGATCCCGCTGTTGTCCGAGGCCGTGCGCCGCCGCCTGCACGTGACGCAGCAGGCGCGGCCCGAGCAGGAGGAACGCGTGCGCGCCTTCTATGCCGCCGCCGGCGTCGAGGCCGACGTCTCGCCCTTCTTCACCGACATGGCCAAGCGCATCGGCCGCGCGCACCTCGTCGTCAGCCGTTCTGGCGCCTCGACCGTATCGGAGATCGCGGTGATCGGACGGCCGGCGATCCTGGTGCCCTACCCTTACGCGCTCGACCACGATCAGGCGGCGAATGCGGCGCGCATCGAAGCGGCCGGTGGGGCGATCGTCGTCAAGCAGGCGGAGCTGTCGCCCGAGCGCCTGGCGGGCCTGATCGAGGGGCTCGCCACCGATGCGGCGCGGGCTGTGGGCATGGCGGCGGCAGCGCGCGCGACCGGGATTCCCGATGCCGCACGGTTGCTAGCCGATCTCGTTGAGTCTATGTCCCGCCCCACCTCAGCTGCCTGAAAACCAGTCCTTTGAAGAATTGCACGGAGACCACCCCATGAAGATGCCGCCCAATATCGGCCCGGTGCACTTCATCGGCATTGGCGGCATCGGCATGTCGGGCATTGCCGAGGTGCTGGTGACGCTCGGCTACACCGTGCAAGGCTCCGACCAGAGCGAAAACGCCAACGTCCAGCGGCTGCGCGAGAAGGGCGTAACCGTCCACATCGGCCACCACGCCGACAATCTCGGCCTTGCCGAGGTGGTGGTCGTGTCGACCGCCATCCGCCGCGCCAACCCGGAACTCGCAGCGGCCCGCGAGCGCTTGCTGCCGATCGTGCGCCGGGCCGAGATGCTGGCCGAGCTGATGCGCTTCCGCCAGGCGATCGCCATCGGCGGCACGCACGGCAAGACCACGACGACCTCGATGGTGGCGACGCTCCTCGACGCCGGCGGGCTCGACCCGACGGTCGTCAATGGCGGCATCATCAACGCCTATGGCACCAATGCCCGCATGGGCGGCGGCGACTGGATGGTGGTCGAGGCCGACGAGTCCGACGGCACCTTCCTGCGCCTGCCGGCCGACGTCGTGATCGTCACCAACATCGATCCCGAGCACCTCGACCACTACGGCAGCTTCGACAAGGTGAAGGAGGCGTTCAAGGCCTTCGTCGAGAACGTGCCGTTCTACGGCTTTGCGGTGATGTGCCTCGACCATCCCGAGGTGCAGACGCTGATCGGCGAGATCGAGGACCGCCGCGTCATCACCTATGGCGAGAACCCGCAATCCGACGTCCGCTTCTCGAACCTGCGCGTTGACGGACCGCGCTCTGTATTTGACGTCACCCTGCGCGACCGCGTCACCGGCACGACGTCGGAGATCCGCGATGTCGTGCTGCCGATGCCCGGCCGCCACAACGTCTCCAACGCCACCGCGGCGATCGCCGTCGCCTCGCGCATCGGCATTTCGGCCGAGGCGATCAAGACTGGCCTCGGTGCCTTCGGCGGCGTCAAGCGGCGTTTTACCCATACCGGGACGGTGAACGGCGTCGAGATCTACGACGACTACGGCCACCATCCCGTCGAAATCCGCGCCGTGCTCGCCGCCGCGCGCTCTTCGGCCAAGGGCCGGGTGATCGCCGTGGTGCAGCCGCACCGCTTCAGCCGGCTGCAGAGCCTCTTCGCCGACTTCGCCGCTTGCTTCAACGATGCCGACACCGTCATCCACGCCCCGGTCTATGCCGCAGGCGAGGAGCCGATCGAGTTCGTGAACTCGGAAATGCTGGTCGAGCGCATGAAGCTCGGCGGCCACCGCGATGCGCGGCTGGTCGACGGCCCGGAGGAACTCGCACCGCTGATCGACCAGCTGGCGCAGCCAGGCGACATGGTCGTCTTTCTCGGCGCCGGCTCGATCACGCAATGGGCCTACGCCTTGCCGAAGGAACTGACGGCCCTCGCGGCGAAGCGCGGCTGATGCCCGCGACGGCTGCCGGGCGCCCGATCGATGGCGCAGCCTTGCTCGCGCGCCTCGGCGACAGCGTAGCCAATATCCGCGGGCGGCTGACGCCGAATGCCGGCATGGATAAGGTCACGTGGTTCCGCGCCGGCGGACCGGCGGAACTGATGTTCCAGCCCGCCGACGAGGAAGATCTCGCAGCCTTCCTCGCCGCGCTTCCCGCAGACGTCCCGGTGACGCCCGTTGGCATCGGCTCCAACCTCCTGGTGCGCGACGGCGGCATCGAGGGCGTGGTGATCCGCCTGTCCGCGAAAGGTTTCGGCACCGCCGAGGCGATCGACGCCACCACCATCCGCGCCGGGGCCGCAGCCTCCGACAAGCGGGTCGCGGCGGTGGCGCTCGAGGCCGGCATCGGCGGCTTCCACTTCTACCACGGCATTCCCGGCTCGATCGGCGGCGCGCTGCGGATGAACGCCGGCGCCAACGGCACCGAGACCCGCGAGCGGGTCCGCGAGGTGCGCGCCGTCGACCGGCAGGGGCAGGTGCACGTCCTGTCCAATGCCGATATGGGCTATGCCTACCGTCATTCCGGCGCGGCGGACGACCTGATCTTCACCTCTGTCCTCCTCGACGGCGAGCCGGCCGAACGAGATGTGATCCGGGCGCGGATGGACGAGGTGCAGCATCACCGCGAGACCGTCCAGCCGGTACGCGAGAAGACCGGCGGCTCGACCTTCCGCAATCCGGAAGGCACGTCCGCGTGGAAGGAGATCGACCGCGCCGGCTGCCGTGGGCTCGCCATCGGCGGCGCCGAGATGTCCAAACTCCACTGCAACTTCATGATCAACACCGGCACCGCGACAGGCCACGACCTGGAACTCCTGGGCGAGACGGTACGGGCGAGGGTGCTCGCCGCCTCCGGCATCGAGCTGCACTGGGAGATCAAGCGGCTCGGCCGTTTCCTCGACGGGCAGGCCGTGACGCCGTTCGCGGCAGGCGCCTGAGGCGTAGCAGACCGCAAGGTCGCCGTCCGCAGCGCCCCGATTTCCTTTGAGCCGTTCTTCCCCTGGGTCTAGGATCTGACGGCATGGGGGAGGGCTTCATGGCTGATCCTGAACAAATCTCGATGTCCGCCGATGAGTTTCTCGTCTGGATTGAGGCTCAGGATCAATGCCATGAATTGGTTGATGGTGTGCCCGTCCGCCTGATGGCCGGTGTGAAACAGAACCATGCCGTGGTCACAAGCAACATCCTGGTCGCGCTGGCGCCGCAGGCGAAGCGAAACGGATGTCGAACAACGTCGAGCGATACGGCGGTCAGGACCGGCGCACGCGATATCCGCTATCCCGACGTCGTCGTCGACTGCGGACCGCGCGATCCTTCCGCGCGAGAGGCCATTCGGCCCGTTGTGGTGGTCGAGGTTTCGTCGCCGCGGACCTCCAGCATCGATATCACCGATAAACTGGATGAGTACCGTGCGCATCGTGGCCTCCGGTTGATCATGCTGGTCGAGCCCGACATGGTGGCCGTGAAGCTTTACCGGCGGGATCCTGCTGGCCTTTGGAATGTCGAGAGATATGACGATCTGGATCAGGCGGTCGACCTGGCGGAGATCGGTGCGTCGCTGTCGCTGCGGGACATCTACGACACGCTTTCGCCTAAGCTCGACCCGCGGCTGCGCGTCATCTGAGAAGCTGCGTTGGCGCCTGCAGGGCGTTAACCTCCGTTAACCATTCTTACCCTCCGACGGCCTTGCGCGCCCGCCGGCGTGACCCAAAAGCCGCGGTCCAGAGGGGTTTCCGCAATCCTTCCAACGCCGTTACGATTTTGTTTCGATCCTCCACGGGCCTTAACTTTCGCTTAACCATCGTCAGCCATGAATAGCAAACACGCCATTTTGGGCTTGGGGACGGCGGTTGATGACGAAGCATGTGGCGGTGTTGATGGGTGGGTTGTCGAGCGAGAGGCCAGTAAGCCTGTCCTCGGGCAATGCCTGCGCCGACGCGCTGGAGGCCGAGGGCTTCCGCGTCACGCGCGTCGACGTCGGCCGCGACATCATGACGGTGCTGGCCGAGCTGAAGCCGGACGTCGCCTTCAACGCGCTGCACGGCCCGTTCGGCGAGGACGGCACGATCCAGGGCGTGCTCGAATACCTCGGCATTCCCTACACCCATTCCGGTGTCCTCGCCTCCGCGCTCGCCATGAACAAGGTCAAGGCGAAGACCATCGCCAAGGCTGCCGGCATTCCGCTGGCCGAGGCCAAGGTGCTCGACCGCCGCGTCGTCGCCGAGAAACACGTCATGCCGACACCCTATGTGGTCAAGCCGATCGCGGAAGGCTCCAGCTTCGGCGTCCTCATCGTCCGCGAGGACCAGGCGCACCCGCCGCAGCAGCTGCATGGGTCCGACTGGGTCTTCGGCGACATGGTGATGGTCGAGCGGTTCATCCACGGCCGCGAGCTGACCTGCGCGGTGCTCGGCGACGTCGCACTCGGCGTCTGCGAGATCACCACCGAGGGCAGTGCCTTCTACGACTATGATTCGAAATACCTGCCGGGTGGTTCGACCCATGTCATCCCGGCGAAGATTCCGGCGAGCGTCACCCGCCGTGTGCAGGAATATTCGCTGGCCGCGCATGCCGCGATGGGCTGCCGCGGCGTCAGCCGCTCGGACTTTCGCTACGACGACCGTTTTGGCGAGGGCGGCGAACTGGTCTGGCTCGAAATCAATACCCAGCCCGGCATGACCCCGACCTCACTGGTCCCCGACATCGGCCGCGAGGCCGGACATTCCTTCGGCGAATTGCTGGCCTGGCTGGTGGGAGACGCGTCATGTCATCGCTGAATGCCGATCGCCCGGAGCGCGGCCCGCGCAACCGTCTGGCCCTCAAGCTGTCGATGTTCGGCCGCCGGCTCGCCGCGACCGGCGAAAGCCTGGCGCGCATGCCGCAACTGACCTTCGGCAAGCTGACCGTGATCCTTCTCGCCTCGACCGGGCTCTACGGCATGTCGCTCGGCGGTCATACGACGGCGGTGATCGACTCCGTCGCCGAGCCGCTCGGCTTTTCGATCGAGACGATCGACGTCTCCGGCAACACCGAGACCTCCGAGATCGACGTGCTGCAGGCGCTTTGGCAGACCGGGGCCGAGAGCCTGCCATCGCTGAACCCCGATGCCGCCCGGCAGACGCTGGAAGCCATGCCGTGGATCGAGAAGGCGGCGGTCGCCAAGACCTATCCCGATCGCGTCGCCATCAAGCTGACCGAGCGCAGGCCGTTCGCGCTCTGGCAGAAGGGCCGCGAGCTCTTCGTCATCGACCGCGATGGCCGCGAGATCGTGCCCTATGCCGCCAACCGCTTTTCCAACCTGCCGTTCGTGGTGGGCGTCGGCGCGGCCAAGCATGCCGCTGAATTTCTCGACAAAATGGATGCGGTACCTGAGCTTCGCGCAAGGGTGAAGGCCTACATCCGCGTCGGGGACCGGCGTTGGGACCTGCGCCTGGACAACGGCAAGACCTTGCGTCTGCCCGAGGAAGGGGCGGTGGAAGCCGCTGCGGAAGTCGCGCGGATGGATAGGGATATCGGCTTGTTGTCGCGTGACATTTTGGTGGTGGATATGCGGATCGAGGACCGGATGGTCATTCGGTTGACGCCCGATGCCCTGGTGCGGCGCGATGCCGCCCTCAAGGAGCGCGCCAAGGTGATCAAGCGCAGTCAGAAGGCGAACCCGGCATGACGTTCTTTTCCGGATCCGCCGGCGGCCTGCCGCGCATGCGCGCTCTGCCGGGCCGCAAGACCCGCATCATCTCGATCCTCGACGTCGGCACGACCAAGGTCACCTGCCTGATCGCCCGGCTGAAGCCGCGTGCCGAGAGCGAGATCCTGCCGGGCCGCACCCACGAGATCGAAGTCATCGGCATCGGCCACCAGCGCTCGCGCGGCATCAAGTCGGGCGTCGTCGTCGACCTCGACGCGGCCGAGAAGTCGATCCGCTTCTGCGTCGACGCGGCCGAGCGCATGGCCGGCCTCACCATCGAATCGCTGATCGTCTCGTTGACCGCGGGCCGGCTGAAGAGCGTGCGCGGCATGGCCGAGCTGCCGATGCACGGCGCCGAGGTGTCGAGCGCCGACCTGAAGCGCGTGCTCGGCATGGCGGCGCGGGCGCCGCTCGACCAGGGCCGCATCATCCTGCATTCCGTCCCGTTCGACGTCTCGCTCGATGGCGAGACGGGCCTCGAGAACCCGCAGGGCATGATCGGCCAGAAGCTTGGCGCCGATATGCACATCCTCACCGCCGAGGAGACGCCGCTGCGCAACCTCGAGGCTGCGATCAACCGCGCCCACCTCGTGGTCGAGGCCTTCGTCGCCACGCCCTTCGCCTCCGGCCTGTCGACGCTCGTCGACGACGAGGCGGAAATGGGCTCGGCCTGCATCGACATGGGCGGCGGCGCGACCACCATCGCGATCTTCCAGAACGGCCGCTTCGTCTATGCCGACAGCGTCGCCATGGGCGGCCACCACATCACCATGGATCTCGCCCGCGGCCTGTCGATCCGGCCCGAAGATGCCGAGCGCCTGAAGGTCATGCACGGCTCAGCGATGAGCGAGCTGATGGAAGACTCAGACACCGTCGAAGTCGCCCCGCTCGGCGAGAACGGCTTCGAGGCGCCGATCTCGGTCGCCCGCTCGCTGGTCGCCCGCATCATCCGGCCGCGCGTCGAGGAGACGCTCGAGCTGATCCGCGACCGGCTCGCCGCCTCGGGTCTCGGCCACGTCATCGGCAAGCGCGTCGTCCTCACCGGCGGTGCCAGCCAGCTCGCCGGTCTCAGCGACACGGCCCGCACCATCATGCAGCGCAATGTCCGGCTCGGACGCCCCGTGGGCGTCGCCGGGCTCAGCGCCGCCAACAAGAGCCCTGCTTTCGCCACGTCGGTAGGGCTCCTGATCTATCCGCAGGTCGCGGTGATGGAGCACTTCGCCGACAACTCGGCGTCGAGCTTCGCCTTCGACGAAACCACCAAGGTCGGCCGTCTCGGCTCCTGGCTGCGGAAGAGTTTCTAGCCATACCGGCGGGGTACGCCCCGCCGGACCGAAAAGTCGCGCGCCGCGCGCCTTAGTGCCCCACAGACGTCAGGCCGACGCGGCGAGACGGCCACCACAGCGAAGAGGAAACAGGACCATGCCCATCAACCTCGCAAAGCCGGACATCACGGAACTCAAGCCCCGGATCACCGTCTTCGGCGTCGGCGGCGGTGGCTGCAATGCCGTCAACAACATGATCAATGCCGGCCTCGAGGGCGTCGAGTTCGTCATCGCGAACACCGATGCGCAGGCCCTGCGGTCCTCCCGCGCCGAGCGCGTCATCCAGATGGGCGTTGCCGTCACCGAGGGCCTCGGCGCCGGCTCGCAGCCGGAAGTCGGCCGCGCTGCCGCCGAGGAGTCGCTCGACGAGATCTGCGATCACCTGATGGGCTCGCACATGTGCTTCGTCACCGCCGGCATGGGCGGCGGCACCGGCACGGGTGCAGCACCGGTCGTTGCCCGCGCTGCCCGCGAAAAGGGCATCCTCACCGTCGGCGTCGTCACCAAGCCGTTCCACTTCGAGGGCCAGCGCCGCCTGCGCATCGCCGAGCAGGGCATTGAAGACCTGCAGAAGAACGTCGACACGCTGATCGTCATCCCGAACCAGAACCTCTTCCGGATCGCCAACGACAAGACCACCTTCGCCGACGCCTTCGGCATGGCCGACCAGGTGCTCTACTCCGGCGTCGCCTGCATCACCGACCTGATGGTCAAGGAAGGCCTGATCAACCTCGACTTCGCCGACGTCCGTTCGGTGATGCGCGAGATGGGCAAGGCCATGATGGGCACCGGCGAAGCCTCGGGCGAGGGCCGTGCGATGGCTGCCGCCGAAGCCGCGATCGCCAACCCGCTGCTCGACGAGATCTCGATGAAGGGCGCCAAGGGCCTGCTCATCTCGATCACCGGTGGTCGTGACCTGACCCTCTTCGAGGTCGACGAAGCCGCAACCCGCATCCGCGAGGAAGTCGACTCGGACGCCAACATTATCCTCGGCGCCACCTTCGACGAGAGCCTCGAGGGCGTCATCCGCGTCTCCGTCGTCGCCACCGGCATCGATAAGACGGCGCAGGAAGCCTACGACCGTCCGATCGAGATCCGCCATGCGCCGATGATGCAGCGCCCGGTCGCCGCGCAGGCCCCGGTCCAGCAGGTTCAGCAGCCGATGGCGCCGCAGCCGATGCCGATGGTTGCCGAGGCGCCGCGCGCCGCGCCGGTCTACCAGGAAATGCCGATGGACGACGTCGAGGACGACTTCACCAGCGCCCTCGAGGCCGAGATTGCCGAGGTCCAGATCCGGACGCCGGCGCCGATGGCACCAAACCACAGCCTGCGCCGCGAGGCCCCCGTCGCCGCCGCCCGCATGCCCCGCGTCGAGGACTTCCCGCCGATGGTGCAGGCCGAATACGGTGCCAAGTCTGCCGTCGACCCGGTCTCGGGTGAAGACAAGGGGCCGATGGGCCTGCTACGTCGCCTGACCACCGGCCTGTCGCGCCACAGCGAGGAAGAGCAGAACGAGCTGGCCCGCCAGGCCCGCGTCGAGCCCCGCCGCGCTGCTGCCCCGGCCGAGCAGAACCCCTACGCACCGCGCCGGCAGGCCGCCGAATCCGCGGCGCGTCCGACGGCTGCCCCGCAGCGGGCGATCAGCGACGACGAGCAGCTGGAAATCCCGGCCTTCCTGCGCCGCCAGTCCAACTGATCCCAACCGTTGCAAGCTTGACACAAGGCCCGCCGTCACATGACGGCGGGCCTTTTTCGTTAAGGTATTGTTTATGTTGATTTTTACTCAATCGAAATGGATCGAATGGTAATACGGGGTAAGAATCCGTGATTTGGCTCAGGTGGTCCCCCGGCCTATTTTAACATCAAGAATTCGGGGCTTCGGCGCCATGGCCTTCCTGGGGAGGGGGCCAGGGACAGCGCAGGAGCCCTTCTCGCGAGAGATGGTGATGCCCGGTGCATCCCGCTTCGGCGAGGCAAGTGAAAGGGACTACCGCACGTGACAATGTATCAGCAGACGCTCGGCGCACGCATCGATTTCGACGGCGTCGGCGTCCACAGCGGCAACCCCGTGCAACTGACCTTGCTGCCCGCTCCCGCCGATACCGGCGTCGTCTTCCGCGTTTGCGGCGGTCCCGGCCTGCCGAAGACGATCAAGGCAATCTCTTCGAACGTGCCGGCCACCGACCTATCGACGATCATCGGCAACCCTCATGGCGTTCATGTGGCGACCATCGAACATTTGATGGCCGCGCTCTACGCGATGGGCGTCGACAACACCGTGATCGAGATCGACGGCAACGAGATTCCGATCATGGACGGCTGCTCGGCGGCCTTCGTCGCGGCGATCGAGGCCGTCGGCCTGCGCAGCCAGGCGACGATGCGCCGCTATATCCGCGTGCTGAAGCCGGTGCGCGTCGAGATGAATGGCTGCTCGGCCGAGTACACGCCGCATGCCGGTACCCGCTTCGAGATCGAGATCGACTTCCCGACCGCCGCCATCGGCCGCCAGACGTTCAAGGCCGATCTCTCGGCGCGGATGTTCCGCGACGAGCTCGCCCGTGCCCGCACCTTCGGCTTCATGAAGGACGTCGAGCGGCTCTGGGCCTCGGGCCACGCTCTCGGCTCCTCGCTGGAAAATTCCGTCGTCATCGGCGACGACGACCGGATCATCAACCAGGGCGGCCTTCGCTTCGTCGACGAGTTCGTCCGGCACAAGGCGCTGGACGCGATCGGCGACCAGGCGCTGGCCGGCGGCCGCATCCTCGGCTGCTACAGCTCCTACCGCGGCGGCCACAAGCTCAACGCGCTGGCGCTGCAGGCGCTGCTCGCCGACCGCACCGCCTACGAGATCGTCGAGATGCCGTCGCGTCGCCGCGAAATCGTTCGGCACTCGCCGCTGATCACCGCGGCCGTCGCCGCGCCTGCCTACGGCCCGCAGACTCTCTGAGACGGCGCTCGGGCGTTTCTCAGCATGAATCGTACGGGTCGATCCGTCGCTAGACTGAGTTTTTTCTCTTCAATACTGTTTAGGTTAGTGCAGGGTGCTGCGACATCTTGGGATGTGCGGCGCCTTTGCATGGGATGACGCTCCCCGGCGCCATAAAAAAGGCGCCTTGCGCCCCCTTCAAACGTTGCCGGGGGCCGGTGTCTGTTCTAGACAGCGCTGGGGCCGCAGGAAACACGCAGGGGAATCCGATTGATGCTGATCTCGACGCCATTGCGAGCGACGTCACGCCTGGCGCGGCTCTCGGCTTGCCTCGTGCTCGTCGCCACGCCCCTTGTCCTTTCCGGCTGCATGTCCGGGAAGGATGACGACATCGACGTTCTGGCGCTGGCCGCCGAGACCGATCCGCCGGATGTGCTCTACAACCAGGGCCTCGCGAACCTCGAAGGCGGCCGCCTCAAGGAGGCTGCGGCGAAGTTCAAGTCGATCGACCGCCAGCACCCCTATTCCGAATGGGCCCGCAAGGCTCTGGTGATGAGCGCCTTCACCAGCTACCGCTCCGGCGATTACGAGGAGGCGGTCACTTCCTCGCGCCGCTACCTCAACACCTATCCCGGCACGAGCGAAGCCGCCTACGCCCAGTACATCATCGGCCTCGCCTATTACCGGCAGATCCCGGACGTGACGCGCGACCAGAAGGCGACGGCGCGCGCCGCGGCCGCCATGCAAGAGGTCGTCGACCGCTATCCCGACTCGGAATATGCCGAGGATGCCCGCACCAAGATCCGAGTCTCGCGTGACCAGCTGGCCGGCAAGGAAATGCAGGTCGGCCGCTATTATCTCGAGCGCCGCGAGTACATCGCCGCCATCAACCGCTTCAAGCGTGTCGTCGAGGCCTTCCCGCAGACCCGCCATGTCGAGGAGGCGCTGGCCCGCCTGACCGAGGCCTACTACGCCATGGGCCTCGTCCAGGAAGCCCAGGCCTCGGCCTCGGTGCTCGGCCAGAACTTCCCGGAATCGCAGTGGTACAAGGACAGCTATTCGCTGCTGCAGTCCAAGGGCCTGGAGCCGCGCGCCAGCACCGGCGGCAATTCCTGGTTCGTCAAGGCGACCAACGCCATCACCGGCGGCGGCGACCCTTCCTGAAGGGACGCGCCCCCGGGTGCGGCAAAGCGAATAAGAACGGAAGCAACCCGGGGCGACCCGGCTTTTTTCATGGCCGGGCCTTCCAACCCGGTTTTTTCGTAGGCGGAAGCGGTTACGGCAGTGCTCGCCCATTGGCGTTTTGCGTTTGACCGCACATATCTTGCATCCCGCCGGTTGCCTTTCGACCGGACAGCGATTAGCCATCGGCGCGCATGCTTGTTCACCTTTCGATCCGCGATATCGTCCTGATCGAACGCCTCGATCTCCAGCTGAGCGACGGCCTGTCCGTGCTCACTGGCGAGACGGGTGCGGGCAAGTCTATCCTTCTGGATGCGCTGGCATTGGCGCTCGGCGGCCGCGGCGACGGCAGCCTCGTGCGGCACGGCGCCAAGCAAGGCGAGGTGGTGGCGGTGTTCGATCCGCCGGCGGCTCACCCTTCGCGCAAGCTCCTCACCGAGAACGGCTTCGACGACGACGGCGACGTGATCCTGCGCCGGATCCAGAGCGCCGACGGCCGCACCCGCGTCTTCATCAACGACCGCCCGTCCAGCGTCGGCCTGATGCGCGACATCGGCGTCAGCCTTGTCGAGATCCATGGCCAGCACGACGACCGTGCGTTGGTCGATCCCGAGGCGCACCGGCGGCTGCTCGACGAATACGGGGCGCTCCGCGGCGAGGCCGAGGCGGTGGCGCGCACCCATGCCGACTGGAAGCGCGCCGAGGCCGAACTCGTCCGCCACCGCGCCAAGGTGGAGGCGGCCGCCCGCGAGGCCGACTATATCCGCGCCTCGGTCAATGAACTCTCCGAGCTCGCCCCCGTCGTCGGCGAGGAGGAGGAGCTTGCCGCCAGCCGCCAGATCATGATGCGCTCGGAGAAGATCGCGACCGATGTCGGCGACGCGCACGAGGAGCTTTCCGGCCATTCCTCGCCGATCCCCGGTCTCGCCGGCCTCCTAAAGCGCCTCGACCGCAAGAAGGACGAGCTGCCAGGCCTGCTCGACGAGGCGATCGAGCGGCTGGACACAGCGCTCGACGCGCTGTCGGACGCGCAGATGAGCCTCCAGACGGCGCTGCGCAACCTCGAATTCGACCCGCGGGCTCTGGAGCAGACCGAGGAGCGCCTCTTCGCCCTGCGCGCTGCCGGGCGGAAATTCTCGCGGCCGGTCGATGCCTTGCCGGCCTTGATGGCGGGGATGATAGAGGACCTCGCCGATCTCGACGCGGGCGAGGAGAAGCTGACCGCGCTGGAGGCGGAGGTGCACGCCCACCGCGAGAAGCTCGACCAGCTGGCGGCCGACCTGTCGGAGAAGCGCGTCGCCACCGCCGCGCTGCTCGAGGCCGCCGTGATGGCCGAGCTGCCGGACATGAAGCTCGAGCGCGCGGCCTTCATCGCCGACATGAAGCGCGATCCCGAAAGCCCGACCGCCGCCGGCATCGACACCGTCGAGTTCTGGGTCCGCACCAATCCCGGCACCCGCGCCGGCCCGATGATGAAGGTCGCCTCCGGCGGCGAGCTCTCGCGCTTCCTGCTCGCGCTGAAGGTGGCGCTCGCCGACAAGGGTTCGGCGCCGACGTTGGTCTTCGACGAGATCGACACCGGCGTCGGCGGTGCCGTGGCCGACGCCATCGGCCGCCGCCTCGCGCGCCTCGCCGCCCGCGTGCAGGTGTTGTCGGTCACCCACGCGCCCCAGGTGGCGGCCCGCGCCTCGACCCATCTCCTCATCTCCAAGGCGCAAACCCGCGCCGACGATGAGCGCCTGGCCACCCGCGTCGAGCCGATCGCCGGCGAGTTCCGCACCGAGGAGATCGCCCGCATGCTTGCGGGCGAGCACGTGACGGCCGAGGCCAGGGCGGCCGCGGCGCAGCTGATCGGCGCGACGTAGGGCAGGGCGCCACTTTCCTCGACCGGCCGCACCCTTTCAGCTTCGTCATCCCGGGCTTGACCCGGGATCCATGCCGCAACAGTCTCGCTGCAAATTCGGTGGAGGAAGGGCGGGCTTTCCTGTGTTCCCTTGACCCTTCGGACGATTTGGAATGGATCCCGGGTCAAGCCCGGGATGACGAGACGGAAGAGGCGACGGCAGGGCCATGCAGGCGTTTCAGCCTTGCGGCATGTTGGGCCAAAACGTTTCATCCTCGACCCCTTTGCAACGGCGTATCCCATGACCGAGATCGACAACCTCACTGCCGACGAAGCCGCCGCCGAGCTGGAGCGGATCGCGCTGGAGATGGCGGGGCACGACCTTCGCTATTACGAGGACGACGCGCCGACCGTCTCCGACGCGGACTATGACGCTCTGCGCCGGCGCAACTCGGCGATCGAGCGGCGGTTTCCCGATCTCATCCGCGCCGACTCGCCCTCGGCCCGCGTCGGCGCCGCGCCCTCGTCGAAGTTCGCGAAGGTGACGCACGCGCTGCCGATGCTCTCGCTCGACAACGCCTTCGACGATCAGGACGTCGCCGAGTTCGGCCGTCGCGTCCGCCGCTTCCTGCAGCTCGCCGACGACGCGCCACTGGCGATCACCGCCGAGCCGAAGATCGACGGCCTCTCGCTGTCGCTGCGCTACGAGAAGGGCCGTCTCGTCTCGGCGGCGACGAGGGGCGATGGCGCGGTCGGCGAGGACGTGACCGCCAACGCGCTCACCGTCGATGACATCCCGCACCGGCTCAGCGGCTGGAAGCCGGACGTGTTCGAGGTGCGCGGCGAGGTCTACATGTCGCATGCCGACTTCGCCGCGCTGAATGCGCGGCTGGCGGGCGAGGGCGGCGATACGGCCGCCGCGGACGGTGACGAGCCAACTGAAAGCGAGGCGGATACGGCGAAAGTCCGCCAGTTCGCCAACCCGCGCAATGCCGCCGCCGGGTCGCTGCGCCAGAAGAACCCCGAGATCACCCGCGCGCGCCCCTTGCGCTTCTTCGCCTATGCCTGGGGCGAGGCGAGCGCGCTGCCGCTCGCCGAGAGCGGCGAGGCCGCGACGACGCAGACCGAGGTGGTCGCCGCCATCGGCCGGCTCGGCTTTGCCGTCAACCCGCTGATGCGCCGGCTCGACACCATCGACGGGCTGATCGCGCACTACCACGCCATCGAGGAACAGCGGGCGAGCCTTGGCTACGACATCGACGGCGTCGTCTACAAGGTCGACGATCTCGCGCTCCAGAAGCGGCTCGGCTTCGTCTCGCGCAGCCCCCGCTGGGCGATCGCCCACAAGTTCGCGGCCGAACAGGCGACGACCGTGCTGCGCGACATCGAGATCCAGGTCGGCCGCACCGGCGCGCTGACACCGGTCGCAAAGCTCCAGCCAGTGACCGTCGGCGGCGTCGTCGTCTCCAACGCCACGCTCCACAACGAGGACTACATCAAGGGCATCGGCCCGGACGGCGCCCCTCTGCGGGAAGGCCGCGACATCCGCATCGGCGACACGGTGATCGTCCAGCGCGCCGGCGACGTGATCCCGCAGATCGTCGACATCCTGCCGGAGAAGCGCCCGGACGACAGCATCCCGTTCCGCTTCCCGACGCGCTGCCCGAGCTGCGGCAGCCACGCGGTTCGCGCCTTCAACCCGCGCATCGGCCGGCATGACGCGAAGACCCACTGCACCGCCGGCTTGACCTGCCCGGCGCAAGGGCGCGAGCGGCTGAAGCATTTCGTCTCGCGCAATGCCTTCGACATCGAGGGGTTCGGTGACATCTACGTCGAAGCGCTGTTCGATGCCGGGCTGGTCAAGGGACCCGCCGACATCTTCAAGCTTGAGTTCGAGCCGCTGAAGAAGGTGATCGGCGACCGGCGGGCGGAGCTGGCGCAAGCCAAGCGTCTCGCCAGCGGCAAGGCCGAGCCGGTGAAGAAGGCGGCGAAGAAGAAGGGCGAGGACGAGGACCGGTCAATCAAGAACCTCCTCGCCGCCGTCGACGGCCGCCGCGAGATCGCGCTCGACCGCTTCTTCTTCGCGCTGGGCATCGAGGATGTCGGCGAGACGACGTCGAAGGCGCTGGCCAAGCTCTACGGCACCGTCGAGAAAGTCATCGAGGCCGTGCAAATCGCCGCCACCGAGCGTCCGGGCGACGACTGGCTGGAACTCGGCTCGGTGAACTCGGTCGGCACAATCACCCTCGACCGGATGATCGAGGCCGCGCGGATGCACGAGGGCGACGCGGCTTGGGACCCGATCCGCGACAAGACCGCCAAGCTCAACACCCGCCAGCGGCTGGCGCTGAAGGAGCATTACGGCGAAGGCGACGAGCTGCGGGCGGCGCTGCAGAAGGCGGTCAGCCAGGAGCCTGGCCCGGTCTTCCGGACGCTCGCGGAAGGCGCCGATATCGGCGAGGTGGCCGCGCTCTCGCTGATCGACTTCTTCGGCGAGGAGCACAACAGCGTGGCGGTCGCCGAGCTGCTGGAACAGGTCAAGGTCACCTGGAAGACCGCGGATGCGTCGCAGCTGATCTTTGACGGCCAGACGATCGTCTTCACCGGCTCGCTGGAGACGATGACGCGGCCGGAGGCGCAAGCGCAGGCCGAGGCGCTCGGCGCGAAAGTGTCCGGCTCGGTCTCGGCCAAGACGCATCTCGTCGTCGCCGGCCCCGGCGCCGGGTCGAAGCTGGCCGATGCCAAGAAGCACGGCGTCAAGGTGATCTCCGAGGACGAATGGCGCCAGCTGGCGGGGCAAGCGTGACCGCGCTGGTTGGCCCATGCGCATGCCGCCGCATGCGGGCGGGCCGGGCATGACCATCATCGCGATCGATTTCGAGACCGCCACCAACCGGCGCGACAGCGCCTGCGCGATTGGCCTCGCCTGGATCGAAGGCGGCACTGTCACGCGGCGGGAATACCGGCTGATCCGCCCGCGCGAGCTGCGTTTCGAGGCGATCAACACCTCGATCCACGGCATCACCGCCCATGACGTGCGCAACGCGCCGCAGTTTCCCGACGTCTACCGCGAGTTCGCCGCGGCCTTCGATGGCGCTTTGCTGCTCGCTCACAATGCGAGCTTCGACATCTCGGTGCTGAACGCTTGCCTCCAGTCCTACGGCCTCGGCCGCCCGGCGCTGTCGTCCAGCTGCACGCTCGGCATGGCCCGCCAGCTCTGGCCGTCAGAGCCGAGCCACCGGCTGAACGCGCTCGCCGATCGTTTTGGTGTCCGCTTCCAGCACCACCACGCGGGTGAAGATGCTTTCGCCTGCGCGGCGATCGCGCTGGCCGGCGTGAAGGCAAGGAAGGCCAAGGGCGTCGCCGAACTGGCCCTCGCCATGGGCTTGCGCAAAAACCATCCGGCGCTGCCGTCGCTCGCCAAGGGCGGCATCGCCGCGAGGGCGCTGGAGGCGCTGAACGCGGTGCGCACGCCGCAGCCGCCGGAGGCCGGGCTGTTCGTGGTGAAGGGCTCCAGCGGCACGCCCTACGAGATTCGCCTGAAACTGAAGCCGGGCGCCGCGCCGCAGCTCCTCTGCGGCTGCATCGGCGCCCGCTTCCGGTCGGAATGCCGGCACGTGAAGCTGCTGAAGGCCGGTGATCTCAAGGACCTTCTCTCCGACAACCGGAAGGAAGCCAGAAAGCTCGTGGAGCTTTTCCGCGGGTAGAGCACCGCTCCGCCGGAGGTTGCCACCAGGGTCCTCCTTTCCGGTGCGCTCCAACCCGCTTTCTCAGGGCGGAGCTGCTCTTGGCAAGATGAACGCGGGGCTGCGCGTTGCCGGTCGCCGTTGGGTCGGCTACGACGCCTTGCGCCGTCGTTGCACCAGCGCGCGCCCCTCAACCGGTGAGCTCCGCCCTTGATCCAAGTCTCAGAAGCCCGCGCTGGCCTGCGCCAAGTGCTGCCCGTTCTCGTTGCCGTGCTGCCTTTCGGCATGGTCTACGGCGCGATTGCGGTTGATGCCGGCTTGACGGTGTTCCAAGCTGTCGGCTTCTCCGCCACGGTCTATGGCGGCGCGAGCCAGTTCGTCGCCATCGAGATGATCGGCCTCGGCTCGCCGGTGCTTGTCGTGGCGCTGTCGGTGTTCGCGCTGAACTTCCGCCATGTGCTCTACTCCGCCTCGATCGGCCGGCGTCTGACGCGCTTTTCGCCGCTGCAGAAGGCCGCCGCCTTCTTCCTCCTGACCGACCCGACCTTTGCCGAGGCCGAGGCGCGCGCGGCGCGGGGGCCGCTCACCAAGAGCTTCTACTTCGCCTACAACCTCGCGCTCTATGCCGCCTGGCTTCTGTCGACGCTCATCGGCGCGCTGTTCGGCGGTCTGATCGAGAACCCGGAGGCCTTCGCGCTCGACTTCATCCTGCCGGTCTATTTCCTGACGCTGCTGATGGGTTTTCGCGCCCGGGCCGCCTTCTATCCCGTGGTGCTGGCCAGCGCCGCTGCCGCCATCGCGAGCTACCTGATGCTTGGGCCGCCCTGGCATGTGACCGTCGGCGCGCTCGGCGGCATCATCTACGCCGTGCTGGCGCCGCTGCCTAAAGAGGCCGCCTTGGACGGACGGGCGTCGGGGAAGGCGGGCGCATGAGCGACATCTGGTGGATCATCTGGCTGAGCGCCGGCCTCACCTATGTCACACGCTTCGCCGGCCATCTCCTGCTGGCCCGCGTCGAGCGGATCCCGCCAAGGCTCGAGGCGGCGCTCAACGCCGTCCCAGCGGCGGTCATCACCACCATCGTTGCCCCTGTCCTTATCACTGGAGACTGGCCGGAGCGCGTCGCCATCCTGCTCGCGGGCGTCCTGTCGCTGCGGTTGCCAGTGATCGCCGTGGTCGCCATCGGCACGACCTTCGTGGCGCTGGCCCGCGCGGCAGGGTTCTGACAAAGGCCGACAGCAAAACGGGCGCCTCTCGGCGCCCGCAAAGCATTCTTCCAAGACTGTAGATCAATCAGACCGACTGGATCGCCGACAGGAGCCAAGCGCCCCGGCCCTGACGGGTGAAAGTCCAGACCTCGGTGCTCTCGCTCGGCGTTTCGGCATTGCCTTCGATCACCCGGCCGGTCGCCCGCTCGCGCGTCGCGTCGATCGAGGAGTAGCGCATGGCAACGGTCGCATATTCGGTCTGCCCCTCGCGCCAGGCTTCGGACACGTCGCCTTGCAGCAGCTTGACGTCCGAGACCTCGTTCTTGACGCCGTTCGAGGCGTTGGTGCCGAGTTCCTCGGAGAAGTAGGACATCATCTCCGGCGTCGTTGCCGCCCGCAGGCTGGCGTAATCCTCGCGCCCGTAAGCGCCCTGGATGTCGGCGAGCATGCGCTCGAAGGTCGAGAGGTCCTGCGGCGAGACGCCGATCTCGTCGGGATTGCCGATCGAGGCCTTCTGGCCGCCAAGCTTGGCGCCGAGGCCCGAGAGCCCACCACCAAGGCCGCCGCCCTGTCCGCCAAGGCCGCCGGCCGCTGGCCGGTTGGACGACTGCGGCTCATATCCGGACCGGTTCATGCCGTTGCCGCCAGCCGGGCCGCCGGCCATGGCCGGGGTGGACGACGAGCGCGAGCGCAGGAAGCGCATCAGGAGATAGATGCCGCCGCCGATCAGCGCGATCTGCAGGATCATGCCGAACAGGCCGGCCATGCCGCCAAAGCCGCCGCCGAACAACATGCCGATTAGGCCACCGATGGCTAGGCCGCGCAGCAGCGAGCCGCCGAAGCCGTTCATGAAGCCCGGGCGCTGCTGTCCGGCATTGCGCGCAGCTGTTCCCGCCTGCGGGCCGGCATTCGGCGTCATGGAGCGCTGGACCGGCGCCGCGGCACTCGGCGCTGTCGCCGTTGGCGGTGCCGACTGATAGGTCCTCGCGCCCCGGCTGCCAAAGCCGCCTCCGCCCATCCGGCGCGCGTCGGCATGGTCGACCGCAACCATGGAGAAGGCCATCGCGGCAACCGCGAACACGCCTGCGAAGCGGAGCTTCCGGGTAGAAAACATGAAGGCGGTTCCTCGGCTGAAAGATCTTGTTGTCCTCGAATGTAAGAAGCGCCGCCGGCAATGTGTAGACGTCGACCGTCATTTTATCGGTGGTTTCGCGAGCGCCATTTCATGTGCCGCCAGACTCGCCATTCCGCTGCAAAAGCCAGGTGGAGCAGGTACCTTCGCACCAGCTGAACAGGACGCACTGCAGCCCAGAGAGGGCTGCAGAAGCGCGGCATCACGAGGATGGGTGCTTAGTAAGTCCAAATAAAAACACTCTATTGTATTCAAAATACTCAGTGAGCCTAGCTTTAATGATACATTTGCGAATTATTATTTATGACTTTAGATAGTCAGGAAAATATATCAAGAGTAAATTACTCGAAATTACTGATTATCGATTTGATATGTTAGGCTTATTAGATACTGATAAGGGGCCTGGCGGGGATATCTTTGCTGACGGCAGCGCCGCAAATACGCGCCTCTAAGGAGTTCTCCATGAAAAAGTCTCTCACGGTCATGCTGGGCATGGCCTGCCTCGTCGGCGTTTCGAGTGCCGCACGAGCCCAGACATTGGATGCCCCCATGGGGGTCAGCATGGTCGTCGCCGCCGAGTGCACCCTTGCCACAACGGCCATGGCTTTTACCGGTACCGGCCTGATCGACGCGAACCTTGCCGCCACCGCGGAGTTGACGGTCCAGTGCACGCCGGGCACGCCCTACGCCATCGCCCTGAGCAACGGCGGCGGCGCCGGCGCAACCGATACGCTGCGTCAGATGACGAGCGGCGCGAACACCGTCGACTATATGATCTATCAGGACGCAGAGAACACGCTGCCGTGGAGCCCCACCGCTACCCTTGCTGTCGCGGCAGCAACGGAAGGCGGCGAAGAGTTCACCGCGTATGGCACCGTGTCGGCCGGACAGGTCGTGCCGACAGGAACTTACGCAGACTCGGTCATTGCCACGATCACCTATTGAGCTCTCGTCTGACGGCTTCCAACAAGGAGAGAGTGACATGATGATCCAACGGTTGGTGGCCGTCGGCCTTGCCTTGGGGCTTGGTCTTTCGCATGCTGGGGCCGCGTCTCTGCGGGTCTCTCCGACCGGTCTCGATCTGCGGGGCGGCACCGCCGCCTCGACGATCCGGGTGTGGAACGAGAAGAAGGCGCCGGTCAGCGTCCAGGTCCGGATCTTCCGCTGGACGAAGGTCGGCGGGAAGGATCGCTTCGAGGCGACCACCGACGTGGTCGTCAGCCCGCCGCTGACGAAGCTCGCCGGCGGCAGCGAAAACCTCATCCGGGTCGTTCGGGTGACCAAGCGGCCTCTCGGCGAGGAAGAAAACTACCGCCTGATGGTCGACCAGTTGCCGAGCGCGAAGCGCCCGGCGGCCGGGACGGTGAACATCGTCGTTCGCCATTCCATCCCCGTCCGCTTCGCGCCCTGAAGGCGGTCGCGGTCTTGGCGTGCCGGGCAAACCTTCTCGGCACGCTGGCGGCTCTTTTTGTGACCACCGCGGCGCCGGCACAGGATGTGCCGGTGCCGGATCCGGTGGCGGTCGACGAGGCGCTCCAGCCGGAGGCCTTTCTCTACCTCGCGGTCTCGATCAATGGTGTCGAGTCTGGTCTGATCGCCGAAGTGCAGGAGGACGCGGACGGGACGCTGTCGATAGCGAGCGACCAGCTGCGCAATGTCGGGATCATCCCCGTGCCGTCGGCCCTGCGCCCGGACGGGCGGGTCCAGCTCGACCAATTGCCCGCAGTCTCCTTCGTCTACGACGCAGCCCTGCAATCCCTCGACTTCACCGCGTCCGACGCCGGGCGCGCGGCCCGAAAGGTCGACGTGCGGGGCAAGACGCCGGAGGCGGAAGAGGCTCCCCTCGTGACCCCGTCCGGCTACGGCGCGCTGATGAACTATTCGCTGACGTCCAGCGCCGACAACGCCGCCAAGCGTCGCCCCTATGCCTTCCAGGGGGTGTCCGGCGCGTTCGAGGCGCGGACCTACGGGCCTTACGGCGTCTTCTCGCAAGGCTTCATCGCCAGCACGTCGGACGATGCCTATTACGATTCGACCCGTCTTCAGAGCACGTGGTCCTATTCGGATCCGGGATCCCTTGTGACCTATCGGGGCGGCGACCTCATCACCGGTGGCCTCGGCTGGACGCGTCCGAGCCGGCTCGGCGGCGCGCAGATCCAGCGCAGTTTCTCGCTGCGGTCCGATCTCGTGACCATCCCGGTGCCCGAGCTGTCGGGCAGCGCCGCCGTCCCGTCGACCGTCGACGTCTATCTCAACAATGCCCGGCGCTATTCCGGCGCGGTGCCGGCGGGACCGTTCGAGATCGGCAACCTGCCGATTTCCACCGGCAATGGAAGGGCGCGCATCGTCGTGCGGGACGCGCAGGGACAGGAGGTGGAGACGGAAAGCGCCTTCTACGCCTCCAGCAAGATGCTGGCGCCCGGCCTTCTCGACTTTTCCGCCGAGGCCGGCTTCGCCCGTAACGATTTTGGCCGGGACTCCAACGATTACGACGGGCGTCCGATGGGCTCGGCCAGCGTCCGCTACGGCATCGCTGACCGCCTGACCGTGGAGGCGCATGCGGAAGGCGGCGAGGACCTCATCAACGCGGGGGCCGGCGCGGTCTTCAGCCTTGGCGCGCTCGGTGTCGGATCGCTCGCCGGCGCCGCCAGCCGCAGCGAGGCGGGCACCGGCTATCTCGCCGATGCGGGCGTGGAAATGGACCTCGTCGGCGTGCGGATGCAGGGGCGGGTGCAGCGGACGTTCGGCGACTACGACGACATCGCTTCGGTCACCGCCGAGCCGGTCTCGCGCCGGGACAACGAAGTCCTCCTGTTGTCCGCCCGGCCGCCACGCGCGCTCGACCAGATCTCCCTCTCGGTGCCCTTGGTGTTCGATGCGTCCTTTCTCAATCTCGGCTACACCCGGCTGGTGACCGTCGAGGGGGAGGAGCAGCGTCTGGCGAGCCTCAGCTACAGCCGCACGCTCTACGCCAACCTCACCGGGTCCGTCTCAGCCTTCACCGATCTCGACGACGACCGTTTCGGCCTCTACGCCACGCTTTCCATGCCGCTCGGCGGCGGCGTCCGCGGCTCCGTCTCGGCCGCGGCCGATCGCGACGGCCTCGGCATCTCGTCGGAGGTCTCGAAGTCGCAAGGGGAGCGGGTCGGCGACTACGGCTGGCGGGTCCGGCGCGACGGGATCGACGATCCCGTCAGCTCGGGCGAGGGCAGCTACCGCGCGCCCTTCGCGCTGCTGACCGCGCGGGTCGATGCCCAGGACGACCAGTACCGGGCGAGCGGCCGGATGGAGGGGGCAGTGGTCGCGGCCGGCGGCGACGTCTTCCTGTCGAACCGCATCGACGGTGCCTTTGCCATCGTCGATGTCGGGGCGCCCGATGTCGAGGTCAGCTACGAGAACCGGCCGGCCGGCCGTTCGGGCCGCAACGGCAAGCTGCTGCTGCCGCGCCTGAGGGCCTACGAGCCCAACCAGATCTCCATCGACCCGACCCGCCTGCCGCTGGACGCGGTGGTGAACAAGACGCGGGATGAGGTCGTGCCCGCCGATCGCGCCGGCGTCGTCCTGCGCTTTGGGGTGAGCGATGCGGCAGCGGTCGCTCTGGTCACCTTCACCGACCCCGCTGGCACCCCGATCGAGATGGGGGCCCTGGCCCGGCTGGGCGAAGATGGCGAGCCTTTCGTCATCGGCTATGACGGCCAAGCGATGATCGACGGACTGACGGCCCAAAACCGGGTCGCCATCACGCGAACCGATGGCAGCGCGTGCGCCGCCGATTTCGCCTACTCCTCCCGCAAGGGACAACAGGTAAGTATTCCAGATGCGGTCTGCCGCCCTCTCTGATCTCAGGCGGCTTCTCGCCGTAATCCTCTTCAGCGGCGCGTGCTGGCTTGTGCCGGGGAAGGCGCAGGCCGCCAATTGCACCGCGACGGTGTCCGGCCTCAGCTTCGGCGCCGTCGACACGCTGAGCGGCGTTCCAGACGACAGCAGTGCAGCCATTTCCGTCACCTGCACCGAGGTTGCGGCCGGCACCAGCATGGTGTCGGTCTGCGCCAGTCTCGGACGGGGCAGCGCGCCGAGCACCGGCGGCGCGCGGCAGCTCGCGCAGGGGAGTGACGGGCTGCTGTTCGGCCTCTACACCGATGCCGGCCGCAGCATTTCCTGGGGCAGCGTGTCCGAGCCGGCGCTGGGGAATCCGCAGCGGATCTCGGTCTCGGTCAGCGGCACCACTGCCGCGGGCACCGCGACGGTCTATGGCCGCGTCGCGATCGGGCAAGGGGGGGCGCCGAGGGGGACCTATCTCTCGACCTTTGCCGGCATGGACGCCGAGTTTGTCTATGCAGAGGGCGCGCTAGACTGCGCTGCGCCGGCGGGAGGCACCACTACGCAGGCCGCCTTCACGGCCGACGCCAGTGTCGCCGCCAACTGTCGCATCACCACCGAGGACATCAACTTCGGGACCCATGGGCGGATCACCCGGCCGGTCGATGGCCAAGGGGCTGTCGGGGTTACCTGTACGCCGGGCGTGGACTACGCGATCGCGCTCGGCACTGGCCGCAATGGGTCGGGCGATCCCGAAGCACGGGTGATGCTCTCGGGGGTCAACCGGCTGCTCTACGGCCTCTATTCCGATGTGAGCCGCACGCAGCCTTGGGGAAGCACTGTCGGGGCGGTGGTGACCGATACCGGGGTGGCTGGGACGGTCTCCGTACCCGTCTATGGACGCGTCCAGCCTCAGGACGTTCCATCGGGGAACTATGCCGACATCGTCACCGTCACCATCACCTATCAGTAAGCCGCCTCCGATCGCCAATCGGCGCAGCCTCAGGCGGGCAGATGGATCTTGCCCTCGAGGTAGAGTACCGCCGAGCCGGCGACGATCACCGCATCTTTCTCGAGGGTGCAGTAGAGGTCGCCGCCGCGGGCCGAGACCTGGCGGGCGTGAAACGTCGTGCCGCCGAGCCGCTCGGCCCAGAACGGCACCAGGGCGCAGTGCGCCGAGCCGGTCACCGGGTCCTCGTCGATGCCGGCTTTCGGCGCGAACATGCGCGAGACGAAGTCCGAGGACGTGCCTTTGGCGGTGGCGATGACGTTGCGCACGGGGAGGGCGCTGAGCGCTACCATGTCCGGCTGCAGCGCGCGCACCTCGGCCTCGGTCGCAAACACCGCCAGCGCCGTGTCGTCGTCCGCAGCCGGGACCGTCAGCACTTCGAGCGGCCGGGCGCCGAGCGCGGCGGCGACGGGGTCGATGGCGCGGGTCGAGGCGACCCGCCGGATCGGCAGGCGCATGGCGAAGCGCCCGCCCGCGCGCGTCACCGTCAGATCGCCGGAGGAGCGGGTGACGAACGTCATCACCGGCCCGGCCTTGCCGAGAACCTCGGCCAGCACGAAGGCGCTGGCGAGAGTCGCGTGTCCGCAGAGCGGCACCTCGACCTTGGGGGTGAACCAGCGCAGTTCCCAGCGGCTGTCGCCGGCCGGCACGAGATAGGCGGTCTCCGACAGGTTGTTCTCGGCTGCGATCTGCTGCAGCAGCGCGTCCGGCAGCCAGGCATCCAGCAGCACGACGGCGGCCGGGTTGCCGGCAAAGCGCGTGTCCGAGAAGGCGTCGACCTGGTAGAGGGCAAGGGACATGGCGGGGCTCCACTCGAATGGGCGGGAGAGGTGTCGCGCCTCCCGGCTTTGATGGACGCCGTGTCGCCCGTCGCTGTTGGCTTTGGGTGGCCGGGACGGCGCCCGGTGGCGCCTGCGGCCACCTCTATCGGCTCGGAACGGCCGAGCAAGATGCCGTCAGACCCGGCGTTGTGACCCGAAAAGGCGGCGGGCCGGCGCCCGATGGGCGGCAGCCTTGCGTCACCGGCGATAGCGGGTCAAGCCGCGTTGTCCTATATCCGCCGGGACATAGCGCCCGCAGCGCCGCTCGAACGGACATGCCATGACCAGCTTTCCTGCCACGCCGCCCGCGGCCCATCCCGGCCTTGGGCCCGGACTGACCTTGTTCTTTGCCTTGGCTTGCGGGGCGCTGGTGGCGAACATCTACTATGCCCAGCCGCTGGTGGCGCTGATCGGCGCCGAGACCGGGCTGGCGCCCTCGGCCGAGAGCTGGCTCGTGACGGCGGCCCAGGTCGGCTACGGCCTGGGCCTCGTGGCGCTCGTGCCGCTCGGCGACGTCTTCGAGAACCGCCGCGTCATCCTGCTGACCATGGCGGCCAACGTCCTCAGCCTGATCGGCCTCGTGGTGCTGCCGGGCCTTTTCGCGTTGTTCGCGCTGACGCTGGTGGTCGGCATGACGTCGACCGCTGCGCAGATGCTGGTGCCGCTGGCCGCCGGCATGGCCCCGCCGGAGAAGCGCGGCAGCGTGGTCGGCAATGTGATGAGCGGCCTCATCGCCGGTATTCTCCTCGCCCGGCCGCTCGCCGGCATCCTCGCCGAGCATATCGGATGGCGCGGTGTTTTCGGCGCCTCGGCGGCGCTGCTGACGTTTTTGCTCGGCGCCGGCATGCTGCTGTTTCCGCAGCGCCGTCCGACCGTCACGGAATCCTACGGCGCGCTCATCGCCTCGCTCGGCAAGCTGTTCGTGCGCGAGCGCGTGCTGCGGCGACGCGCTCTGTTCCATGCCGCGATCTTCGCGAGCTTTTCGCTGTTCTGGACCGGCACGCCTCTCGTCCTCTTCGCCGACGGCTATTCGGCGACGGAGGTTGCCCTGTTCTCGCTGTCCGGCGTCCTTGGGATCCTTGCAGCGCCGGTGGCCGGGCGGCTCGCCGACCGCGGCCATGGCCGGGCAGCCACCATTGGCGCCATGCTGACGGTGATGGCGGGCTTTGCGCTTGCCGGCCTCGCGACGCTCGCCGGCTTCGTCGCGGCCGGCATCCTCATCGACCTCGGCGTCCAGGCCAATCTCGTCGTCGGCCAGCGCGAGATCTTCTCGCTCGATGCCGAGATCCGCAACCGGCTGAACGCGGTCTACATGACCACCTTCTTCATCGGCGGCGCCGTCGGCTCGGCGTTGACCAGCCCGGTTCTCCAGGCCTTCGGCTGGCCAGGCATCTGCGTGCTCGGCGTCGCCTTCCCGGCGATGGCCCTCGTCTACCTCCTCGTCGGTGAACGCCGGGGCTGATACTTCGTCAGCACGCCGCAGCCGACGCCTCGCCGGCACGCTGACGCTTCTTCAGGGAGCGCCAAGGCGCTGGGGCAAAGCCGCATTGCGTTCGGCAGAGGGGGATCAGCGCGGTCTCACGCCGATCTTCTTTGCGGTCCGGCGGCGGCTGCTGTATCGCCGGGGAAAGGGCGGCCCGAGCCGCGTTTCACGGAGTTCACCATGCGCGGCATCGCTCTCTTCCGAATCGGCCTCTGGGCCTTCGTCGCGCTCTGCGCCGGCGCGGCCATCAGTGTCTATTACTACGGCAGCGAAACAGGCCAGGAAGAGGCGGCTTACGGGTCACCGTTCAGCCTCGTCGACCAGAACGGCGCGGAGATCACCGAGGCAGCGCTGCGCAACGGCAAGCCCTCGGCCGTGTTCTTCGGCTTCACCCATTGCCCCGACGTGTGCCCGACGACGCTCGCCGAGCTCGCGGGATACCAGAAGGCGCTGAAGCAGGACGGCAAGGACCTGCAGGTGGTGTTCGTCAGCGTCGACCCCGAGCGCGATACGCCGGCGGTGCTGAAGAACTACCTCGGCGCCGTCTCACCGGACATCACCGCGATCACCGGCGAACCCACCAAGGTTGCCGCGATGCTGAAGGGCTGGGGGGTCTATGCCAAGAAGGTCGGCGACGGTCCGGAATATGCGATGGACCACACCGCGACCACCTTTCTCCTGGATTCTGCCGGCCGCTTTTCCGGCACCATCGCCTATGGCGAGAACCCGAAGACGGCGAAGGAAAAGCTCGACCGTCTCGCTGCCCTCTGACCTCGGTAGACCTGTGACCCAGACCCGCTATCACACCCGCACCGGCAAGCTGCTGGCCCAGCGCATCTTCGACGCCTGGGATGCGGCCTTCGAGGACGAGGATGCCCCGGTCGGCGTCACCGAGATCGACGAGGCCGCCGATATCCACGAGGTCTCCGTCTATTTCGACGACGAGACCGGCGGCGCCGATCGGCTTGCGGACGTGACGGCAGCGCTGTCTGCGCTCGACACCCCCCCGATCTCGGTAGAGGCGATTCCCGATACCGACTGGATGAAGGCGGTGCTGGCCGAGCTGAAGCCGGTGCGGGCAGGGCGCTTCATCGTGCATGGCGCACATGACCGGGGGATGATTCGCGCCAATGACCTCGGCATCGAGATCGAGGCCGGCCAGGCCTTCGGCACAGGACATCACGGCACGACCTCAGGTTGCCTGACGATGATCGACCGGCTGGTGCGCCGCCGGCAGTTCACCAACACGCTCGATCTCGGCACCGGCAGCGCAGTCCTGGCGATCGGCCTTGCCAAGCTTGCCCGGGTGCCGGTGCTGGCGACCGACATCGATCCCGTCGCGATCGCGGTGGCGCGCGAGAACATCGTCAACAACGGCGTCGGCAATCTCGTGCGCGCCGTCGTCGCCACCGGCATGGCCTCGCATGACATCCGCGCCTTCGCGCCCTATGACCTCGTCGTTGCCAATATCCTGGCCCAGCCGCTGATCAAGCTGGCCCCGGCGGTCGAGCGCCAGCTGGCCCCGGGCGGCGACGTGATCCTGTCGGGAATCCTCGAAAGACAGCGTCAGGCGGTGCTCGCAGCCTATCGCACGCAAGGCCTGGTGCACCGCGAGACCTTGCGTCGGGGCGAGTGGGTGACCCTGCATCTGTCGCGCTGAGCCGATAGACCGACAAAAATTACGTAAGGTAACATTATCTATTGTTCCGTTTTTTTATTCATCAGCCACCTTCAATCAAATTATTTGAACAATCTGGGGGCTTTTAGTATCACCCTTAGATGATTTTCTAAGTTTTGGGGTGTCAATGGAAACCGTAGATGCTGAAAGAACCCTGCTGCTCGAGCTGTCGGCGACAATCGTCAATGCCTGTATACAGCAAAGCAAGGTCGCTGCGGCGGATCTGCCGGACCTGATAACCAGCGTCTATACGGCGTTAAAGACAGCTGCCAACGGCACACCGGAAAAAATCGAAAAGATCGTGCTGAAGCCGTTCGTCCCGATCAAGAAATCGGTGACGCCCGACTACATCATCTGCCTCGAGGACGGAAAACGCTTCAAGTCGATGAAAGGCCATCTGGCCAATCTCGGCATGACGCCGGATGAGTATCGCCGCAAATGGGGCTTGCCCGACGATTATCCGATCGTGGCGCCAAACTACGCCGCCTCGCGCTCGGCGCTGGCAAAGAAGTTCCGCCTTGGCCGCAAGCCAAGGGGTGACAACGCCAATGCCCACCAGGACGCCGCGGAGTAGCCACGGAGCATTCTCCCAATCGGTCGTTCAGCGGGGACAGTGGGTCTCATAGCGCCGTGCTTGCAGCGGCGCGTCGATCTCGCACCGCAGAGATTGCCGCCATCGGCGACCTGTCCCTCCGATCCGGAATCGGCTGCTGCATGGCGTTAGCTCAGCCCATCGCCGGACGTCTCAGCGGCGCTCGGGAAAGACGATGTCGCAGAGCGATGCTGGCTCTACCTCGAAGCGGCAGGGATGGGCGACGCCGAGATAGGCGGCCGCTGCCGAGGTGAGACGCCGACCCTCGTGCCGCCAGTCGAAAGCGGAAACCGGGCCATGTTGGGCGCGCGTGGCGGGGCGGGCGGGGAAGTCTGCGCGGGTCGGCATGGCGTCGAACTCCAGCTGTCGAATCAACCCTCCCGGTCGATACGATGATGCTGGCAATGCGGAACGTCCGCCATCCCCGGCGCCGCATAGCACCTCCGCATTTGCTGCATTGCAGCATAGCGGAGTTTGACGTGTGTGCCGGGGGCGGCCGCGTCCGCGCGCCAGGAAAAAGGGCTTTGGGATGGCGGGCTGCCCGACCTTTTCGGCGTAGTCTGATCCCGTCCTTCTCCGTCGCGGCGATGCTTCGATCGATCGCCGCGACAGGTGTCGTCAGCCCGTGATCACGGGATGTAGCGGTCGGCGCGCAGCTGCTCGAACAGCGCGAAGAACGCGTCGTCCGTCGCCTGATAGGCGGTGAAGCCGAGACGGCGGCTTTTCGACATGTCGGTGACCACCTCGATCGGGCGACCGAGATCGGCATCGGTGTGCCACGGCGAAGCGAGCCGGGAGAGGGTTGTCTCCTGAAGGTTCTCGCGCTCGGCGATCTCGGTCCAGAGCGCCGCGTCGTCGGCCATCTGCACTTCCAGCGGCAGGACGGTGCCATCAAAAGGGGCGGGCTCAAGGCCGAACCAATGGGCGATGCGCGTCCACAGCCAGCTCCAGCGGAAGACATCGCCGTTGACGATGTTGAACGCCTCGTTGGCGGCGGCCGGCGTCGTCGAAGCCCAGAGCAGCTGCTTGGCCAGCATGCCGGCATCGGTCATGTCCGTGAGGCCGTTCCACTGCGCGGCCGAGCCCGGGAATCGGAAGGGGCGGCCGGTCTCCTTGCAGAGGCTGGCGTAGACCGCGAGCGTCTGCCCCATGTTCATCGCATTGCCGACGGCATGGCCGATCACGGTGTGCGGCCGGTGGACGCTCCAATTGAAGCCGTCTCGCTTGGCGGCGGCGAAGACTTCGTCTTCCTGCGCATAATAGAAGTTGTCGACGTCGAGCCGGCCTTGCTCCTCGCGGAACGGCGTTTGCGGCAGCACGCCCTTGCCGTAGGCCTCGAACGGTCCGAGGTAGTGCTTCAGCCCCGTGACGAGCGCCACGTGCTCGACGCCGCCACCGGGCCGCAGCGCGTCGAGGAGGTTGCGCACCATCATGCCGTTGACGCGAATGTTCTCCGCCTCGTTTGCCTGGCGCGCCCAGGTCGTGATGAAGACATGCGTCGGCCGCTTGTCCTTCAGCGCCGCGGCGAGCGAGGCCGGATCCTGGAGGTCGGCCGCGATGCCGCCCGGCTGCGGGCTGCGCGACAGGCCAGCGACGTCCCAGCCTTCCTTTTCCAGAAGGGCGATCGTCGCCCGACCGATGATCCCGGTTCCACCCACCACCAGTGCCGTCTTCGTCATGTCGTTCTCCTGTTCGTTTTGTGGCGAACTAGGGTAAGACCAGCCTGTGTATCAAGACGGCACCAAAGGGTATCCAGCGGATGGAAAAGGCAGCGCCGGACGAGGACTGGACCGAGGATTGCGCGCCGCGCCGCGTGCTGGAACTCTTCGGTACCAAGTGGACCAGCATGGTGCTGCACACGCTGCACGCCCGGCACGGCGGCAGCTGCCGCTCCAGCGCGCTGTTGCGGAGCCTGCCCGGCATTTCGCAGAAGATGCTGACGCAGACGCTGCGGGGCATGGAGACGAACGGTCTGGTCGAGCGCATCGTCCATCCGACGATCCCACCGGGGGTGGACTACGCTCTGACGCCGCTCGGCCGGCGCTTCGTCGAGCCTGTCGAGATGCTCTACGACTGGGGGCGGCGCAATGACGACGCGCTCGACGCCCTGCAGCCGCGGCCGAGTTCGCGTCGGCGCTGACGAACCGTCATCTCGGCGACGCCACGTCCAATTCCGAAAACCAGCACGATGCCTTTTGCTGTTCCGCCCTCAGCGCGTCCGGTCGACGCTGTCGGCGGCGACGGCTGCCGGGCGCTTGACGGTATCGGTGACGGCGCCGTGGCCGCTGATCTCCTGGCCGGCATCGACGGCGAAGCGGCGGTTCCAGACGGTGGCCGTCAGCGAGATCGCGGCGACCAGGATGAAGGCGGCGGAGAAGTCGCCGGGCTGCGGTTGCGCGTGACCGTGCATCTGCATCGCACCGTGCAGCGCCAGCGCCGCCACGCAGATGCCGAGCGAAAGCATCAGCTGCTGGAAAGTCGTGTAGAAGCTCGTCGCCGAGCTCATCTGCCGGGCCGAGATTTGGTCGTAGGCGACCGTATTGTACCCGGTGAACTGGAACGACATCGAGAAGCCGCAGGCGAGCAGCACGCCGAAGATCGTCCACAGCGGCCAGTCCGGCCGGAAGGCAGCACAGACGCCGTAGCCGATGCTGGCAAAGATGCCGTTGACGAGAAGCGCGTTGCGGAAGCCGAAGCGGCGCAGGATCCTCGGGGCCACCGCCTTCATCGCCAGCGAGCCGATGGCGGTGGCGATGGTGATGCCGCCGCTGGTGGCGGCCGACAGGCCGAAACCCAGCTGCATCATCAGCGGCAGCAGGAAGGGCTGCGCCCCTTGGGTGATCCGCGTCAGCGATCCCGCGATCACCGAGGTCCCGAAGCTCGGCACCCGCATGAGGGACAGGTCGAGGATCGGGGCTGGGTGGCGGCGGGCATGACGGATGTAGACGAGGCCAAAGACCAGGCCGACGAGGGAGAGCACCAGCGCGAACAGGCCCTCACCGTCGCGGCTGGCCATCTCGAAGCCGAACAGCAGGGATCCGAGCGATACGCCGGAAAGGCCCATGCCCAGCCAGTCGAACCGTCCCGCGCGCTCGCCCTTCACGTCCTCGATGAAGAAGGTGACGAGGACCATTCCGAGGATGCCGATCGGCACGTTGATGTAGAAAATCCACCGCCAGTCGGCATAGGTGACGATCAGGCCGCCGACCGGGGGGCCAAGGATCGGCCCGATCATCGCCGGCACCAGCAGCCAGGACATCGCCGAGACGAGGTCTTTGCGCGCGACGCTGCGCAGCAGCACCAGCCGGCCGACCGGCATCATCATCGCGCCGCCGACGCCTTGGAGCAGCCGGGCGAAGACGAGGAAAAAAAGCGTCGGGGCGAGGGCACAGAGGATCGAGCCGAGGAGAAACACGCCGATCGCGGCCCGGAACACGGTGCGGGAACCGAAGCGATCGGCCATCGCGCCGCTGGCCGGGATGAAGACGGCGAGGCTGATGAGATAGGAGGTGAGCGCAATGCTCATCGCCGGTGCCGAGACGGCGAAGTCGCGCGCCATGGTCGGCAGCGCGGTGGCGAGGATCGTCGCGTCGAGTTGCTCCATGAACATCGCCGAGGCGACGATCATGGCGATGGTCCGGAAATTAGGGGCGGTCTTTGCGGGTAAGGCGGCGGGCACGGCGGCCGCAGCATCGGCACTGGGAGGCGGAGGGGGAGCCATAAGCGGGGCCTTCGGGCACGACGAGGTCTCTGCCCCGGTTAAATGCAAGGGCTACATACGATTCAACGCTGACGGGCGCCAGACCAATCCCGGAAGTTTGTCGACCTGCCGGCTTGCCGCCGGTCGCAGCAAAGGCGGGTGGGAGAGGGGCGGGACGTGCCGTCCTTGCCCCTCTCCTGAATGTTCGCCGCGCTACTGCAGCGTGTAGGCGATGACGCTGTCGCCCGGCGTCGTGCCGATCGAGCCATGACCGCCGGCGGCGAGCACGACGTACTGCTTGCCGTCCTTGCCGCGATAGGTCATCGGCGTGGCCTGGCCGCCCGCCGGCAGGCGCGCCTGCCAGACCTTTTCGCCGCTCCTCATGTCGTAGGCGCGCAGATAGTTGTCGAGTGTCGCCGCGGTGAAGGAGACGCCGCCCGCCGTCGTCAGTGTGCCGCCATGCGCGACGATGCCCATCGGCATCGGGATCGGCCAGGTGAGGCCCATGATCTTCTGGTCCTTCACCGTGCCGTTGCGGCGGGTCCAGGCGGTCTTGCCGGTCTTCAGGTCGACGCCGGCCATCAGGCCCCAGGGCGGCGCCTGGCACGGCAGGCCGAGGCCGGAGCGGAAGTTCTGGATCGAGATGGCATAGGGGCCACCCATGCTCTCGTTGATCGGCCGCGTGCCCTCCTTCGTCACCAGCCGCTCGTCGGTGTTCCCGGCCGGACGCGGCAGCACGTTGTAGAGGTAGGAAAGGCGGAGCGGCGTGGCGATCAGCCACTTGTTGACGGGATCGACGGCGATGCTGCCCCAGTTGAATACGCCGATATTGCCGGGATAGGTCAGCGACCCCGCAATGGTCGGCGGGGTGAACGGGTTGCCGTCATAGCGCCGCTGGCGGAACTCGGCGCGGCAGAGGATCTGGTCGATCGGCGAGATGCCCCACATGTCGCTCTCGGTGAGCGGCGGCGGGGTGAAGTTCAGCGACGAGATCGGCTGTACCGGGGAGGGCTTCTCGTTCGGCACGTCCGTCACCGTCGAGACCTGCTGCTCCGAGACCGGCAGGACCGGCTTGCCGTCGCGGCGGTCGAGGACGAAGAGGTTGCCGTTCTTGGTCGGCAGCACCACCGAGGGCACATTCGCGCCGTTCACCGGCAGGTCGATCAGCGTCGGCTGCGACGGGTTATCGCGGTCCCAGAGGTCGTGATAGGAGGACCGGAAGGTCCAGCGCAGCTGGCCGGTGGTGATGTCCAGCGCGGTCAGCGCATCGACGAAGCGCTCGTCCTCTGCCGTCCGGGTCTGGCCGAACATGTCCGGCGACTTGTTGCCGAAGGGGACATAGACGAGGCCGAGCGCCTCATCGGCGCTGAGCGTCGTCCAGGCGACCGGCGAGTTCGCCTCGTAGGTGGCGCCGGGCGCCAGGGGCGCGGTCTCGTCCGGCTTGCCGGCATCGAACTTCCAGACGACCTGGCCGGTCCTGACGTCATAGGCGCGGATCACGCCGGACGCGTTGTCCTTGTAGTAGTTGTCGGCGATCGAGCCGCCGAGCACGATCAGGCCCTTGGTCACCAGCGGCGCCGAGGTCTGCATGTAGGTGGCTTCGCGGACGTTCGGCATCTGGTCGAGGAGGTTGACGTAGCCGTTGTCGCCGAAGCCCGCGCAGAGTGCGCCGGTGTCGGCATTGATCGCGAACAGCCGGGCATCGACCGTCGTCGCGATGATCCGGCGCGGGCAGGCGGCGATGGCGGCGGCGGTCTCGGCGGAGGCGGGCTGCTCGGCCGGCAACGTCGCCTCGTCGTGGTAGGAGACGCCGCGGCAGGTCTGGTGCTGGTAGACCGCGTTCGGCTTCAGGCCGGGATCGAACTTCCACTTCACCGCGCCGGTCTCGGGCTCGAGCGCCTCGACGATGTTGTGCGGGGTGCAGAGGTAGAGCATCCCGTTGACCTTCAGCGGCGTCGCCTCGAAGGTGTATTCCGAAGCGTCGTCGGGCCCTTTCAGGTCGCCGGTATGATGTTCCCAGGCGATTTTCAGGTTCTTGACCGTGTCGAGGTTGATGTCCGACAGCGCCGAATAGCGCTGGCCGAGATTGGTGCCGCCATAGGCCGTCCAGTCGTCTGTGGGATAAGCGGGTGTGCCGACGGCGGCCGGTGGCGTGGCGGCGGCTTCGCGCGGCAGCTCGCCGGCGACCAGCAACGGATCGTAGAACCAGGCGCCAACGGCGAGGACGGCGATGGCAGCGACGGTGCCGCGCAAGAGGCCGGCGGCGGCAGACGGCGACGTGCCGCGGGCGGCATCGGCACGGCGGAGGGCACCGGCGACGAAGGGCAGCGCCATCCAGAGGCCGATGAAGGTGATCAGCGCGCCGCGCGGGATCCACTGCCACTTGTCGAGGCCGACCTCCCAGAGCGTCCAGGCGAAGGTGAGGATGAGGACGGCGGCAAAGATAGTCAGCGCCGACTGGCGGCGGCGGATCAGCTGGAAGGCCGACAGAAGCAGGCCGAAGCCCATGACGATATAGAAGGGACTGCCGCCCAGCGAGACGAGGTAGACCCCCGCCGCGAGGATCGCCGCGCCCACCAGCGCGACAACCCAGCCTGTCATGACCGCTATCATCGAATTCTCCTTACACACACAAAGTTGGACCGGTATCGCTGCGCTTTTGGCGGCGTTGGTTCCGGCTTGAAAAAGACTGGGAAAAGATCAGGACGAGCGGCTTTTTCGCAGCGTCATCTCCAGCGCATCGAAGACGCGCAGCGCCGCCTCCAGATCCTCGGCGGTCGCCCCGGCAAACAGGATCTGCCGACGCTCCCGCAGAGTTTCCTGGAAACGCCGGTGAAAGGCCTCGCCTTCGGTGGTGAGATGGACGCGCTTGGCCCGGCGGTCGATCGTATCGTCGATCCGCTCGACGAGACCGGCTTTCACCAGCTGGTCGAGCACCCGCACGAGGGTCGGGCCCTCGATCCCCATGGCCTCGGCAAGTTCCACCTGCCGCAGGCCCTCGCCGAAGCGGGCGAGATAGCGCACCGGCAGGAAGCTCGCCTCGGAGAGGCCGTGCGGTTCCAGCAGCACATCGATCTCCCGGCGAAGGAGCCGCGAGAGGAGGTGGAGCTTGAGGCCGAAATCCTCGAGCGACAACATGGCGGATGTCCAAACTAGTTAGCTAGGCTATCAGTCTGGTATTCCTCTTGCGAGAGGTCGTCAACCCGTTTCGGCCGCGGCGCGGGGAGGGAGCGGCGCAAGCGCCGTTCAGGCGTTTGCCGCGGCCCGCCGAAGTTCGGCGTCGAGATCGTCGCAGGTGCTGGCGATGTGGGCGGTGCTGAGCCTTGCGGCTTCGTTTCTCAACCCGGCCGCCCAAGCGTCGAACAGCGTCTCGTGCTCGTCGATGGCCCGCTCGGCGCGGCCGCGGGGTTCGAGATGCTTGACGACGTAGCGTTCGGCGATCACCTGCAGCCGCTCCACCGTCTGCACCGTCACCGGGCGCCCGCCCGGCCGGATCAGCGCCATGTGGAAGGCGCGGTTCAGCGTGCCGGCGCTGGTGCTGTGGTCCCGCGCGGCGCGGTTCAGCCCGTCCAGCGCAGCGCGCGCCTGCGCGATGTCGTCCGGCGTCAGCCTTTGCGACGCGGCGCCGACGGCATCCGGCTCGATCTTCAGGCGCAGGTCGAAGACGTCCTCGGCCTCAATGGCCGAGAGCGGCCGCACGAAGTAGCCGCGGTTCATCTCCGACAGCACGAGCCCGTCCTGTTCGAGCTTGGCGAAGGCCTCGCGCAGCGGGATCTTCGAGACGCCGAGCTCGGTCGCCAGCGCATCCTGGCGGATCGCCGCATGCGCGGGAATGCTGCCGGCGATGATCCGGTCCCGGAGGATGTCGACGATGCGGTCGGCCAGCGCCGTCTTGACGATCAGGCTCATCAGACGACCTGGAAGCCCTGCCAGAAGGGATCCTCGCGGTCGATCCAGATCGTGTTGAAGCCGGTGGCCACAGCCGATCCCTCGATCGACGGCACGATCGCGGTCTCGCCACCAAGCGTCGTTTCGGCCTCCACGGTACCGACGAAGCGGCTGCCAATATAGCTCTCGTGCACGAAGGTCTGCCCGGGCTGGAGGCGGCCGGTAGCGGCAAGATGGGCGAGTCGGGCTGAAGTGCCGGTGCCGCAAGGCGAGCGGTCTATCGCCTTGTCGCCGTAGAACACGGCATTGCGACCATCGGCGCCGTCGCCGCGCGGCACGTCCGCCCAGAGCACGTGGCTGACGCCGCGGATGGTCGGGTCGAGCGGGTGCACCGGCTCGAATTTCTGCCGGACAAGGTTGCGCACCAGCGTCGACAGTTCGACGATGCGGCTCGCGCCGAGCGCGTCGAGCCCGGCATAGGCGCCCTGCGGCTCGACGATGGCGTAGTAGTTGCCGCCATAGGAGACGTCGACGGTCAGCGGGCCGAAGTCCGGCACGTCGATTTCGATGCCGCGCGCGGCGACGTAGGCGGGAACGTTGGTGATCTTCACCGAGGTCACCTTGGCGCCCTCGGTGGCATAGCCGATGTCGATCACCCCGGCCGGCACCTCGACGCGCAGCCGGCCCGGCGTGCGCGGCTGGATCAGGCCATGCTCGAGCCCGAAAGTGATCATGCCGATGGTGCCGTGGCCGCACATCGGCAGGCAGCCGCTGGTCTCGATGAACAGGATGCCGATGTCGGTGTCCGCTTGCGTCGGCGGGTAGAGGAAGCCGCCCGACATCATGTCGTGGCCCCGTGGCTCGAAGCAGAGGCCGGTGCGGATCCAGTCGAAGCGCGCCAGGAAATCCTGGCGGCGCTCCGACATCGAGCTTCCCTGCAGCAGCGGCGCGCCGCCGACCACCAGCCGCACCGGATTGCCGGCGGTATGGCCGTCGATGCAGAAGAAGGTGTGGCGCATCAGGCGGCCTTGGACATGGTCAGCGTCGGCCGGGTCGCCGCGGCCTTCTCGACCATCGCCGTCACTTCCGCGCGCCGCTCGCCGGTGAGCGGCATGCGGGGCATACGCACGCGCTCGGAGCCGCGGCCCATGATCTGCTCGGCCAGCTTGATCGACTGCACGAGGTCGTGCTCGGCATCGAGGTGCAGGAGCGGCATGAACCAGCGGTAGATCATGCGCGCGGTCTCCCAGTCGCCGCGGTCGCAGGCGGCGACGAGCTGGACCGACTCGGCCGGGAAGGCGCTGGTCAGGCCGGAGACCCAGCCCTTGGCGCCGAGCATCAGCCCTTCCAGCGCGACGTCGTCGAGGCCGGCGAAGAGGTCGAAGCGATCACCGAAATCGTTGATGAGGTCGGTGAAGCGGCGCGGGTCCGGGGCGCTTTCCTTGACCGCGAGGATGTTCGGCACGTCCTCCAGCGCCCGCAGCACGTCGGCGCCGATGTTGACGCGGTAGGCCGGCGGGTTGTTGTAGAGCATGATCGGCAGGCTGGTCGCTTCGGCAACGGCGCGGAAGTGGGCGACGAGCTCTGCGGGCTTCGGCACGTACACCATGGCCGGCAGCACCATCAGGCCGTCGGCGCCGAGTTTCTCGGCGTCCTTGGCATAGGCGACGGCCCGGCGGGTGTCGAACTCGGAGACGCCTGTCAGCACCGGCACGCGGCCGGCGACCACCTCGACGGCGGCCTTCAGGATCGTGCGCTTCTCCTCGCCGTCGAGCGAATTGTTCTCGCCGCAGGTGCCCATCAGGATCAGGCCGTTGACGCCGTCGCGCACCAGCGCATCCTGCACGCCCTGCGTCGCCTCGACGTCGACCGACATGTCCTCGCGGAACTGCGTCGTGACTGCGGGAAATACGCCATGCCAACCGGTCTTCGCCATCTCGGGCTCCTCTTGATCTCAAAATCGTATAATATATACGATACTGTGAAGCGGAGGGTGTCAAGTGGGCGACAAGCGGACGGTGGTGGTGGGCGGCGGCATCGTCGGCCTGTGTTCGGCGCTGGCGCTCCAGCGGCAGGGCGTTCCGGTGCTGCTCGTCGATCCCGCGCGCGCCGTGCCGCCGGCATCCTGGGGGAATGCCGGCCATGTCGCGATCGAGCAGGTGGTGCCGCTGGCGTCGATGGCGACACTGACGTCCGCGCCGCGCCGGCTGACCGTGCGCGGCGGGGCGCTGTCGCTGCCGCCGAGCGACGTCCGGCGCTGGCTGCCCTTCGCGCTGCGCCTCGCAAGGGCCTCGACGCCGGCCCGTCACGCCGAGGGCCATGCGGTGTTGGTGGGGCTGCTGGCCGGGGCGATGCCGGCCTGGCATCGTCTGGCGGGGAGCCTTGGCGCAGAGGGTGTCCTCATCGAGAACGGCCATGCCGTCGTCTGGCATGATCCCCGCGCCGCCGCTGCCGGCGTCGCCGCCTGGCAGCGGGCCGATACCGGGACGGCACGTTTCCATGTAGCGGACGCGGCCGAGCGGGCCGCGCTCGGCCGCGTGATGGCACAGCCGCCGACGGCCGCGGTCATCTTCGAGAACACCGGCAAGGTCACCGATCCCGGCGCTGTGATGGCGGGGTTGCGACAGGCGTTCGCGGCAGCGGGTGGCACCGTCCTTGCCGGCCTCGTTCGGGGCGTCGGGCTGGAGGACGGCAAGGCGGTGCTGCATCTTGCTTCTGGCGCCAAGCTGTCGCCGGAAGCGCTGCTGATCGCTGCGGGCGTCGAGTCCGGCGAGCTTCTGCGGCCGCTCGGCCTGTCGGTGCCGATCATCGCCGAGCGCGGCTATCACATCCAGGCCGCCGACCACCGCTGGCCGGAAGGCCTGCCGCCGGTGGTGTTCGAGGAGCGGTCGATGATCGTCACGCCGTTCGAGAGCGGCCTCCGGGCGGCCGGCTTCGTCGAGTTCGGCAGCTTCGACAAACCCGGCAGTCCGCGCCGGTGGGAGACGCTGGAACGACACGTCGCCGAGCTCGGCTTGCCAGTGGCAGCCCCCTTCAGCCGCTGGGTCGGGGCGCGGCCGACGCTGCCCGATTATCTCCCCGCCATCGGCCGAGCCCCGCAGGCCGCAAACCTGTTCTACGCCTTCGGCCACCAGCATCTCGGCCTGACGCTCGGCCCGCTGACCGGGGAGCGCGTTGCCGGCTTGATGACCGGCCGCGAGCCTGCCCAGCCGGCGCTTTCGCTGGCACGTTTCGGCTGAACCGGCCGAGGTTTCGGAAGACGGAGCGCCCCTCGGGCGTCGTGCATGGCGCCCGGCTTTCTAGCTTCTGAGGAAGGCCAGGATGTCGGCGTTGATCACGTCCGCATGGGAGGTGGCCATGCCGTGCGGAAAGCCCTCATAGGTTTTCAACGTTCCTTTCGGCAGCAGTTTTGCGGCAAGCGGGGCCGAGGCGGCGTAGGGGACGATCTGATCGTCGGTGCCGTGCATCACGAGCACCGGCACGTCGATCGACTTCAGGTCTTCGGTGAAGTCGGTCTCGGAGAAGGCCTTGATGCACTCGTAATGAGCGTGGATCGAGCCCATCATGCCTTGCCGCCACCAGTTCTCCCTCACGCCCTCGGAGACCTTCGCGCCGGCGCGGTTGTAGCCGTAGAAGGGACCTGCCGGGAGGTCGCGGTAGAACTGGGCCATGTCGTCCGCCAGCGCCTTTCGCAGGCCGTCGAAGACCGCCATCGGCAAGCCGCCGGGATAGGCTTCCGTCTTCAGCATGATCGGCGGCACGGCGCCGATGAGCACGGCCTTGGCGACGCGGCTGGTGCCGTGCCGGCCGAGATAGCGCGCGACTTCGCCGCCACCGGTGGAATGGCCGATGTGCACGGCGTTCTGGAGGTCAAGCGCCGCTGCGAGCGCGGCGACATCGTCGGCATAGGTGTCCATCTCGTTGCCGGTGGTCGTCTGGCCCGAGCGGCCGTGGCCCCGACGGTCGTGCGCGATGACGCGAAAGCCGTGCTGCACGAAGAACAGCATCTGGCTGTTCCAGTCGTCGGCCGAGAGTGGCCAGCCGTGATGGAAGACGATGGGCTGTCCGCTGCCCCAGTCCTTGTAGAAGATTTCGGTGCCGTCCTGCGTATGGATCGTCGGCATGCGGTTCTCCTCAGGGAACTGTCGGGACGGGCCGATAGGCCGGCGCCGGCACTGCTTCGCCTTACTTAAAAACGCCGGGGCGGGAGTGTCCATGCCTGGTTCGGTGGGTGGCAAAGCTTGCCGGGCGGGACGGCCTCGGTACTTTCCATGGCAACGGCGGATATGGTCTAAGGCCGGCGGGCCGGTGCCGGCCGATGCGATGCGAGGATTTCCATGTTCCAGAACTTCGACGACGCCATCGACTTCAGCCAGAGCGCCGGCCGGGTCGCGCGGCTGCGTCAGATCATGGCCGATCAGGGGATCGACGGCTTCGTCATCCCCCGCGCCGACGAGCACCAGGGCGAGTACATCCCGGACTCGGCCGCCCGGCTGGCCTGGCTGACCGGCTTCACCGGCTCGGCCGGCGTCGCGCTGGTGCTGGCAGACCGCGCCGCAATCTTCGTCGACGGGCGCTATACGCTGCAGGTGCGCGATCAGGTCGACCTCAAGGTGTTCGAGCCGTGGAACTCGGTCGAGACCTCGCTGCCGGCCTTCCTCAAGGAGCATGCGGGCGGCCTGAAGATCGGCATCGATCCCTGGCTGCATACGCTGGCGGAGGTGCGCCAGCTCTCCGAGGCGCTGGAGCCGAAGGGTGGCGCGCTGGTGACGCTCGCCGGCAACCCGGTCGACCGGCTGTGGAACGACCGGCCGGCGCCGCCGAAGGGCGCGGTCAGCCCGCATCCCGAGCGCTATGCCGGGGTGCCCGCGGCCGAAAAGCTGGCGGCGCTCTCCGCCGTGCTGACACGGGAGGGCGCCGACAGCGTCGTCCTCACCGATCCGTCCTCGATCGCCTGGGTCTTCAACATTCGCGGCACCGACGTCTCGCACACCCCTTTGCCGCTGGCCTTCGCGGTGCTGCGGGCGGCGGGGCGGCCGAGCCTCTTCATCGATCCCGACAAGCTCGATGCGGCCGCGCGGGCCTATCTCAACGGCCTCGCCGATCTTGCCGAGCCCGCTGCCTTCGAGCCGGCGCTGCGAAAGCTCGGCGGCACCGTGATGCTCGACCCGCAGCTGGCGGCGGCGCGGGTTGCTACGCTGGTGGAGGAGGGCGGGGCGACGGTCCTGAAGGGCACCGACCCGGCGCGGCTGCCGCGGGCGATCAAGAACGCGGTGGAACTGGCCGGCTCCCGCGCCGCCCATCGCCGCGACGGTGCCGCGATCACGCAATTCCTGTGCTGGCTCGACCGCCAGACGCCGGGGACGGTGAGCGAAATCGTCGCCGCCGAAACACTGGAGGCTTTTCGCCGGAAGGCGGGCGACGCCGACGGCATGGCGCTGCGCGACATTTCCTTCGACACCATTTCGGGCTCCGGGCCGAATGGCGCGATCGTCCACTACCGCGTCAACCGCGAGAGCAACCGGATGCTCGGTGCGGGCGAGTTGTTCCTGCTGGACTCCGGGGCGCAGTACCAGGACGGCACCACCGACATCACCCGCACCGTGCCGATCGGCACGCCGACGGAGGAGATGCGCCAAAAATTCACGCTGGTGCTGAAGGGGATGGTCGCCATCTCCACCTCCCGCTTCCCGAAGGGCACCCGCGGCGTCGACCTCGACCCGCTGGCCCGCATCGCGCTGTGGAAGGCCGGCTGCGACTATGCGCACGGCACCGGACACGGCGTCGGCTCCTACCTTGCGGTGCACGAGGGGCCGCAGTCGATCTCGAAGCGCGGCATGGCGGTGCTGGAGGCCGGCATGATGCTGTCGAACGAGCCGGGCTACTACCGCGAGGGGGCTTTCGGCATCCGGATCGAGAACCTTATCCACATCGAACCCGCCGAAGTTCCGGAGGGTGGCGACCTGCCGATGCATTCGTTCTCCACCTTGACCTTCGCCCCGATCGACCGGCGGCTGATCGTTCCCGGCCTGCTCGACGCCAGCGAGCGCGCCTGGATCGACGGCTATCATGCGGAGGTCGCGGCCTTGCTGACGCCCATCGTCGATGCCGAGACAGGGGCATGGCTGTCGACTGCAACGGCGCCACTGGAATGCTGACCGGGCAGTGGACGGGAAGGCCTAAGTCCCGCCGGCCACTACGGTTGCACCGTCTATAAGAGCCCTTGAGCGTGCGGGGGAGAGCACTGGCTGCCCTCGGGCGTGATGGCCTTCCCGCATACTGCATTTGCGAAATCGGCATGCTGCGGTGCGGAACGGTTCGGACTCGCGGGCCCTTTGGAAGGGATTGGAAAAGCGAGGCCAGCATGGACGAACTTCCGATCGAGATCGACCGCTACCTGTCCTGGGCGCCGGATTGGGTCTCCAGCACCATCATCCTCTGCGTGGTGGTGCTTCTGGCCTGGGGACTGCACCGGATCGTCTTCCGGTCGGTCATGCGGATCGTGCAGACCCGCAGCCTGTTCACCCGCTCGCTGGTGTCACGGACCAAGAACCCGACGCGCTTGGCCTTCATGACGCTGGCCGTTGCGGCGGTGGCGCCCGCGGCACCGCTGCCCTACGAGGCCGCCGTCGTGGTCGCCCGCCTGACGACGGTCGCCTTCGTCATCCTCGTCGGCTGGTTCGCGCGGACGGCGCTGCAGATCTGGACGACCATTCACCTCCGCCGGTTCAAGCTGGACTCCGAGGACAATCTTCTCGCCCGCAAGCACGCCACGCAGTCGCGGATCCTGCAGCGGGTCGCCGAGACGCTGATCCTCGTGGTGACGGTCTCGGCCGCTTTGATGACCTTCGACAGCGTTCGCCAGTATGGCGTCAGCCTTCTCGCTTCGGCGGGTGCGGCGGGCCTTGTCGCCGGCCTCGCCCTCCAGCCGATCCTGAAGAACCTCGTCGCCGGCATCCAGCTGGCGATCACCCAGCCGATCCGGATCGACGACGCGCTTCTGGTCGAGGGCGAATGGGGCAATGTCGAGGAGATCACAGCGACTTACGTCGTCGTCCGTCTCTGGGACTGGCGGCGCCTGATCGTCCCGCTCAGCCACTTCATCGAGAAGCCGTTCCAGAACTGGACGCGAGAGGGCTCGGCGCTGATCGGCAGCGTCTTCCTTTACACCGACTTCACCGTCCCCGTGGCCGCGTTGCGCACGAAGCTCGAAGAGATCGCACGGGCCTCGCCGCTCTGGGACGGCAAGGTCGTCAATCTGCAGGTGACGGACTTCAAGGAGAGCACGGTGGAGATCCGCATGCTCGTCAGCGCGCACAATTCCGGCAAGGCTTTCGATCTTCGCTGCGAAGTACGCGAGGCGATGATGGGTTTCCTGCAGGAGAATTATCCAGCGTCTCTGCCAAGAACACGCACGGATTTTTCCGCGCCAGGTGACGAATTTCCCGTCCGGGATTCTGAGAAGGTCATCGCTCGTCGCCAGTGAAGTACGGCGTGGTCGCACCTTCGATAGCGCAATGAAAAAGGCCCCGCGAAAAACTCGCGGGGCCTTCTGAAGGGTCGATCGTGTCAGTGCCGGTTAGCGGCACATGCGGCGTGGGCCGTTGTTCGGCTGATAGGTGCCGCTGCGCGGATCGAAGCTGCGATAGCGGGCGGCGCAGGAATCGTACCAAGCCTGGCTGCGGACGGCATAGCTGCCGCCGCGATAGGCGCGTGGCTGGTTCGAGTTGGCGATCGCCGCGCCGACGCCGAGGCCGAGGATCGCCCCGCCGATCAGCGCGCCGCTGTTGTTGCGGTGGTGGCGCCGGTTGTAGTAGCGGCGGTTGTTGCCGTAGTAGCGACCACCGCGGTACGAGCGGCCCCCACGGTAGGAACGGCCACCGCGGTAATGGCGCCCGCCACCATAGCTTCTGCCGCCGTGATAGCGGCGTCCGCCATGATCACGTGCCTCGGCCTTGCTGATGCCGACCACCGGAACGTTCGACGGAATTGCCGCCGGGACCACCGAGAATGCCAGTGCTACCGCCAAAACCTTGGTCGCCAGCGACCTGAAAATGCGCATGCCTGTTCTCCGATTTTGTCATTGGATGTTCTTCGACTAACCATTCCCCACATGAACGGTTCCTGAAGGGAGCCTGGGGCGGACGTTTGCCGCGCCGACCCGCGGTGCAGGGTTAACGTAAAGTTACCGCGCGCAAGCGGCCCAACGTCGATCCCTGCCGGATGCCCGCATCTTCACGAATTCGCCAGGACGCGCTAATCCGGGCGCGGATGTCGGGTTCTCCCGGAAAACCCCGTCCAGCACAGCGGTGACGAGCGGCGACACCGGAAGAGGGACCTTTTGGCCGACACGTTCCGCATCGCGCATCTCTCCGACCTGCATTTTGGCCGTCACGATACGAGGCTTGCCGAAACGCTGCTCGCCGACGTCGAGGAGCAGGCGCCCGATCTCGTGGTGATCAGCGGGGATTTTGCGCAGATCGGCAGCCGGCGAGAATTTGCGGCGGCCCGCGCCTTCCTTGATCGCCTGACGGCGCCCGTCTTCGCGGTGCCCGGCAATCACGACGTGCCGGCGCGCAATGTCTACAAGCGCTTCGCCGACGCCTATGGGCGGTACCGCCAGTTCATCGCCGACGACCTCGAGCCGTTCCGCGAGATCGGTCCTCTCGCCATTGCCGGACTGAACACCGCCCGGCGGGTGCGGCCGGGCTGGAACTGGGCGAACGGCTCGATTGGACGGCGCCAGCTCGAGCGGCTCGAGCAGCGCTTCGCGGCCAGCGCGCCGGGCGCCGTGCGCATCGTCGTCGCGCACCATCCGCTGATGCAGCCGGAGGTGCCGGTGTCGATCCGCCTGGTCAAGCGAGCCGATCTCGCGCTTTCGACATTCGCCCGGCTGGGCGTGCGGCTGGTGCTTTCCGGGCATTTCCACATGTCCTACGTCCGCCATCACCCGCCGGGTCTCGTCGTCCTTGGCGAGGCGGGCGCACCGGCGATGATCGTCGCGCAGGCCTCGACCTCGATCTCGACCCGGCTGCGCGGCGAGCCGAACGCCTACAACCTCGTCGCCATCGGCCCGCAGCGGATCGACATCGCCGTGCGCGAATGGAGCGGCGAGGGCTGGATCACCCGCGGTACGGCGCCGGCGCCGGTCGCGATCGGCGCCGTCACCGGCTGAGAGCCGGGGCGGCGGACCGAGCCGCGAGGGGGCGCCAGGGCATCGAGGCTGGTCGGACTTTCCTTGCGGCGGGCAAGCGAAGGGCTCCCGCCCTCGCGTTCGAGCTGGGTTTTGCAGGGGTTCCCGCATCCGTCCCGACGCTCCGAAGAGACGGCGGGCGCCGGAGGCGTGGGGTTGGATGAAAGCGAAGCGCCTCCGGCGTTCCGCGCAGCGCCCGGCCGAGCTGTGGGGACCTGTCCGGCCGCCCGACGCTCCGCCCATCCTCCCACTCCGCCGCTGCCGCGCCGTTGCCACGGGCGCGCCGCCACCGGATGCCGCCGCCGCCGCCCGTGCCAAGGGCGGCCTCGCCGGGGAGGCCGGCCGCCGCTCCCCGGAGAGAGCGACGCCCGGACACCGCCCGCCATCCCCCGAGCGATCCCGGTGATCACTCGCGTCCCTCGCGGGAACGGCGGTGAGGGGAAGATAGCGGGGAAGGGCGGATAAAGGAAATTAATCTTATTTAGGTATCTAGGGTTTTGGAGATCCACCGGCTTTGATCGCGAGCGATGCGATGTTTGCGCCTATGCAGGCGCCGGCTTTTTAAACTTTCAGTGCTTTTGGGCAGGGTAGAGACTTCAAATGTGCCCCTCCTGAAAGTTTTCCGTCTCCCCGCTGCACAGGAATAAAATCCGGAAACGCAACGGGAGGGTTTGATGGGGGCAGGAAGGGAATACTTCGAGACACTCCACGCGCTGCTGGCGCAGCGGATGGAGTGTCGCGGCCTACAGGTGCTGCTCGCGTTCGCCACCCTGCGCCGGCTGACGTTGAAGTCCGGATACCGGGAAAGTCAGCCCCGCTGGCCGAAGGGCAGCGGCGACATCAGCGGGCAATGGCGGGACGAGGGAAGGCGCCGGGGAGGAACCCGGACGGCCGCGGTCGAGGTCTACATTACCCGACAGCTGCCGTCGGGCGACCCGAAGACGCCGCCGAAAGTGCCGCGGCTGCGGCCGCCGTCACCTGGCACGGGTCACAACGGCGGCCCGCCGCTGGAGGACCCACCTCAGATTCCGAAGGACCGGCCGCCGACGGAACACCAGCGCATTCGCGTCGCCAAGGCGCTCGCGCGCTGGATGGCTAAGGCTGCGGCGCGTCGTCTGCTGGGGCCGCTTGGGCTGGTCGTCGATGTGGTCGAACTCGTTGAATGGCTGAACGCGTACTATCCGGAGATCGAGAGCTATTTCGATGCGCCAAAATCACTCGACGAACTGCGGCGGCTCGCCTCTTCAAGGAAGTCGGGCTACGAGATTCATCATATTGTCGAGGAGGCTTCCGCACTGAAAGACGGTTTCCCTAACTCCATTGTTAACGGTCCCCAAAATCTGGTCCGCCTTCCGAAGTACAAGCATCACGCGATAACGGGCTGGTTCGCGCGTATTAATGAGGAATATGGAGAGCTTGCCCCAAGGGATTATCTTCGCGGAAAATCATGGGACGAAAGGTTTTCTATTGGTATCGAACGAATGATCGAGGAAGAGGTTCTTAAGCCATGAGGACAGAAGGATTGGCGAGCGCAAGCGCTCCGGTGCTGGTGGGAATATTTCGCGACATATGCCTAGCTCAGGATGAAGCAGAGATCGAAGGTGCTACTGCAAGATACAACAGACTGTTTTTTGATCGGATGAGTCTCAAAAAGGAGCTTCAATCGCGCGAAGGAGATCAACGGCGGCTGCTTGTCAAACTCTACGACGATATCAATCTTCGGGTGAGGCTGTATGCCGCCTTGGCGACGTTGGCCGTCGTACCAACGGAGGCCCGGGAGGTACTGCAGCAACTTCGTGACTGGCGGGTGCCCCCCTATAGTGGGGAGGCAGCTAGTATCCTGAACAAGCTTGACGACGGCAGCTTCGTGCCGAGGTAATAGTAAGATTGCGGAGGACATGATGCGTCGTCGCGCGAGCCACGGCGGATCGGCGGCCTTGTGTCGCTGCGCGGCGAGCCTGCATCGCTGCTGATCCGCTGCCGCCGGCTTATCCTCGAAGGACAGAGGAGCGCCGGCATCGCATCCTGCCGACCCTCACGCCCCTTGCACGTACCCGTCCAGCACGCGCTTCTGGCCGGCGCGGTCGAAGTCGACGGTCAGCTTGTTGCCCTCGACGACCGCGACGGTGCCGTTGCCGAATTTCAGGTGGAAGACGCGGTCGCCGATGGTGAAGCGGCTGGCCTCCTGGATGACGGATTTGGCCACCAGCTCGCCCTGGATCTCGCGCGGGCCGCCGGCGCGCGCGGCGGCGTGGAAGCCCTGGCGTGGCGGCGGCTGGTTGGAGCCCGGCGAGACGCTGCCGCGGGCCGGCGGCTGCATGCGGCCGGCAAAGCCGGTGGCGTCGCTGAAGCCGGGCTGGCCGCCGCTGCCGGCGGCATTGCGGGCACTGGTGCCGCGCGCGCCGGCGGGGGAGCCGGCGGGGTGGCGCGCACCGGCGGACGGGCCGGACGTATTGCTGTATCCGTGCGAAGAGCCGCTGCCCTCGCTCGCACCGAACTCGTCGTCGTCGTCGGGCGGGACCTGCGAGAACTCGTGGTCCTCGAAGCCGGCCTTTTTGGCGCTTTCGGCGGCGTAGCGGTCGGCCTTGGCGGAGACGTTGCTGCGCGGGTTGGCGCCGGTCGCGCCGCGCTCGCCGTAGCTGATCGCGGTGTCCTTCGGGCCGGAGCGGTTGCCCCAGGCGGTGTCGCGGCCGCCGGCGGCGCCGCCGCCTTGCTGGGCGCGTGCGGCCTGTGCCCGCTTCCAGCCGGGGGTCTGGTAGGAGGTGGTGGAGAAAGCGTCGGCGTCCCAGCGCGAGGCGCCGTAGCCGCCCATGCCGCCGGCGCCGTAGCCGCCATAGGAGGTCGAGGGCTCCATCACCTCGACATGCGCCTCCGGCAGCTCGTCGAGGAAGCGCGAGGGGATGGTCGACTGCCAGAGGCCGTGGATGCGCCGGTTGGAGACGAACCAGATCTTCACCCGCTTCTTGCCGCGGGTGATGCCGACATAGGCGAGCCGTCGCTCCTCCTCGAGGCCGGAGCGCCCGCCCTCGTCGAGCGCGCGCTGGTGCGGGAAGAGGCCCTCTTCCCAGCCGGGGAGGAACACCGTCTCGAATTCGAGGCCCTTCGCCGAATGCAGCGTCATGATCGAGACGGCGTCGAGCTCGGCGTTCTGCTCGGCGTCCATCACCAGCGAGACGTGCTCGAGGAAGCCGGGCAGGCTCTCGTAGAGGTCCATGGAGCGGATTAGCTCCTTGAGGTTTTCGAGCCGTCCCGGCGCCTCGGCCGAGCGGTCGTTCTGCCACATCTCGGTGTAGCCGCTCTCCTCGAGGATCATCTCGCCGAGGTCGGTGTGCTTCATCGTGGCGAGGAGGCCGGACCAGCGCTGGAAGTTGGCCACCACCTCCTGCAGCGATTTCCGTGGTTTCGGCTTGAATTCCTCGGTGGCGGCAACCTCTTCTGCGGCGGCCATCATCGGGATGCCGCGGGCCCGCGCGTGGTCGTGCAGGAAGCGGATGGCGGCGTCGCCGAGGCCACGCTTCGGCGTGTTGATGATGCGCTCGAAGGCGAGGTCGTCGGCCGGCTGCACCACGATGCGGAAATAGGCCAGCGCGTCGCGGATCTCCTGCCGCTCGTAGAAGCGCGGGCCGCCGATGACGCGGTAGTTGAGGCCGAGGGTGACGAAGCGGTCTTCGAACTCGCGCATCTGGAATGAGGCGCGCACCAGGATCGCCATGTCGTTGAGCTTATGGCCCTGGCGCTGAAGCTGCTCGATCTCCTCGCCGACGCCGCGCGCTTCCTCTTCCGAATCCCAGCCGGCATGCACCTCGACCTTGTCGTCGGCGGGGTCGGACTTTTCGGTGAACAGCGTCTTGCCGAGGCGGTCCTCGTTGTGCGCGATGAGTTTGGACGCCGCGCCGAGGATGTGGGCGGTGGAGCGGTAGTTGCGCTCGAGGCGGATGACGGTGGCGCCAGGGAAATCCTTGTCGAAACGCAGGATGTTGTCGACCTCCGCGCCGCGCCAGCCGTAGATCGACTGGTCGTCGTCGCCGACGCAGCAGATGTTGACGCTATCGCTCGCGCTGTCGCGGCGGGGCTCGGCTTGCGCAGCCGCTACGGCCGACGAGCCGGTTGCCACTTCGCCCCAGGGGGGAGGGGTGTTGTCGCCGTCGTCGACGAGGTCGTCGTACGCCGACGCCTCGATCTCCCCCCTTGAGTGGGAGATGGCCGGCAGGCCAGAGGGGGGCGAGCTGCCGCCCACCTCCACCGTTGCGCTATCGGCAAGCGCTGCATCTCGCGCGCCCCCCTCTGCCTTGCCAGGCATCTCCCCCTCAAGGGGGGAGATCGGCGCGTTCTGAGGTGCTTGATCCCGCCGCTTCGGGCGCTGGGCGAGGAGGCGGAGCCAGAGGTATTGCGAGATGTTGGTGTCCTGGTACTCGTCGACCAGGATGTACTTGAACCGCCGGTGGTAGTCGGCGAGGACGTCGGGATGCGCGCGGAAGATGGCGATCGGGTGCATCAGGAGGTCGCCGAAATCGGTCGCGTTGAGCGCCACGAGACGGTCCTGATAGGCTTGGTAGAGCTCGCGGCCGCGGCCGTTGGCGAAGGCGCGCGCATCCCCCTCGGGAATGTCCTTCGGCGTCAGGCCCTTGTTCTTCCAGCCGTCGACGAGGCCGGCGAAGGCGCGTGCCGGCCAGCGCTTGTCGTCGAGCTTCTCGGCCTGGATCAGCTGCTTCATCAGCCGGATTTGGTCGTCGGTGTCGAGGATGGTGAAGTTCGACTTCAGCCCGACCAGCTCGGCGTGCCGGCGCAGGATCTTGACGCCGATGGAGTGGAAGGTGCCGAGCCAGGGCATGCCCTCGACCGCGCCGCCGCCGACGAGAAGCCCGATGCGCGTCTTCATCTCGCGCGCCGCCTTGTTGGTGAAGGTCACCGCGAGGATCTGGCTGGGGAAGGCCTTGCCGGTGGCAAGGATGTGGGCGATGCGGGTGGTCAGCACCCGCGTCTTGCCGGTGCCGGCGCCGGCGAGCACCAGCACGGGCCCCTCGGTCGCCTCGACCGCGGCCCGCTGTTCGGCGTTGAGGCCCTCGAGATAGTCCGGCGCTTTCGGTCCGCCGCGGGCCGCCAGCGCGCGCGCCGCGATGCCGCCGGCGCGGGGGGCCGGGGGCCGGCTCTCGCCGTCGGGCCGGGACGCGCCGTCGGGCCGGCGGGGAATGCTGGAATCGCTCATATCCCCTATCTAATCGGCCGCCCGCCGGAACACTAGGGGAACGCGGTCACACCTCGGTTCCCGCCGTCCTCCGGCGCGGGCGCTGCCATCTGCGGCAATCTTCCAGATATTTGGTCGCGCCGTGGTTGATCCGGCGGGGTCAGCATTTAAGCTGAGGACCAAACCAGGGAGAGACGAGATGACCAAGACGCCCGCCATCACCCAGGCGATGATCAACGCCTATGACGAGTACACCCATCTGACGCTCGACCGACGGGGCTTCATGCAGAAGCTGACCGGCCTTGCCGGTTCGGCGGCCGCTGCCGCCGCGATCGCGCCGATGCTGGGGGCCTCCAACGCCGAGGCGGCGATCGTGCCGGAGGGCGATCCCGGCATCGAGACGTCCTGGGTCCTCTTCAGCGCCGGCGAGACCGAGATGAAGGCCTATCTCGCGCGGCCGAAGGATGCGGCGGGTTCGCTTCCCGGCGTCATGGTGATCCACGAGAACCGCGGCCTCAACGGGCATATCCAGGATGTGGCACGGCAGCTCGCCAAGGCCGGCTTCGTGGCGCTGGCGCCGGACTTCCTGTCGGCGAACGGCGGCACCCCGCCGGACGAGGACAAGGCACGCGACCTCATCGGCACGCTCGATCCCTCGCAGACCGTCGGGCTCGCACAGGCGTCGGCGGACTGGCTGACGAAGGCCGACGGCGTCAACGGCAAGGTCGGCGCCGTCGGCTTCTGCTGGGGTGGCGGTCTCGTCAACGATCTCGCGGTCGCCGATCCTGCCCTCGCCGCCGGCGTCGCCTATTACGGCCGCCAGCCGAAGGCCGAGGATGTGGTGAAGATCAAGGCTGCGGTCATGCTGCACTATGGCGGCCTCGACGACCGGATCAATGCCGGCATTCCCGCCTACCGCGATGCCCTCGAGAAGGCAGGCGTCGAGCATCAGATCTTCGTCTATGATGGCGTCAACCATGCCTTCAACAACGACACATCAGTCGCCCGTTACGACAAGGCGGCGTCCGATCTCGCCTTCGAGCGCACGACGACATTCCTGAGGACCAAGCTCAGCTGAGGAGGGCCCATGCTGCACTATCTGCATCCCGATCCGCTCGGCGAGATGCCGAACAGCACGCTGCCGCTGATCGTCGCGGCGAGGGCTGTCGGCCCCGATCTGTCGGAGAATGCCGTCCACGATCTCCTGCGCAGCCACGGCTGGCAGGGGACGTGGACCTACACGGTCTACGACTACTGGCATTATCACGCGGCCGGGCACGAGGTTCTCGTCTGCATTGCCGGGCATGCCCGCATCGGTTTCGGCGGCGATACCGGCGAGGAAGTGGAGATGACGCCCGGCGATGCGGTGATCATTCCCGCTGGCGTCGGGCACAAGCGGCTGTCGGCCTCGCCCGACTTCCAGGTCGTCGGCGCCTATCCGCCCGACCAGAATGGCGCCATCACCCGCGCCGGCGCGATGGCGCTGGTGGTCGCGGCGCGCTCGATCGGCCAGCTCGCGCTGCCGGCGATGGACCCGCTGAGCGGCGACGAGCCCGGTCGACTGGCGGCGTGGCGGTAGCGGCGGAAACCCGCAGCCCAGACCTCTGGCGCGACCCCGCCGCTTTATGGCATGCCCGTCGCATGAAAGCAGGAGAACGGGCATGACACTGGCCGACATCAGGCGCGAGAGCGTAGAGCCTCGGACGGGAACGGCCACGGCCGTGGCGGCCCTGAAGGAAAAGTTCGGCGAGCGGCTTTCGACCGGCGCAGACGTCCGCCGCGCCCATGCGCACACGACGACCTACATCCCCAACCAGATGCCGGACGCCGTGTTCTTCGCCGAAAGCGAGGAGGACGTGCGCGACCTCGTGCTGGTCTGCCATCAGCATTCCTGCCCGATCGTGCCTTTCGGCATCGGCTCGTCGCTCGAAGGCCACGTCAACGCGCCGCAAGGCGGCATCTCCGTCGACCTGTCGCGCATGGACAGGATCCTGCAGCTCAACCCCGAGGATTTCGACGTCACGGTCCAGCCGGGCATCACGCGCGAGGCGCTGAACGCCCAGCTGCGCGACACCGGCCTGTTCTTCCCGATCGATCCCGGCGCGAACGCCACGCTCGGCGGCATGGCCGCGACGCGGGCAAGCGGGACGAGCGCGGTGCGCTACGGCACGATGCGCGACAACGTGATCGGGCTGACGGCGGTGATGGCGGACGGGCGGATCGTGCGCACCGCGCGCCGCGCGAAGAAGACCTCGGCCGGCTACGACCTGACCCGCCTGCTCGTCGGCTCGGAAGGCACGCTCGGCATCATCACCCAGCTGAACCTCAAGCTCTACGGCATTCCCGACACCATCCTGTCCGGCGTCTGCCCGTTCCCGAGCGTGCGGCAGGCCTGCGACGCGGTGATCCAGACGATCCAGGCGGGCATTCCGGTGGCCCGCATCGAGCTTCTGGACGCGCTCGCGGTGCAGGCCTCGATCAACTATTCGCAGATCGACCTGCCGCACTCGCCTTGCCTTTTCGTGGAACTGCACGGCTCGGCCGCATCGGTGGCGGAGCAGGCCGAGTTCTTCGAGGCGATCACCGCCGAGAACGGCGGCGGGACCTTCGCCAGCTCGACGCGCACCGAGGAGCGCGCGAAGCTTTGGAAGGCGCGGCACGACTTCTACTGGGCCGGCATGACGCTGCGGCCGGGCGCCGAGGCGATCGCCACCGACGTCTGCGTGCCGGTCTCGTCGCTGTCGGACTGCATCGGCGAGACCCAGGACGACATCGCCGAGATCGGCATGATCGCGCCGATCGTCGGCCATGTCGGCGACGGCAATTTTCACGTGACGCTGTTGCTCGACCGCGAGAACCCGGAGGAGATCGACCGCGCCGAGGCTTTCATCGCCCGGCTGTCGCAGCGGGCGCTGAAGTTCGACGGGACCTGCACCGGCGAGCACGGCGTCGGCCAGGGCAAGCGCGGCTATCTCGAGGATGAGCTCGGCGAAGCGCTGGGGGTGATGCGGCAGATCAAGCAGGCGCTCGATCCGCGCAATATCCTCAATCCCGGCAAGATCTTCATGGCCGACTGAATCGACAAAGCCGCTGCATTCTGGCCTATCGTCACCGGAGCCCGGCGCTAAGCCGCCGGGTTATCGGATGGAGCGTCTGTCGCCGTGCGCCTCAGCGCCGCGATGATGTGTCGGGAAGCAGCGGCCTGAGGTCCGGAAGGATGGGGTCGTTCAGCGGAGGATTGGACCCTGGTCAGAGCCTTTGTCGCGATTGGCGGGCTGCTTGTCGTCGCTCTGCTCGGCGTGTTGATTGCGCCTTGGTTCGTCGACTGGACCGCCTACCGCGCCGATTTCGAGCGCGAGGCGAGCCAGATCCTCGGCCAGTCCGTCACGGTGCGCGGCGAGGCGTCCGCCCGCCTGCTGCCGTTTCCGAGTGTGACATTCTCGGATGTCGTGGTCGCCGATCCGGGCGACCGCACCAAGCCCTTGATGAGCATCGCGAAGTTTCGCATGGACGCGGAGCTCGCCCCCTATCTGTCGGGCGAGATCCGGATCTTTTCCATGCGGCTGGACCGCCCAAGGCTGCGGGTTCCGCTGGGCGCGGATGGACGGCTCGCCTTCGTCGGAAGCCGCGCACGCCTGCCGACGACGGCACAGGTGGTGCTCGAGGACGTCGAGGTCGTCGACGGGGCGGTCACCGTCGAGAACGGGCTGACCGGCCGAAGCTATGATCTCGCCGCCGTGGGGGGACGGTTCTCGGCGAAGTCGCTGAGCGGTCCGTTCAGCGGGACGGGAACGCTGACCGCCGGGGGCAAGCCGCTCTCTTTCGGCATCTCGTCCGGGCCGCTGCAGCCGGAGACCGGACTGCCGTTCAAGCTGACGGTCGACTCGCCGGATCTCGATGCCAGCGTCGTCTTTGACGGCTCAGTCAATCTGGCGGAGCGCCGTCCGACGCTCGCCGGCAAGCTGCAGGTGGCGAGCCCGCTGCCGGTTGCGCTGCCGAAGTCGGTCGACCCCTTCGCCGCCGCCGAGAAGGCGCCGATCCGCCAGGACGCGCCGGCGGTCAAGCTGCTGCCGCCCTTTGCGCTGACCTCGGCGATCGCCGGCACGCCCGATGCCTTGGCGCTGAGCGATATACGCTTGGCTGCCGGCAGTGGCGAGGTTCCCTATATCCTCACCGGCAGCGGCAGTATCGGCCTGTCGCAGCTGCCGCATTTCGACCTCGACCTCAAGGGCGAGCAGGTCGACGTCGACAAGATCGCGGGCAAGGCCACCGCCCGACCCGACACGGTGACCTTCGACCAGCGGCTGGAAGCGGCGCGCGCGGTGTTTGCCGCCGTGCCTAAACCGAGGATCCCCGGGACGGTCAAGGTGGCGCTGCCGATCGTGGTCGCCGGCGACACGACGATCCGCGACGTCGCCTTCACGGTTTCGCCGACCGACACCGGCTGGTCGGTCGAGCGTTTCGGTGCCGAACTGCCGGGACGGACCCGGATGGAGGCGTCCGGCGTGATGACGCTCGACCGGGCGATCGAGTTCAAAGGCGATCTCCTCGTCGCCTCGCGCCAGCCGTCGGGCTTCGCCGGCTGGCTGACCGGGACGGTCGATCCGGCCATCCGCGCCCTGCCGCAGGCGGGCTTCTCCGCCAAGGTCGAGCTCAGCCGGGAGGCGCAGCAGTTCCGCGATCTGGAAGTCGACGTCGGCGGGGATACGCTGCGCGGCAGCCTGGCGCGGAGCGGACCACGGCAGGACCGCGCGATGACGGCGGACTTCACTGCCGGCAGCATGGACCTCGACGCCTTGTTCGCGCTCTCGCGCCTCTTCACCGGCGAGGACGACACACTGGCGCGGGCCGATCGGCTCAACCTTAGGATCGCCGCCGGACCCGTGCGCTATGCCGGCGCGACCGCCGCCCGGATCGATGCCGACATCGGCTATGACGGCCGCCAGCTGGCGATCCGCAAGCTCGCCCTCGGCGATGTCGACGGCGCCGACCTTGAGGTCTCCGGTGAGCTCGGCGACCTTGCCAGCGACATCGCCGGACGGTTGACCGTGGCACTCGACGCAGCCGATCCGGAACGGCTGGTGGAGGCGCTCGTCCAGCGGCTGCCGCGCAGTCCGGCGCTGGAGGCGTTGCGGGTGCGGGCCCCATCGCTCGGGCCGTTGAGCCTGCGCGGCGAGGTTCGCACGGTCGAGGACGCACCGGGCGAGAAGCCCTCGCTCGCTGCCGACCTGACGGGCAAGGCCGCTGGAACCGACATCGGGATGCAGCTCTCGCTCGGCAATGGCCTCTATGCCGCAGGGACCTACGGGCGTTTCGGGCTGGAACTGAAGCTCTCCAACACGGTGCCGGCGACGCTGCTCGGTCAGCTCGGGCTGGAGACGCTGCCGGTGCCCGCGCCGTCGCCGCTGGAGCTCGAGCTGTCCCTCTCGGCGGGAACCGCCGGGCCGGTGGCCGCGAGTGCGGCGCTGCGCGCGCCGGGGACCGACCTCAATGCCGAGGGCACGTTCGACCTTGCCGCCAACGCCATCACCGCAGCCGATTTCGGCCTCACCGCCAAAAGCCAGGATTTGGGGCCTTGGCTGATCACCACGGGCGCCGCCATCGGCCAGTCGCAGCTCGATCCGCTGCCGATCGATCTCGGTGCGCACCTCGCCTTCGACGGCAAGACGCTGGCGCTGCGCAACCTGGCGGGGTCGGCCGCCGGCACCGAGGTTTCGGCCGAACTGGAAAAGGACAGCGGCGGACCGCTGACGGGCAACGTCTTTGCGCGGGACCTGTCGCTGCCTTGGCTCGCGACGCTGGCCTACGGCCGCTCGCCGGAAGACGCTGGCGGCGCGGCGGAGAGCTTTCCCGCGCCTTTGCTGCCGCCGATGGAGATGGCGCTGGGGGTGACGGCGGAGCGGCTGCGGCTGGCAGACGGTGTCGCGGCGCGGGATTTCTCGGCGACCCTCGCCGCCTCCGACGGGCAGCTGGCGTTCCGGAACCTGCAGGCGTCGGTCGCCGGCGGCTATGTCGCCGGCGAGGCGGTGCTGCGCAACGCCAACGGCATTGGCGGGCTCTCGCTGCAGGCACAGCTGAGCGGCATCGACGCCGGCGCACTGGCACTTGGGCGTGCGGGGGAAGACGACGACGCGGCGGCGGAAGAGGACACCACGGACGGGCCCGACGCAGCCGTGGCCGGGGCCATCGACGCGACGGTCAAGCTCGACGGCACCGGGCAGTCCTATCGGGCGCTGGTCTCGTCGCTGACCGGTGCCGGCACGGTGAACGTCAGCGATGCGTCCTTTGCCGGCGTCCGGCCGGGCATGTTCAGGCCGATCCTCAAGGCGGCGGATGCCGAAGGTTTTGTTCCCGGTGCCGATACCGCGTCGAGGCTTGTGGCGGACCTTGACGAAGGCGCGCGCTACCCGGTGGCGGCGGCGAAGACCGACTTCACCGTGGCGGGCGGGGTCGCCCGGTTCGCGGCGACCACGCTGCCGGGAGACGCCGAGACGCTGACGGGCAGCGCGGCGCTTGATCTGAAGGACCTCAGCGTCTCCGCCGATCTGAGGCTCGACATGCAGGCCGGCGACGATGCGGTGGAGGGCTCGGCGCCTTCCATCCTCTACCAACTGTCCGGTCCGATCGCGCGGCCGGCGCTGACGGCCGACGCCCAGCCGCTGGCGAGTTACCTCTCCGTTCGCGCCTATGAGCGCGAGCAGGCGCGGGTCGAGGCCATGCAGGAGGCGCTGCAGGAGCGGCTGCGGCTGCGGCGCGAGGCGCGCTACTACCGCTGGCGCGAGACCAGCCGGATTGCGGCACAAGAGGCCGCGGCGGCCGAAGCTGCGCGCGAGGAAGTGCGGCTGAAGGAAGAGCAGGCGCGGGCCGAGGCGACGCGGGTCGAAGCCGAGAAGGCCGCGGCCAAGGCCGAAGCGGAACGCGCGGCGGCAGAAGCGGCGGCCAAGGCGAAGGCGGCGGCGGCCGCGGCAGCGGCTGAAAGAGCCGCGGCGGCGAAAGCCTTGGCCGACCGTGTGGCCGCCGACAAGGTCGCCGCCGAGAAAGCGGCTGCCGAGAAGGCCTTGGCGGACCGGTTGGCGGCGGAGCGGCGGGACGCCGCGCAACAGGCAGCCGAAAGGGCGGCAGCTGCGGAAGCGGAAGCGGCGAGGGCCGATGCGGCTGCAGAGGCAGAACAGGAAGCCGCGGCCGCCAAGGCGATTGCCGAGGCGCGCCTTCGCGAGGCGGCACGCGCGGCAGCCCGGGCAAAGGCTGAGCAAGACGACAGCGGCGCTGCCGGCAATGCGGGTGCGGGCGAGGCCACCACGCCGCCGACGGAGCGGCGCACGCTCGACACCGACCAGATCACCCGGCCGCTCGAACTCGCGCCGCCGACCGAAGCGCCGAGGGATTTTCCTTCGCTACCCGGCGTGAAGAACCCGTTGCAGTTCGGACCGGGATAAGGTGTGCCTCGCTACAGGCCGAGGCTCAGGCTCAGGCTCAGGCTCAGGCTCAGGCTCAGGCTCAGGCTCAGGCTCAGGCTCAGGCTCAGGCTCAGGCTCAGGCTCAGGCTCAGGCGTTGGGTCGGGGAGGCGATGACGTCGCTGCCTTGTTGCCGGTCGAAGGGATGTGGTGCCCTCCGCGTCACCCTCATGAGAGATGATCGCTTCGGTGAGATGAGGGGAGGGCCTGCGTCGACCTAGGCGCTTCGCGTGTCCTGCAAACAGCGCCGAATGGCCCCGCTGATCGAACTGCGGCACTGCACCCCAAGGCGCGGCGGGAAATAGGCTTTCCGATACGGGCCTGATCTGACCTCCCACAACCGGCGCTGCGCTCGGTTGTACGCCGACGGGACCTGACCGGTGTGGTAGCCGCCTCAATCGCGCGCTGCCACCTCGTGCGCAACAGGCGCAGCCGGGCGAGGTGGTGCAGTCTCGCCTCGGGCGGCCAGGGCTTCGTCGAGCACGAACAGCCGGATGGCGGAGGAAAGGTTGGTACCGGGTGTTCGGGCGGTGTCGATTCCGGCGACGAGGGCGGCCAGAGCCGTCCGCCGATCGGCGGCAATCGTTTGAAGGCGCGTCCAGAAAGCGTCCTCGATGCTGATCGACGTCCGGTGGCCGCGAATGCTGATCGAGCGCTTGACGATCATCATCGGCTTTCAGTTGGCCGAGCGGATATCTGCCGTGCGGTCGGTGGGCTTGAGGGGGGCAGTGAAGGTTTCGACCGCCGCATCAGCGGAGGGGTTCGCACCCGCATCGGTCTGCGGCTTTCCGAGTCTACGCCCGTCGAGGCGCGACGCGAGCGTCTCGCGTTCGGTCTTCGCCGCCTCCCGCAAGCGCTTCGGAAGGCCGAAAGCCGTACGGTTGGCATCGGCTTGATCGGCCGCCGCGGCGCGCGCGAGCCGCTTGCGCGCCTGCCGGAGATTGACGATCTCGGCCATGCGCCGGCTCAGGTCTTCTTGCGAAACGCGTCCAGCGACACGACCTCGGCGTTCTTCTTTTCGGCCGCAGCAGGGGCTGGCTTTTCTTCGGTCGGCGCCTCGCCTTGGTCCTTGGAACGGGCCTTGGCCGGCAGCTTCGCCGGCGCGGCGCGCGGCGTCTTCGGCACTTCCTGCAAGGCGGGCGGCGCGATCGACACCGGCGCGTCGTCGCTCGATCCGTTCGCGGCCTCGACCTCGCGCACGTCAAACTCGAGTTCGAAGTTGACGGCCGGATCGTAGAAGCCGCGGATCGCAGCGAAGGGAATCAGCAGGCGCTCCGGGATGTCGGAGAAGGACAGGCCGACCTCGAAGGTCGTATCGGTCACCGCAAGGTCCCAATACTGGTGCTGGATGACGATCGTCATCAGCTCCGGATATTTCTCCCGCAGACGCGACGAAATCCGCACACCGGGTGCCGACGTCAGGAAGGTGATAAAGAAGTGGTGTTCGCCCGGCAGTCCGGTCTTGATGACTTCGTTCAAGACCTTCCGGATGACGCCGCGCAGGGCATCCTGCGCGAGAATATCGTAGCGGATTAGATCCTGGCCCATCGTGACGCTCTGACTGCTCTTCTCGGGGGCTTGCCGGGACGGCGGGCCCGTAAATCAGTGGAGGCTTCTGTTGCCAGGTGCCTCCGAACCCCGCCTAGAAGTGCGAACCCCCAGGGCTTGATTTGAAGCTATCGCACAGCCTTAGGCTGCGAGACGTGCTTCCGCATAGTTGTCATTGGCAACTACTATATAGCCCGATGACGGTGGTACCATGCCGAGCAAAAGTTCGATCTTTACACCCTCGTCGATCCTATTTCGCCCCCGCCTCAACCCTTCCCGTGGAAGATTGACCCCCGATGAGGGAGGACTTTTCCACTGCGGAAGGGCTCAGGTGGAGGCGCCGGGTACCGCCCCCGGGTCCGAATGGCTTATTTCATCGTCCGTTTATCGCTATAGCCGGCTTGCACCGGCGAGACGAATATAGGCAGTTCCCTGCCATCTGAAAAGGCCGAAAGCGCCAAGCCATTCTAAGCCGGCGAGATAGTCGCCGACATTTCCTTTCTGAGGTTTCGATGCGTGCCTATCTCGATCTCATGGCCGACGTTCTGGCCGGCGGCGCCGACAAGGGCGACCGGACCGGCACCGGCACCCGTTCGGTGTTCGGCCGTCAGATGCGGTTTGATCTCGCCGCCGGCTTTCCGCTCGTCACCACCAAGAAGCTCCACCTTCGTTCGATCATTCACGAGCTGCTCTGGTTCCTGAAGGGCGACACCAACATCGCCTATCTCAACGCCAACGGCGTGAAGATCTGGGACGAGTGGGCGGATGCGGACGGCGAACTCGGCCCGGTCTACGGGGCGCAATGGCGGTCCTGGCCCGATTATCAGGGCGGGCATATCGACCAGATCGCCGGCATCGTCGAGGCCATCAAGCGCAACCCGAATTCACGCCGGCTGATCGTTTCGGCCTGGAACCCGGCCCTCGTCGACGAGATGGCGCTGCCGCCCTGCCACTGCCTGTTCCAGTTCTACGTCGCCGACGGGAAACTGTCCTGCCAGCTCTACCAGCGCTCGGCCGACATCTTCCTCGGCGTGCCCTTCAACATCGCCTCCTACGCGCTGCTGACGGCGATGATCGCGCAGGCGACGGGATACCAGCCTGGCGAGTTCATTCACACGCTCGGCGACGCGCATCTCTACGCCAACCATTTCGAGCAGGCGCGGCTGCAGCTGACGCGCGAGCCGCTGCCGCTGCCGCAGCTGCGGCTGAACCCCGCGGTCACCGATCTCTTCGCTTTCGGCTTCGACGACATCACCATCGAGAACTACCAGGCGCACGATAGCATCAAGGCGCCCATCGCCGTTTGAGCAACCGTCAGGGCTGGTTTCGCGGTCCGTTCTGGCGCTATTTTCGAGGCCGGACGCCGGGAGAAAACGATGCTGACCTTGATTCATTCGCCGCAGTCGCGCTCGACGCGCATTCTCTGGCTGCTGGAGGAGCTCGGCGCGACCTACGACGTCCGCTATGTCGGCATCCGGCGCATGGACGGGTCCGGTGCCCGCGATCCCGCCAACCCGCACCCGGCCGGACAGGTGCCGGCGCTGCTGCACGACGGCGCAGTGATCTCGGAGTCCAGCGCCATCGTGCTGTACCTCACCGATCTCTTCCCCGATTCCGAGATGGGACGGCCGATCGGCCACCCCGAACGCGGCGCCTACCTGACATGGCTCGCCTATTATGCCGGCGTCCTCGAGCCGGCGGTGACCGCGCGGCAGCTGCAGATCGCGACGCCGGGCTCGCTCTTCGCCCGGCAGTTCGACGAACTCGGGGAAAGGCTACAGGCGACCCTTTCACGGCACGACTATCTGCTGGGCGACACCGTCTCGGGTGCCGACATCCTGGTCGCTAGCGTCATGCAGTGGTCGGCCTCGCTGATGCCGGACCTCGAAGTGCTCCGGGCGCATGCCGAGCGGATGTCGGTCCGTCCGGCGCTGGCCCGCGGCCTGCAGCGGGACGCGGCATGACGCGACTGGTCGCCGTCGTCGCTATGGCCGAAAACAACGTCATCGGCCGGGACGGCGAAATGCCCTGGCGCCTCGCCACCGACCTCAAGCGCTACCGCCAGCTCACCATGGGCAAGCCGATGATCATGGGCCGCAAGACCCTCGTCTCGATCGGACGGGTGCTGGACGGGCGGGATTCGGTCGTGCTGACCCGCAGCGCCACCTTGCCGATCGCCGGTGCGCACGCCGTCGCGACGCCGGACGCGGCCCTCGCTCTGGCGGAGAAGTTTGCCGGTCAACGCGGCGCCGACGAGATCGTGATCGCCGGCGGGGCGGAGATCTACACCCTGTTCATGGACCGGCTCGAGCGCCTCTGCGTCACCCATGTCGAGGCGAAGCCGGAGGGCGATACGCTGTTTCCGGCCATTGATCCGCTGCGGTGGAAAGTCGTGCAACACGAGGACGTTTCCCCCAGCGAGCGGGACAGCGCGGCCAGCCGTTTCGTCATCTACGACCGGATCTGAGATCACCCTCGAAGGGCCGCCGTTTGCCGCCTGGGCGGCAGGCATCCGGTAACGATGACCGGCGGCGCGACCGGTAAAACCGCGTCCTCGCGTTGAAAGGGCTCAAGCCAGTTCCTATAAGGGTTTTGGACGAATGATCGACGATGCGGGGCAGTTCCCGTGTCCTTCATGTCAATCGAGAGGACATGCATGCCCTGGAGCAATCAGACCGGTGGTGGCGGCGGCTATAAAGGCAGCGGCGGCAACGGCAATGGCAACGGCCCTTGGGGCCAAGGCCCGCGCCCCGGTAACGGCGGAAAATCTCCCGACCTCGAGGAAATCCTGAGGCGCGGGCAGGACCGTCTTCGGCGCGCCATCCCTGGTGGCGGCGGCGGCGGCGGCGGTCGCGGTGGTCCTCCCGGCGGAGCGGCCAGCGGTTTTGCCTTCGGCGGCCTTATTCTCGTCGTCCTCGCGCTGATCTGGGTCTTCAACGCGGTCCATACCGTCCAGCCCGGCGAATACGGCGTGAAGATCTTCCTCGGCAAGCCACGCCAGGAACTCGCCAGCGAGGGCCTGAATTTCACCGCCTGGCCGCTCGAGACGTTCCAGACCGTGCCGGCCGTCGAGAACCAGCTGCGCATCGGCAGTGCCAGCCCGGATGGCTCCGGCGCCCTCGCAGGGCAGATGCTCTCGGGCGACCAGAACATCGTCAACGTCCAGTTCTCAGTGCTCTACCGCATCGACAATCCGCAAGCCTATCTCTTCAACGTCGACGATCCGCAGGGCATGCTGCGGCAGGTCGCGGAGAGCGCCATGCGTGAAGTCGTCGGACGTCGGCCTGTCGACGAGGTGTTCCGCGACAACCGCGCCGGCATTGCCGAGTCGGTCCGCGCGATCATGCAGGATGCCCTCGATCGCTACGGCTCGGGCCTGCGCATCAGCGGCGTGTCCATCGAGGACGCGGCACCGCCGCAGCAGGTTGCGACCGCCTTCGAGGAAGTGCAGCGCGCCGGCCAGGACCAGACCCGTTTCGTCGAAGAAGCCAACCTCTACCGCAACCAGCAGCTGGGTGAGGCCCGTGGTCAGGCCGTTCAGATCCGCGAAGACGCGGCCGCCGAGCGCAACCGTTTGATCCAGGACGCGCAAGGTGAATCGCAGCGCTTCACCGCCATTCTGGACGAGTACGAGAAGGCGCCAGAGATCACGCGTCGTCGGATCTTCCTCGAGACCATGGAAGGCGTCTACCGCGACGCCAAGAAGGTGATTATCGAGTCCGGCACCAACGGGCAGGGCGTGGTGCCCTACCTGCCGCTGAACGATCTGCAGCGGCGCGGCGGGACGACCGTCGCCCCGAACACCCCGAACCAGAACTACGGCTCGACCAGCACCGGCGCGACCGCCAGCCAGGGAGCCAACTGATGAGCAACCGTTTCTATGCCGGCCTGCTCGGCTTCGCCGTCGTCCTGTTCATCATCTGGAGCTCGATCTTCGTCGTCAACGAGCGCGAGCAGGCCGTGGTGATCCGCCTCGGTCAGATCCAGCGGGTGATCACCGAGCCCGGCCTTTACGCCAAGCTGCCCTTCGCCTTCGCCAATGCCGACATCGTCCAGATGCTGCCGGACCGCCTGTTGCGCTCCGACATCACCGACCTCGAGGTCCAGGTGTCCGGCGGCGCGCGTTATGTGGTCGACGCGTTCATGGTCTACCGCATCACCGATGCCCGCAAGTTCCGGGCCGGCGTCCAGGGCGGCCAGTTGGAGATCGCCGAGCAGCGGCTGCTGACGCGCTTCAACTCCGCCATCCGCGCCACCTACGGCAAGCGCAGCTTCGACGCGGCGCTCTCCTCGGCGCGGGCGGAAATGATGGTCGAGATCCGCGACCAGGTTCGGCCGGAGGCCTCGGCGCTCGGCATCAGCCTCGAGGACATCCGCATCAGCCGGACCGACCTCACCAGCGAAGTGTCTGAGAACACCTACCGCCGGATGGCGGCAGAGCGTCTGACTGAGGCCGAGCGGCTGCGCGCCGACGGCCAGGTTTCGGCCCGCGAGATCCGCGCCGCCGCTGAGCGTGAATCCTCCGAGCTCCTCGCCGGCGCACGCCGCGAGGCAGCTGTCCTGCAGGGCGGCGGCCAGGCCCAGCGCAACGCGATCTTCGCCGCGGTGTTCGGGCGCAACCCGGAGTTCTTCGAGTTCTACCGCTCGATGCAGGCCTACAAGACCGCGCTCGACGGCAACGGACCCTCGATGGTCCTAAGCCCGGACTCTGAGTTCTTCCGCTACTTCAAGAGCGATGGTGCAGCCGGTGCCACGGCTTCCGTCGCGGTATCCCCGGGTGTCGCGGCCGCGGCAGCCGAAGCCGCTGCGGAAGCCGCAACGCCGCCGACAGCACCGGCAGCGGACGCACCGGCACCCGCAGGCGCCCCCGCGGCGTTGCAGGCGCCGGCGCTGGATACGCCACCGCCGGCAGATGCACCGGCTCCCGCCGAAGCACCGGCTCCAGCCGGGGCGCCGGCGCCCGCAGAAGCGCCGGCCCCGGCGCCCGCACAGTAAGTCTTTATGCCGGGCGGCTTCCACCGCCCGGCATTTTCATTTCAGGGCCGCCGAGCGGGTCACGTCGGCGGTGCAAAGCCGTGAAGTGGCCGTAATCTTCTTGCTTCGGCCATGTTTTTCCGTTTGCCTCGATCGGGTGCGCAGGGCGCGATCTCCGGGGCCCATGCCGGCGACGGCCCGGGCGCGACAACCACGGGAATCGCCATGTCCGACCGCCGCCCGCTGCACGCCCTGACGGGTCTTCTTCTCCTCGGTCTCGCAGTGCCCGCCGGCGCGCAAGGGGTGATCGCGCCGCCGCCCGAAGGCCAGACGGTAGCCCCGCAGCCCCCGGTCGCCGACACCGTCAATCCCGCCGCACCCGGTGTTCCCGCGACGCCTCACCGGTCGAACGGTCCGGAATCCGTTGCCGATGTCGCCGAGCCGCTGCTCGACGCCGTGGTCAACATCTCGACCTCTCAGACCGTCGAGGGTTCCTCGCGCAACGTGCCGCGGCTCGAGGCGCCCGAGGGCTCGCCGCTGCAGGACTTCTTCGACGATCTCCTGAAGGACGGCGACGGCAGTGATTCCCGCAAGGTGCAGTCGCTGGGCTCGGGCTTCGTCATCGACTCCGCCGGCTACATCGTCACCAACAACCACGTCATCGCCGACGCCGACGAGATCACCGCCAATTTCGCCGACGGCTCCAAGCTCGATGCCGAACTCGTCGGTGTCGACACCAAGACGGATATTGCGCTGTTGAAGGTCGTGCCGAAGACGCCGCTGAAGGCCGTAAAGTTCGGCAATTCCGAGAAGCTGCGGATCGGCGACTGGGTGATGGCCATTGGCAACCCTTTCGGGCTCGGCGGTTCGGTGACCGTCGGCATCGTCTCGGCCCGAGGCCGCAACATCAATGCCGGCCCCTACGACAACTTCATCCAGACCGATGCGGCCATCAACCGGGGCAATTCCGGCGGCCCGCTGTTCGACATGTATGGCGACGTCGTCGGCATCAACACCGCCATCATCTCGCCGACCGGTGGCTCGATCGGCATCGGCTTCTCCATTCCCTCGGTGATCGCCTCCAACGTCATCGGCCAGCTCCGTCAGTTCGGCGAGACGCGGCGCGGATGGCTCGGCATTCGTCTGCAGGAGGTGACCGACGACATCGCCGAGGGCCTCGGCCTGCCGGCCGCCAAGGGCGCGCTGGTCATGGGCGTCGTCCCGAAAGGCCCGTCCGACAACGGGCTCCTGAAAGTCGGCGACGTCATCGTCACCTTCGACGGCAAGGACATCCTCACCTCGCGCGACCTGCCGCGCATCGTCGCGGAGACTCCGGTCGGCAAGAAGGTCGTGGTGAAGCTGCTGCGCAAGGAAGCGAAGACCTCCGATCCCGTGCAACAGATCGACGTCGACGTGACGCTCGGCCGGCTCGAGGACGGCGAGAAGCTGATGGGTGACGAGGACAAGGCGGACACCGAGGACAGCCAGCCCGGCGCGAAGGCTGAGGAGGGTGTCGAGGTGCTCGGCTTGGCTCTCGACGAGATCGACGAGGCGGCCCGCACGAAGTTCGGGCTCGGCGCCGACGTGTCAGGCGTCGTGATCACCGCCGTCGCGCCGTCGTCCGGCGCGGCCGAAAAGGGGATCGAGCCCGGTATGGTCATCCGGGAGGTCGCGCAGGAGCAAGTGGCAAAGCCCGCCGACATCGCCAAGAAGATCGCCAGCCTGAAGACCAGCGGCCGCAAAAACGCGCTGCTGCTGCTTGCCACCGCGACGGGCGAACTGCGCTTCGTGGTGGTGCCGATCGATTGACGTCGTGACTCTGGCGCCGGAGGCCGGGGCAAAGCCCGTTCCGGTGCCCCATCCAGTGATCGTCTTCGATACCGACTGCGTGTTGTGCAGCGGGATGGTCGCGTTTGTGCTGCGCTTCGAGCGCGATGCGGCGCTGCATTTCGTTGGCGCCTGGTCGCCGGAGGGCGCGGGGCTCGCTGCGGCCCATGGGCTCGCGCCCGAAGACCTCGATGCGACCTTCCTGGTTGTGGTGGGAGAGAATGGCCTGACGCGATCCGATGCGGCGATCGAGATCAGCCGGCACCTGAAGGCGCCTTTGCGCTGGCTCGGGGTCGTGCGCATCGTCCCGCGCTCCTGGCGTGACAGCGCTTATGATCTCGTCGCACGGCGACGCTATCGCTGGTTCGGTCGGCGCCAGGATTGCACCTTGGTGCCGCCGGACCAGCGCCATCGCTTTGCCGGCGTCGGCGGGGCGAGGGCGGGCGTTTTGTAAAGCCGCCTAGCTCTGGTGCGGCGCAAGCGCCGACCATTGCGCCCGCGAAAGGCGATAGAGCTTGTGGCGGACGAGATGGGGATGGGTCCTTGGATCGACCTTGGGATGGTCGAAGTCGGCAACCCGCTCCAAGCTGAGGCGCAACATCACCGCTTCCGAGGCAATATTGTCGACGACGCAGAAGCTGACGATCTCGCCGATGTCGAAGCCGGCAAAAGCGAAGTCGCGGCAAGCGCGGCCCGCTTCCGTGGCAAATCCCTTGCCACATTCTTCCGGCAGAAGCCGCCAGCCGATCTCGACCCCCGGGGCACGGGGCATATTGGCATCGAGCCGGGCCGTGCCGGCCATGCCGACGACCCGCCCGTCCTCTTTGGCCTCCAGCGCGAAGAAGGTCATGCCGTCGCGGTCGAGCATGGCGTTGAAGCGGTCGAGGGCGGCATCGGACTCGGCCCGGTCGCGGCGAAAGGGAAAGAAACGCATCACCGTTTCGTCGCTGTTCAGCCGGTGAAACGCCGCGCGGTCGCGATCCATCCAGCGGCGGACGATCAGCCGCTCGGTCTCGAACGGGATCACCCGACGAAATCAGTCGCCGCATAGCCCTGGAGGAAGAGCAGGGCGGTGAGGTCGCCATGGTCGATCCGGTGCGGGGCGGCGGCGGCGACCGCGGGCTTGGCGTGGATCGCGACGCCGGTGCCGGCGATGCCGATCATGCCGAGGTCGTTGGCGCCGTCGCCGACGGCCAGCGCGTCGGCAGGCGTCAGGCCGCGCATCGCCGCGATCTGCCGGAGCGCTTCGACCTTGGCCTCGCGGCCGAGGATCGGCGCTTCGACGGTGCCGGCGAGATGGCCATCGGTGATGTCGAGCCTGTTGGCGCGGTTCTCGTCGAAACCGAGGCGGGCCGCGATGACCGAGGTGAAGGCGGTGAAGCCACCCGACACGAGCGCAGCATAGGCACCGTTGGCGCGCATCGTGGCGACGAGCGTGGCGCCGCCGGGGGCGAGGGTAATGCGCGAGGCGATGACGTCGGCGATGACGCTTTCTGGGAGCCCCTTCAGCAGCGCGACGCGGGCGATGAGCGCCGGCTCGAAGTCGATCTCGCCGTTCATCGCCCGCGCGGTGATCTCGGCGACCTCGGTCTTCAGCCCGACAAGGGCGGCGAGCTCGTCGATGCACTCTTCCCCGATCATCGTGGAATCCATGTCGGCGATCAGAATCTGCTTGCGCCGACCGGCCGCCTCCTGCACCACGCAGTCGACCTTGGTGGCGGCCGCGAGCGCGCGGACCTCGGCCATCGCCGCCGCCGTCGGCGCTTCGGGCAGATGGATGTCGCAGGCGACGTCCGGCTGCAGCCAGGTCAGCGCACCGCCAAGGCTTTCCGCGACGTCGCGGGCGATGGGCAGGCTGTGCCGGGCGGAGATGAGCGTGACGACGAGCATGGCGCGAATGTCCCAACCAGCCGGACAAATCCGGTCGGTCCTGATAGCCGGGCCGACCGCGAGCGGCAAGTCGGGGCTGGCCGTGCATCTGGCGAGGGCTTTCGGCGGCGTTGTCGTCAACGCCGACTCCATGCAGGTCTATGACGGCCTGCGGCTTCTGACCGCGCGACCGTCCGACGCCGATCTCGCCGCCGCGCCGCATGCCCTCTACGGCCACGTGCCGCCGGATGCCGATTACAGCGTCGGCGCCTGGGCGCGGGACGTCGCGCCGCTTCTGGCGACGCTTGTTGCCGAGGGCCGGATGCCGATCATCTGCGGCGGCACCGGCCTCTACTTCAAGGCGCTGCTCGGCGGCATCGACGCGATGCCCGCAGTGCCCGATGCCGTCCGGACGGCCTGGCGCGCCCGCATGGCGGAAGAGGGGCCGCAAGCCCTCCATGCCGAACTCGCGCGGCGCGATCCCGAGACGGCAGCGCGGCTGCGGCCGGGGGATCCGCAGCGGATCCTGCGGGCGCTGGAGATCTTGGCGGTCACAGGCGAGCCGCTGGCGGCGCTGCAGCGGGGCGCCGGCGCCCCGCTGATCGCGGCGGACTCGGCGCTGAGGATCCTCCTCACCCCGCCGCGTCCGGTTTTGCGCGATCAGATCCGCCAGCGGTTCGACGCCATGCTGACGGCCGGCGCTCTGGCCGAGGCGGAAGCCTTTGCCAAAATCCCCGGCGCGCTCGCCGGGACGGCGGGCAAGGCCATCGGCGTTGCCGAGCTTGTCGAGCACCTCGAGGGGCGGCTCGACCTCGATGCGGCGACGGACCGCGCGGTCACCCGCAGTCGGCAATATGCCAAGCGGCAGGAAACCTGGTTCCGGCACCAGTTCGACGGCGGCCGTCTGCAGCCGACCGAACAATTGGATGCCGATCTCGGCAAAGTGCTCCAAAACTTTAAGTTCAGTAAACCTTCAGGCAGCTAAGTCTCATCCACGGACGTCAGGCATGGCATGGGTGAGAATGACATCGAGAAAAGTTGAGATTTCATTCGTCGTGCTGCTGGCGGTCATTTTCGCGGCCGCGGTCCTCGTTTCGGAGATGGCGGGCGAGTTCGGCCGCCAGCTGGCGGTTTCCGGCGGGGTTCCGAACGGGGACTATATACGGTTCCTTTATCTCTCCATCGAGGGCCTGCTGATCACGGCCGCTATTGTCGCCCTTGTCTTCGTGCTGCCCTTCCTGCGGGCCCAGTCGCGCGAGCACGGCAAGCTCTCCATGCTGACCAGTGTCCTTCGGCGCCGCACCAAGGAGATGGAGCAGGCGGCTCTGACCGACGGTCTGACGGGACTGGCGAACCGTCGGCATTTCGACGATGCCCTGGACCAGCAACTCAGCGCCTTCGACAGGAGTGCCGAGCCGCTGGGCCTGATGATCCTCGATCTCGATCACTTCAAAGGCATCAACGACACCCACGGCCACGATGTCGGCGACGAGGTCCTGCGCAAGGTCTCGAAGTGCCTGATGGACTACACGCGCCATCACGACACCGTCGCGAGACTGGGCGGCGAGGAATTCGCGGTGGTCGTCCCGAACATGAGCCCGCGCGATCTCGGTGACTTCGCCGACCGGTTGCGGCTCGCCGTCGAGCGGCTGCGGATCCAGTCGGGCAACGTGCGGCTGCGCATCACCATGTCCATCGGCCTCGCCGAGGCCCGGCCGGGCGAGAACGCGGCATCGCTTTACAAGCGCGCCGACATCAATCTCTACAACGCCAAGCAATCCGGCCGAAACCGCATCTGCGCCTGACGATATCAGCCGGCGCCGGAACCGATCCGCCGACAAGCGGTTTCGGCCGACCATTGTCGAAACGCTGTCGGTCGTCCCGGCGGCAGCCGGGAAGCTTTCATGTCCGCCACCGACGTTCTTCACCAGCACCGGCGTCCGATCGAGAAGGCGGCCCGCGCCGGCTATGTCGCACGCGGCGCGGTCTATCTGATCATCGGCTACTTCGCCTTCAAGGCCGCCTATTCCACCGGACGGGCGATGGGCTCGAAGGAAGCGATCGGCACGGTCTTCGGCTCGGTCGGCGGCGTCGTACTTCTCTCCGTTCTCGTCGTGGCCTTGCTGGCGTTCTCGCTCTGGCGCTTCCTGCAGGCCGGTCTCGATCCGGACCGACACGGCACGGGGGCGAAGGGTCTCTTCGTGCGGACCGGTCTTCTGGCGAGCGGCGTGTCCTACGGCGCGCTGGCGCTGTTTGCCGCGACCCTCGCCATCGGCGCCGGTTCCGGCGGCGGCGGGATGATGCATGACGGCATCTCCATGGCTTATGCCGCGGGCTTTGGCCGGGCCCTGACGCTGGCTGCCGCCGCGATCATGCTGGTGGCGGGCCTCGCGCACATCTTCAAGGGCGCCACGGCGGGCTTTGAGAAGTACATGCGGTTTCCGGCCGACCGCAGCTGGCTGAAGCCGGTCTGCCAGGTTGGCCTCATGGCCCGTGGCGCAACGTTTCTGCTGCTCGGCTTCCTGATCTTTACCGGGGCGGTGTCCTATGCCGACAGCGAGACGCCGGGCCTTGGCACCGCGCTCGACGCCATGGCGGACTGGCGCTACGGCTGGGCCTTCCTGGCCGCGACTGGCCTCGGACTGATGGCCTTCGGCGTCTACGCGCTGGCCCAGGCGCGCTATCGTCGCATCGAGGTGTCCGCCGGCTGATCAGTGGATGTTTGATCGCGTGACGGAGGGGCGTTGACGCGCCTCTCCGTTGCGATTAACGTCTTCACCATGAGCAAGATTCTAATCGTAGTACGAGGGCGCACACGCGAGACGGTCTAGGGACCGTCCGGCGAAAGCCACGTGTGCGCTGCCCAAGGCCCTTCAGGGGCCTTTTTTATTGCTCGCATTTTCCGCCTTTTCAGCCACTTCGACGATCTCTCAGCGAAAACCCGGACTACGGGATGTAGCGGATCGATCGACCAGGAAACGGACCGAAACGATGACTGCCGGACAACGTAAAATGACGGGCGCCCAGATGGTCGTGCAGGCGATGGTCGACCACGGCGTCGAGCATCTCTTCGGCTATCCCGGCGGAGCGGTGCTGCCGATCTACGACGTTCTGTTCCAGCAGGATGCGATCAAGCACATCCTCGTCCGGCACGAGCAAGGCGCGGGACACGCGGCCGAGGGCTATGCCCGCTCGACCGGCAAGCCCGGCATGGTCCTCGTCACCTCCGGTCCCGGCGCCACCAACATGGTGACGCCGTTGCAGGATGCGCTGTCCGATTCAATTCCGATGGTCTGCATCACCGGCCAGGCGCCGACCATGCTGATCGGCTCAGACGCCTTCCAGGAATGCGATACCGTCGGCATCACCCGGCCGTGCACCAAGCACAATTGGCTGGTGAAGGACGTCGAGGATCTCAGCCGCGTCCTGCACGAGGCGTTCCACGTGGCCACCACCGGCCGGCCCGGCCCGGTCGTCGTCGATATCCCGAAAGACGTCCAGTTCGCGACCGGCACTTACACGCCGCCGCAGCCGATCCACCGGCACGAGAGCTATCGGCCGCAGCTCGAGGGCGACCACGAGCGCATCCGTGCGGCGATCGAGATGCTGGCGAATGCCAAGAAGCCGATCATCTATTCCGGCGGCGGCGTCATCAATTCGGGGCCTGAGGCGAGCCGTCTGTTGCGCGAGCTCGTCGCGGTCACCGGTTTCCCCATCACCTCGACGCTGATGGGGCTCGGCGCCTATCCGGCGTCCGGCGAGAACTGGCTCGGCATGCTCGGCATGCACGGCACCTACGAGGCGAACCTTGCCATGCATGACTGCGACGTCATGCTGTGCATCGGCGCGCGCTTCGACGACCGCATCACCGGCCGCCTCGACGCCTTCTCGCCGAACTCGAAGAAGATCCACATCGACATCGACCCGTCCTCGATCAACAAGATCGTCCGCGTCGAGCTGCCGATCATCGGCGATGTCGCGCATGTCCTCGCCGACATGGTCTCGACCTGGAAGGCCGAGAGCCGGCGGGCCGATCCCGAAGTGGCCGACTGGTGGGCGCGGATCAACGCCTGGCGCGGCCGCAACTGCCTGGCCTACAAGCCGAACGACCAGCTGATCATGCCGCAATACGCGATCCAGCGGCTCTACGAGCTGACCAAGGACCGCGACACCTACATCACCACCGAGGTTGGCCAGCACCAGATGTGGGCCGCGCAGTTCTATGGTTTCGAGGAGCCGAACCGCTGGATGACCTCCGGCGGCTTGGGGACGATGGGCTATGGCCTGCCGGCGGCTTTGGGCGTGCAGATCGCCCATCCCGACGCGCTGGTGATCGACATCGCCGGCGACGCCTCGGTGCAGATGACGATTCAGGAAATGTCGGCGGCGGTGCAGCACGACGCGCCGATCAAGATCTTCATCCTCAACAACCAGTACATGGGCATGGTCCGGCAGTGGCAGCAGCTGCTGCATGGCAACCGTCTGTCGCATTCCTACTCCGATGCGCTGCCGGACTTCGTGAAGCTCGCGGAAGCCTATGGCGGCGTCGGCATCCGCTGCGACAAGCCGGGAGACCTCGACGCGGCGATCCAGGAGATGATCGACGTGCGCCGGCCGGTGATCTTCGACTGCCATGTCGAGAACCTCGCCAACTGCTTCCCGATGATCCCGTCGGGCAAGGCGCACAACGAGATCCTGCTGCCCGACGAGGCGACGGACGACGCGGTCGCCAACGCCATCGACGCCAAGGGCGCTGCTCTCGTCTGAGGTATCGGGCACGCGCCGCCGAAAGGTGGCGCGTGCCTTGGCCGCCCGTCTCACGCCGCGCCGACCCGCGCCGCCAACGCCAGAGAACCCCATGAACCGCCCGATCCAGCCGCCGGCTTCCGCCTATTTCATCACCCAGGAGAAGGAGGCGGTGGAGACGCGCACGCTCGCGCTTCTCGTCGACAACGAGCCGGGGGTTCTAGCCCGCGTCATCGGTCTATTTTCCGGCCGCGGCTACAACATCGAGAGCCTCACCGTCTCCGAGACCGAGCACGCCAAGCACCTCTCGCGCATCACCATCGTGACGCGGGGCACGCCGCACCTTCTGGAACAGCTGAAGAGCCAGCTCGACCGCGTCGTGCCGGTGCACCGGGTCGTCGACCTGACGCTGCACGGCCGCGACGGCACGATGGACAGCCCGATCGAGCGCGAACTCGCGATCGTCAAGGTGGCCTGTTCCGGCGAGAACCGCGCCGAGGCCCTGCGCCTCAGCGATGCGCTGGGGGCTAGCATCATCGACGCCTCGGTGGAGCATTTCATCTTCGAGATCACCGGCCGGGTCTGGGAAGTCGACCAGTTCATCGCCCTGATGGCGCCGCTCGGCCTCGTCGAGCTCTGCCGCACCGGCGTCGCGGCCCTTTCGCGCGGCCGGCACGGGATGTAGGGGCGCCAAGGGTCGTCGCAGCTTCCTAGCTGCAGGGAAGGCACGCGTCCCTTCCGCGCCGTGGACGCAGGGCAGGCGCGCGGCGTCTTTCAAAGGATATTGCCATGTCCCTCGACGTCTTTCTCGCCCTTCTGACCTTTGCCTTCGTGTCCTCGGTGACGCCAGGGCCGAACAACATGATGCTTCTGGCCTCGGGCGTGAACTTCGGTTTCATCCGCACCATCCCGCACATGCTGGGCATCGCGGTCGGCTTCGTTATGCTTTTGCTGGCGGTCGGCTTCGGGCTCGGCGCGCTGCTCGCGGCCTTTCCGGTGATCGAGATCGGCCTGAAGTGGCTGAGCGCGGTCTATCTCCTGTGGCTCGCATTCAAGATCGGCACTTCCCGCGGGCTGGGCGAGGGGGCGGCCGGCGCCGTGCCGATGACCTTCCTTCAGGCGGCGGCCTTCCAGTGGATCAATCCCAAAGCTTGGGCGATGGCGCTGGTTGCCATGGGCGCCTACACCAGCGTGGAGCGTCCGGTGACCTCGGTGCTGATCGTGGGCATCGCCTTCGGGCTGGTGAATTTCCCGAGCGTCTCGGTCTGGGCCGGTTTCGGCGTCGCGCTGCGGGGGTTTCTCGCGGAACCCGCACGGCTGAAGTGGTTCAACATCGCGATGGGTGTCCTGCTGGCGCTGACGGTGGTGCCGATCCTGCTGTAGGCAGAATGAAGGCCGGCGGGCTTGCACGTTGGCGCCCATATAATCGATCATGCCTCAGAGTACCGCTGGAGACATCGATGGCAGAACCATTCATTGCCGTGGATCGTGGCGCTCCGGACGACGGCTGGGACGAGCCGGATGGGCGTGGGGTCGTTGCGTGGCAGACGCTCGTGTCGGCCGATACAACGCCGACGGACGGGATCACCGCGGGGATCGCCGTGCTAGAGCCGGGTGGCCACCTCGCACTTCACCGGCACGAACCACCAGAGATCTACTTCCTGCTGGAGGGCGAGGGCGTCGTGACACTCGGCGGCGTTGAGCGCCGAATTGCCAAAGGCTCCTGTGTTTCCATTCCCGGCAATGTCGAACACGGCATTCGCAACGAAGGAGGTCAGCGCTTGCGCTTTCTCTACGTGTTCCCGACCAATGCCTTCTCGGACGTGGAGTACCGGTTCTCCTGAAGCACGCTCCGCAATCGGCTTGCCCTTAAGGGCCGAATCCTGTCTCTGGCGAAGATGAAATTCTCGCCCCAGCAAGATCAGGCCCTCCAGGCCGTCGCCACGTGGCTGCAGGATGGCGGCCAGCCGATCTTCCGGCTTTTCGGCTATGCCGGGACCGGCAAGACGACGCTCGCCAAACACTTTGCCGAGGGCATCGACGGCAGCGTGCAGTTTGCCGCCTTCACCGGCAAGGCGGCGCAGGTGCTGCGTTCAAAGGGCGCGAAGAGCGCGCGGACGCTGCATTCGCTGATCTACCGCCCGCGCGGGGAGGACGTGATCGCCGACGACACCGCCGGCACCGCCCGCGTCTCGCCGACCTTCTCCTTGAACCGCCAGAGCCCGGTCGCGAAGGCCAAGCTCATCATCGTCGACGAGTGCTCGATGGTCGACGAGGCGCTCGGCCGCGACCTTCTGTCGTTCGGAACGCCCGTGCTGGTCCTTGGCGATCCCGGCCAGCTGCCGCCGGTCACCGGGGGCGGCTTCTTCACCGAGGCGCCGCCGGATTTCCTGTTGACCGAGATCCACCGCCAGGCGCGCGACAACCCAATCATCGCGCTGGCCATGGACGTGCGCGAGGGCAAGCCGCTGATGCTCGGCGACTACGGCGCAGCGCAAATCATCTCGAAGCAGGACGTCGACCGTGATCGGGTGCTCGCCGCCGACCAGGTGCTGGTCGGCACCAACCGCACCCGCCGGCGCTACAATGCGCGGCTGCGCGAGCTCAAAGGGTTCAAGGGCTTTCTCCCCTATGCCGGCGACAAGCTGGTGTGCCTGCGCAACGACCCGGCTAAGGGGCTGCTCAACGGCTCGCTCTGGCAGGTGATGACGGCCTCGCCCGAGACGGTGAAGCCCGGCATCAACCTGATCGTGCGGCCGGACGATGACGACGTCGACCAAGGGGCGGCGAAGATCAAGCTCTTGAAATCGGCCTTCGAGGCGCCGGACGAGGAAGTCGCCTGGGCGACCAAGAAGCGCTACGACGATTTCGACTACGGCTACGCGCTGACCGTCCACAAGGCGCAGGGCTCGCAGTGGAACGACGTGATGCTGTTCGACGAGAGCTGGGCTTTCAAGGACAGCCGCGAGCGCTGGCTCTATACCGCGATCACGCGGGCGGCGGAGAAGCTTACCATCGTCAAATAGCGATAACCCGAGCCTGCCAGAAATGAAAAAAGCGGCGGTGGAGAGATCCACCGCCGCTTTTCTGTAAGGTGACTGGAGAAGGTTCAGCAGCCCGACGGGGTGAAATTCGCCGTCTTGTCGGTGATGCCGTCGAACTTGGCGGTGCAGCCGCCACCAAGGTCGAGCGCCGCGCCGACAGCCACTTCCTTGTTGCCACTGCCGACGACCACGACGAAGGCCTTCTCCGGCGTCAGGCGGGAGAGGAACATGCGCTGCGTGCCGAAGGTCGCCGTCTGTCCGATCGTCAGGGCGGCGGGGCCTCCGGCGGTGGCCTGTGTCGGGGCGGGTGCCTCGCCGGCCGGAGCCTCGGCGCCTGCAGGTGCTGCCGCAGCCGCCGGGGCCGGCGCTGCCGGAGCCGGTGCGGCCGCTGCAGGCTCTGGCGCCGGAGCAGCCGGTGCGGGCGCAGGGGCAGCTTCCGGTGCCGGTGCCGGTGCGGCGGGGGCTGCCGGAGCCGGTGCTGCGGGGGCAGAAGCAGGAGCGGGGGCAGCTGGAGCCGCAGCCGCCTCGCCACCGCAGCCGGTAGCCTTGAAGGTGGCGGTACGGCCGTCGATCTTCACCAGCGTGACGCTGCAGCCATCGCCGAGATCAGCGGCGGCGCCGGTGGCGACGGGGATCTGTCCCTTGCCCTGGCTGCCGGCTAGGAACAGGAAGGCCTTGCCGTCGGGCGAGAGCCGGGTCAGGAAAACGCCCTTGCTGCCGAACATCGCGGTCTGGCCCACCATGATCGAGGTTCCGTCGGGCGACGGAGCGGCGGCAGGCGCCGCGGCAGCAGCCGGTGCGGGAGCAGCCGGAGCAGCGGGGGCGGGCGCGGCAGCAGCGGCTGCGGGTGCCGCCGGTGCAGCTTCCGCAGCCGGAGCAGGGGCGGCCGGTGCCCCCGGCGCTGCAGGCGCGCCTGCATTGCTGCAGTCGGTCGGGGCGAGGTAGGCCGCGGTGCCCGACACGCCGGCGAGCGTCACGTTGCAGCCGCCGCCGAGGTCGATCTTGCCGCCTGTGGCGGTTTCAGCGGGTGCTGCGCCCTCGGCGCCGAGCGAGGCACCCGTGTCGCTGACAGCCGCGACGGTCAGTCGCTTGTTGCCGAAGATCGCCGTCTGGCCGGCGAGAAGCACGGCGCCCGTATTGCCGATTTCAGCGGCGAGCGCGTCGGCCTTTCCGCCGCCGGCGGGCGCGGCTGCCGGAGGTGCCGGCGGCGGCGCTGCCGCGAGCGCATCGAGCTTGGCCTGCAGGGCGGCGATGCTCTGGGTGATCGTCTCGCCGGAGGCCTGACCGGCCGTTGCGGCCGCTGCTGCGGCATCGACCTTGGCGCCGAGCGCGGCGATCGCCTCGGCGGGGCCGGCGCTGGCGGCGGCCTGTGCGTTAATCGTTGTCTGAAGGCCGGCGAGCGGTGATTCGATCGCGGCGACCCGTGCGTCCAGCTGATCGAAGCGCGCGGTCTGTGCGTCCTCGATGTCGTCGACATCAGGGCCGAACAGCCATCCGACGAACAGTCCGATCAGGCCGGCGATCACCAGCGGCAGGAATCTCGAGCTACCCATTTCATTCTCCCAAACGGCCCTCCCAGGCCCATGCGGTCAGGGAACAAGTCTCGGCAGCGCCTGTCAACCACGCAAACCGGACGATGTGGCAAGCCGCCGCGGAGAAGCCGTCACCACGTGGGATGCGCCGAGGCGATGGCCGGACGCCCGCGGCACCTCTGACGCCGGCTGAGCTACTTTCCGCCCCGGCAGGACGGGACATCCGTCCCCCGAAGGCTGGCTCTCTCCGGGCGACGGGTCTATGGATCGGCGGCGATTCGAGGAGGCCCGCATGCCGACGCAACTCTCCGTCAACATCAATGCCATCGCCATGCTGCGCAACCGGCGAGACCTGCCCTGGCCGAGCCTGACGCATCTCAGCCGCATCGCCCTCGCCAGCGGGGCGCATGGCCTGACGGTGCATCCACGGCCGGACCAGCGGCACATCCGCTTCGCCGACCTGCCGGACATCCGGGCGCTGATCGACGCCGAGTTTCCCGGCGCGGAGTTCAACATCGAGGGCTATCCGACGGAAGATTTCCTGGTGCTGGCCGAGAGCGTTCGGCCCGAACAGGTGACGCTGGTGCCGGACGACCCCTCGCAGCCGACCTCCGATCACGGCTGGGACTTCGTCCGCGACGCCGCTCTGCTCGCGGACGTGGTGGCCCGGCTGAAGGCCGGCGGCGCCCGCGTCTCGCTTTTCGCCGACGCAGTGCCCTCCGCAATGACGGACGCGGCGAAGACCGGCTGCGACCGCGTGGAACTTTATACCGGGCCCTATGGCGGCACGTTCGATGACGCAGCGGCGGCCGAAGCCGAAATCGAAAGGCTGGGCGCCACCGCCGATGCCGCGCTGGACAACGGGCTCGGCGTCAACGCCGGTCACGATCTGACGGTCGCGAACCTGCCGGCCCTCGTCCATCGCATCCCAGCCCTTGCGGAGGTCTCGATCGGCCACGGCCTCACCGCAGACGCGCTAGAATATGGCATGGCCGAAACGGTGCGGCGCTTCCGCCGTGCCTGCGGCCAGGCGATCTGATCCCCGCATCATCGGATGCCAACGCTGCGTCAGGCTCCAATTTCCTGACGCGGCCGACAGGGTCAAAGCGCGATCGCTGGTCCGCAATGGCTCGCGAAGGCAAATCGTACGCGGTCCCGCGACGGCGTCTTGCCAGGCCAAACGCGATCCTGTAGGCAGTACCGTAACGTACGGTACGCATGTGGTCGCCTTCGACCTCGGGTGCCGTCATCCGGAGCTGGAATGCAGCAGCAGGCTGAGATCGACGACACGCCCCTGACCGACCGCCAGCGCGAAGTGCTGGACGCGGCGCTGGGCCTGCTCGTCGACTCTCGGGAGTCGCTGACCATGGGCGCCGTCGCCCAGCGTGCCAGCTGCTCCAAGGAAACGCTCTACAAATGGTTCGGCGGCCGCGACGGCCTGTTGACCGCGACCGTGCAGTTCCAGGCGTCCAAGGTGCGCTCCGTGCCGCTGTCGCCGGACGGCCTGGACCGCGAGGCCCTGTTCGCCAACCTCGAGGGCTTTGCCCGCGACTGGCTGGCGGTGCTCTCCAGCGATACCTCGGTCGCCCTCAACCGGCTGGCGGTCGGGCAGGGCGGCTCCGACAAGCACGACCTCGGCGCCATCGTCCTGGAGAACGGGCCCTTCGCCATGCGGCGAAGGCTCGGCCCGGTGCTCGAGGCCGGACAGGCGGCGGGTCTCCTCGCCTTCGACAGCGTCGATGCCGCCTACCGGACCTTCTTCGGGCTCGTCGTGCGCGACATGCAGATCCGTCTCCTCCTTGGCGAGCGGTTGACGCTCCTCCCGGACGACATCGGCCGCGAGGCCGCCCGTGCAACGCAGCAGTTCTTCACGCTGCACGGCTCACCTTCGGCGGGCGACCCCCGCCGCTGACTGTTCTACCAAGCGGGGAGGCCGAACGGCTCCCCGACGATCAAAGGGAAGGAAACCCCATGCGTGTCTATTACGATCGTGACGCCGATCTGAACCTCATCAAGTCCAAGAAGGTCGCGATCATCGGCTATGGCAGCCAGGGCCGCGCCCATGCGCTGAACCTCAAGGATTCCGGCTGCACCGAGATCGCCGTGGCGCTCCGCGCGGGTTCCGCGACCGCCAAGAAGGCCGAGGCCGATGGCCTCAAGGTCATGTCCGTCGCCGAGGCCGCCGCCTGGGCGGACCTGATGATGATGGCGACCCCGGACGAACTCCAGGCCGAGATCTGGAAGGAAAGCATTGCCGACAACATCCGCGACGGCGCCGCTATCGCCTTCGCGCACGGCCTGAACGTCCACTTCAACCTGATCGAGCCCAAGAAGACCGTCGACGTCGTGATGATCGCGCCGAAGGGACCGGGCCATACCGTGCGCGGCGAATACCAGAAGGGCGGCGGCGTGCCGTGCCTCGTCGCCATCGACCACGACGCCTCCGGCAACGCGCTCGACCTTGCGCTGTCTTACGCCTGCGGCGTTGGCGGCGGCCGTTCGGGCATCATCGAGACGACCTTCAAGGAAGAGTGCGAGACCGATCTGTTCGGCGAGCAGGCCGTGCTCTGCGGCGGTCTGGTCGAGCTCATCCGCGCCGGCTTCGAGACCCTCGTCGAGGGCGGCTATGCCCCGGAGATGGCCTATTTCGAGTGCCTGCACGAGGTGAAGCTGATCGTCGACCTAATCTATGAAGGCGGCATCGCCAATATGAACTACTCGATCTCGAACACCGCCGAGTGGGGCGAGTACGTCACCGGCCCGCGCATCATCACCGCCGAGACCAAGGCCGAGATGAAGCGCGTCCTGCACGACATTCAGTCGGGCAAGTTCACCTCGGACTGGATGATGGAGAACAAGGCGGGCCAGGCACGCTTTAAGGGCATCCGCCGGATGAACGACCGTCACCAGATCGAGGAAGTCGGCGAGAAGCTTCGCGGCATGATGCCGTGGATCAAGTCGAACGCCTTGGTCGACAAGACCCGCAACTAACAGAAGCTTCGATGGGGTGTCGCGCCCCGTCAAAGAGCTGCCGCAGAACCAAAGAATGCGGCCCCTCCGGGTGTTTTGAAGACACCGGGTGAGTGCCCTTCCGACGAAATGCAGAGGCCGGTGGAGAATCCATCGGCCTTTTTCGTTCAGGTCTTGCCGGATATCAGGAAGGCCATGGCTTGTCCGTGCGGGCTTTATGGCTGATCTTGATCGTTCGTTAGCCTTTCATGCGGATAATGAGTGTGTGAACGAAACAGGAGGCAGACCATGACCAACCTGCCCGAGCGGGAAGCCGACGGATCGGAACGCCGCGTTGCGCCGCGAGTCCGCACGCTGAAGCGCGCGAAAATCCTGTTCAACAACCACTACTCGACCTTCGATTGCATCGTCCGCAACATATCCTCGACCGGCGCGCTGCTCACCATCGACGAGGCGGCGCATCTGCCGAAGGTCTTCGACATCATCATCGGGGAAGAAAAGGTCGAGCGGCCGGCGCGTCTCGTCTACCGCCGGGGCATGCTGGCGGGCATTCGTTTTCTCGACGTCGTGTCCGAAGACGACGAGCAGGCCGCGCATTTTCCCCTGGTACCGGCCGTGGCGGCATCGCCGCTGGCCGACAGCGCCAGTCCGGGGCACGTCCACCGCATTGTTCCCGAGACTCTCCCTAGGGCCATCGTCTGGAACATGCCCTGGGCCGGCCGGCGGGGCTGACGCCCACTCGCCTTTATTGAAGCTTCTCGTCGCCTTTTCTGGGCCACCCGTCGACGCACGTAGGCTGGCCGTTCGGCGTTTTCCGCACCCCGTTTCGTGATCGTATCGGCCGGCCGAATTGATCACTCTGCCTTGCATTCACCAGAGGAATGGTCATGTTGCCCTGCAGCATGAAGCCATCGAACGGTTCGTCGTGGACCGTGCGTCGAGCGGCATACCGGACCAGCGGAGGCGCCTTATGCAGGCGGCGGTCCCCATTTGCTTCGGAGCGCGGTGTGTCCAGGCGGACGCAATGGCGGCTCGTATTTTTCAATTCCGGGGGCTTCTCTGACGGGCCGGTTCGCCCGATCGCAGGAGGCCCGGAGACGGCAATGAGAAAGGCGGAGCGATGCTTCTACGCGTCCTGTCCCGCATCGGTCTGTTCGCGGCCGTCCTGATCGCGGGCGGGTGCGCCGCCCGCTACAGCTTCAACGCGGTCGAGGTGGCCAAGACCGCCCTTCTCGGCATGGACCAGAAGGACATCCGCATGTGCGCCGGCTTTCCGAACCGCAGCTTCACCGAAGACGGCGTGACGATCTGGAGCTATGACGGGCCGTCGCGCTCCGGCGGCATCAACGTGTCGGCGCCGGTGCTGTTCGGCGCCGCCAATACCAATGTTTCCTTGCCGGGCGGCGGCAATTGCCGGGTGCAGATGCGGTTCATCGACGGCCGTCTCGACCGCCTGGCTTATTCCGGCGACAATGACGGTCCGCGGGGGCGTAATACGGTGTGCACGCCGGTCGTCGAAGGTTGCCTCGACTATGCCCAGAACTACCGCAAGGGCCGCCTCTATGGCCGCCCGTCGTCAGCGACCGCGCCGATGCCCCCCCTGCCGACGGCCCCGGATCAGATCAAGACCGGTAGCATCCCGACAACGGCAACCGGAAGCTCCGAAGCAGCAACGCCTGCAACGGCAGTGAAAGAGCCCGCACCGGTCGACCCCGCCGTCGCCCGTGCCTTGCGCGACGAACAGGACGTCCGCGGCAACTGACGGCGGCATCAGAGAGGCAGGCGGTGTCCTCCTGAGCCGTTCGTGCCGTTCCACAAGGTCTGGTCGGTCATTGCCAGGGTTAACGACGTCGTTAAAGCAGCAAACCTTCCATGACAAATTAGCAACAACTGTTCCACGTCAGTGCAAGACGCGGCCTCTCCGCTCTTGATTTAAACAAGACTGCTATTGTCACCTTCATCGTCAGGTCTGCCCTCGTCGAAGCCACAGAACGCATCCACAGTGCTGCGGCACAAGGGTTTGGCGTTCCCCGGTCAGAAAGAACGGGGGTCGATCTCTTACGCGCCGATCATCAGCCATGCAGTCCGCGCATTGGAGAGCTTGGCTGCCTGCATGTCCCCGGCGCTTGTCCTTGTCGTTGATTTATTTTATTTAATTTTCATCTGCAGACAAAGACAAACGCCGACGGCGAACCGCTGCTGATTTGCAATTTTCAGGCAGAATTCTCGATGCGCGCCACCGAAACGGTTGCGCGTAGCGTTGTGATCTTGCCTGCAAGTGTGCGAGTCATGTCGTTTGATCTTTGCTGCCGATCTTACTGATATACTGGGGGGAAAGATCAATGCTGAGCCTTGTATCGCAGACGATGGTAGGGCGGCGTATTTTGATTATCGAGGATGAAGTCGAGCCCGCGGCGGCGTTGCGGCGATCGATCATGGCTGAATCGGGCGTGGCGCTCGGGCCGGTCCCCGATATTGAAGAAGCACTTCGCTACATTCATTCGACCGGTCAGGTCGATTGCGTCATGCTCGATACGCGTCTTGCCGTTACGGTCGTCGGCACCGTCAACGACGTTTTTCTTTGTTACGGCATCGAGACCATCTTCGTGACGGGTCATGACGACTGGTTCGACGGAGATGCGGACGACTTTTACGCGCCGGCGCAGGAGCGATCGAGTGCCTATTAGGGCATGCTCGATGGGATGGATTTACCCAACCGAGGAAATCTGTTTCAGCTTCAGCAGGAGATTTCCCTAAGCATCTTTTCCGATGCAAGGCGCTCTCGGGCACGCAGAATCCGCCGGCCCCGAGACCATTGGCGCGAACTGACGGACAGGGCAGGGCGTCGGCGTGAAGCCTGAACGCACCCTTCCGGCGCGAGACGAGCCGCAAGAGGCTCTACGGCGTTAAAGAGCCGACGGCGAGGGCATCCTGAGCCGGACGCTGGGGCGTCAGCAAGGTGAACAGGCGGGCGTTCAGCAAGGCGACTTCCGAATGCATGGCGTCAACGAGCGAGCCGTCGAGCGCCGAATGCAGTTCACGGTCGATCGACTCCAGCATGATCCGCAGGCGGACCTGCATTTCCGCTCCGGATGCCGTGATCACTACCACCATCGCATTGGGATCGGTCGTATCCTCGACCCGCATCGCCAGATGCTGCTGGACCAGACGGGAGAGCAGCTTGGCGGCGGTGTCCGGCCGTATGTTGAGCTTGGCAGCCAACTGGTCGGGCGACATGGGCCGTGACCGCTCGAACGCCAGCAGAACTTCTTCCTGGCCGATCTGCAGTCCAAGCGCGGACAAGTTGATCGCCATCATCGAGCGGATCATCTTGGCTGTCGTCAGCAAAGCCGGAATGATCGTGTCGTGGAGATCGTTGGCGCGGTTTGCTGGAGCGATCATCGCTTACGTCCTTGCCCGGCGCAGTTAACGATAGCTAAATAATGACACGAATCCTTGCGCGGTCAAGATGCACTGAGTTCGTCGATATGCCCGTTATCAAGGCAAACCCGACTTGAACGCTGCAATCGTTGCTGTCATTCCCACCGACAGACTTGTGGGACGGCGGTTGCAGGGAACGACGCCGCCTTGATGCGATCGGCATTGAATGGTTGAAGCACGCGTCGCCGAATGCGGAATGCCCGATGAAACTGCCTGATCCCGACCAGAACGAACTCTTCGCCCTCGACCAGATCGCCGGTGCCAGCCGACCGGCCCTACGCGCGGAAAAGGTCCAGGCAAAAGTCGCCGGACGAGCGGCGCTCCCGCGAATCGACGCCGACGAGGCGATGGCAGAGAGGCTCGCCAAGACCGGGCGCTACCGCATCCTCCGGCAATTGCTGCCGCGTCCGGCCATGGCGGCCTGGCCGCAACCTGGCGACGGGACACGGGTCGGCATCATCCTCGATACCGAGACGACCGGGCTCGATCACGGCAAGGACGAGATCATCGAACTCGGCATGGTCGCCTTCCTGTACGACGAGGCCGGTATCGGCGGGGTGATCGACGTCTTCAGCGCCTTGCACCAGCCGAGCCAGCCGATCTCGGCGGAGATCACCCGCATCACCGGCATCACCGACGAGATGGTGGCGGGGCAGGCGCTCGACCTCGAAGCGGTCGCCGCCTTCGTTGCACCCGCCGACCTCGTGATCGCGCACAATGCCCGCTTCGACCGGCCGTTCTGCGAACGCTTCCTGCCGGGTTTCGATGCCAAGCCGTGGGCATGCTCGGTGGCGGAGGTCGGCTGGGCGGGTTTCGGTTTCGAGGGAACGAAGCTCGGCTATCTCGTCTCCCAGGGCGGCTGGTTCCACAACGGTCACCGCGCGGTCGACGACTGCCATGCCCTGCTCGAGGTCTTGGCGGCGCAGCTGCCCGGCCGCGACGACACCGCGTTCGCCCATCTCCTCGCCTCGTCGCAGCGCCTCCGCGCGCGGATCTGGGCGGAAAACAGCCCGTTCCACACCAAGGACCTTTTGAAGGGACGCGGCTATCGCTGGAGCGACGGCAGCAACGGACAGCTGAAGAGCTGGTGGACCGAGGTGGACGAGGATTTGCACGCGGCCGAGATCCTGTTTCTGCAGCAGGAAATCTACCAGGGCCGCGCCGAGCCCTTCGTGCAGTGGCTGACGGCGACGGAGCGCTTCAAGCGCTGATGCCGGAAGACGACGCCGGCAACGGCGGCAGAGTGGCGACCGTCTGTCGCAAAACTATGGTTCCCATCCGCATCGCCTTGCCGTCCTCGGCCGCTTGGCGGTAGAAGCGGCGACATTCGTCCTTTGAAATTCCGAAGCGGGATGCGCTCGGCATCCCGGCTCTTCGACATGCCCGCGAGGTTTCCGATGCCCGTCTATCGTTCCCGCACCACCACCCATGGCCGCAACATGGCCGGCGCCCGCGGCCTGTGGCGCGCCACCGGCATGAAGGACGGCGATTTCGGCAAGCCGATCATCGCGGTCGTCAACTCGTTCACGCAGTTCGTGCCCGGCCACGTCCACCTGAAGGACCTCGGCCAGCTCGTCGCCCGCGAGATCGAGGCGGCCGGCGGTGTCGCCAAGGAGTTCAACACCATCGCCGTCGACGACGGCATCGCGATGGGCCATGACGGCATGCTCTACTCGCTGCCCTCGCGCGAGCTGATCGCAGACAGCGTCGAGTACATGATCAACGCGCACTGCGCCGACGCCATGGTCTGCATCTCCAACTGCGACAAGATCACGCCGGGCATGCTGATGGCGGCGCTGCGCCTCAACATCCCCGTCGTCTTCGTCTCGGGCGGCCCGATGGAGGCCGGCAAGGTGATCTGGCCTGACAAGACCGAGAAGAAGCTCGACCTCGTCGACGCGATGGTCGCCGCCGCCGACGAGCGGATCTCGGACGAGGACGTCGCGACCATCGAGCGCTCGGCCTGCCCGACCTGCGGCTCGTGCTCCGGCATGTTCACCGCCAACTCGATGAACTGTCTGACCGAGGCGCTCGGCCTCTCGCTGCCGGGCAACGGCTCTACGCTGGCGACGCACGGCGACCGGCGCCGCCTGTTCGTCGAGGCCGGCCACCTCATCGTCGATCTCGCCAAGCGCCATTACGAGCAGGACGACATGAGCGTGCTGCCGCGGGCGATTGCGAGCTTCGAGGCCTTCGAGAACGCGATGACGCTCGACATCGCCATGGGCGGCTCGACCAATACGGTGCTGCATCTCCTCGCCGCCGCGCACGAGGGCGAGGTCGACTTCACCATGGCCGACATCGACCGCCTGTCGCGCCGCGTGCCGGTCTTGTGCAAGGTCGCGCCGGCGGTGGCCAATGTCCACATGGAGGACGTCCACCGCGCCGGCGGCGTGCTCGCTATCCTCGGCGAGCTCGACCGGGCCGGGCTGATCCACACCGATGTCGGCTCGGTGCATGCCGAGAGCCTCGGCGCCGCGCTGGACCGCTGGGACGTGATGCGCACCGACAGCCGGACGGTGCACGACTTCTTCCGCGCGGCGCCCGGCGGCGTGCCGACGCAGGTCGCCTTCAGCCAGGAGCGGCGGTTCGATGCGGTCGACAGCGACCGCGCCACCGGCGTCATCCGCGATCTCGCCCACGCCTATTCCACCGATGGCGGCCTTGCCGTGCTCTACGGCAATCTCGCGGAGGACGGCTGCATCGTGAAGACAGCCGGCGTCGACGCCTCGATCCTGACCTTCAAGGGGCCTGCGCGCATCTTCGAGAGCCAGGACTCCTCGGTGCAGGCGATTCTCGGCAACAAGATCAAGGCCGGCGACATCGTGCTGATCCGCTATGAGGGGCCGCGCGGCGGGCCGGGCATGCAGGAAATGCTCTATCCCACGAGCTATCTGAAGTCGAAGGGCCTCGGCAAGGACTGCGCCCTCATCACCGACGGCCGCTTCTCCGGCGGCTCGTCGGGCCTCTCCATCGGCCACGTGTCGCCGGAAGCGGCCGAAGGCGGAATGATCGGCATCGTGGAAGAGGGCGACATCATCGAGATCGACATCCCGAACCGCCGGATCCACCTCGCCGTCGACGACAGCGTGCTGGCCGAGCGCCGGCTGGCGCAGGCGGAGAAGGGCTATGTGCCGGCCGAGGTGCGCAAGCGCAAGGTCACGACGGCGCTGAAGGCCTATGCGAAGTTTGCGACCAGCGCCGCCCGTGGCGCGGTGCGTCAGCTCGACTGACGCCACCAACGAACCGACTGCACATTATAAAAATGGCCGGCAGAGCATTTCGCTCTCCGGCCATTCTAGTTTGAGAGGAGGGGCGAGGCGCCCGCGCTATTTCGCGCGAACGCTCGCCTCGAGCACCGGCGCGCCCGGCAGGGTGGCCGAGCCGGTCGCGGCGTCCGTCGGCAAGGTCGCGGGTCCGGCCGAGAGGCGGCGGGCATAGCGCTGAGCGATGGTGGCGCACGCGAACAGCTGGATCTGGTGGAACAGCATCAGCGGCAGCACGATGACCGACATCGCCTGCCCGGGGAATAGGATGCCGGCCATCGGGATGCCGGTCGCCATGCTCTTCTTCGAGCCGCAGAAGACGATGGCGATCTCGTCCTCCTTGGAAAAGCCGAGCTTGCGGCTGGCCACGGTCGTCGCCACCAGCACGATGGCGAGGAGCACGATGTCGATTCCGGCGATGATCGCGAGTTCCTGCCAGCCGAGCAGCCCCCAGACGCCGGCGACCATGCCCTCGCTGAACGCGGCATAGACGACGATCAGCACCGAGCCGCGGTCGACGATTGAGGTCAGCGTCTTGTGGCGCAGCAGCCAGGCGCCGATCAGCGGCCGCACGAGCTGTCCGGCCACGAACGGCGCGAGCAGTTGCAGTGCGATCTTTTCGAGCGCGTCGAGGCTGAGCACGTTCTGCTGGCTGCTGGCCAGCAAGACGATCAGGATCGGCGTGACGATCATGCCGAGGAGGTTGCTGACCGAGGCGCTGGTGAGCGCGGCCGGCACGTTGCCGCCGGCCATCGAGGTGAAGGCGATCGACGACTGCACGGTCGAGGGCAGCACGGAAAGGAAGATGATGCCGAGCAGCAGCTCCTGCGGCAGGAACGGCGCGGCGAGGGCGGCGGCGCCAAGGCCGAGCAGCGGGAACAGGATAAACGTCGAGGAGAAGACGAGCCCCTGGAGGCGCCAGTGCAGCAAGCCTGCCCAGACCGCCTTCGGCGACAGCCTGGCACCGTAGAGGAAGAACAGGAAGGCGATTGCGCCGTAGGTGATCCAATCCAGCGCTTCCGCCGCCTGGCCGCGGGCCGGAATGACGGCGGCAAGGACCACTGTCAGGATGAGCAGCAGCAGGAAGCGGTCGAGGGGAATGCGGTCGAGAAGGGATTTAAGGCGCATGGGTCCGTTCGTCTCATTGCATAACCGCAGGAGCGATACGCCTCGGGGCACACCGGGGCAATGCCGCCCCGCGCGTTTGCCGCTTACCCTTTGTTACGATTCCGCTATGCGCCTCTCGTCTTCGGATTATATTCGCCCTGAGAAGGATCATCCTTCGGGAGGGCTGACGTGAATTTCAGGGCAACAGTGCTGTCTCTTGGGCTGGCGGTCGTGGCGCTCGCCGGGTGCGAGACGGTGAACGACGGATATTACGAGGGGCCGCGGGGCTATGATCGCCCCAATGTCTACCGGGTCGAGCCGGACTACCGCTACTCCGATCGCCGCATCCCGCCACCCTACTACCGCGATGGCTCTTACCGCGATGGCTATGGGCGTCCTGGCCGGGATCGCTACGACCGCTACGACCGGCGCGACGATCGCCGCGACAGGGATGACCGCCGCGACCGTGACCGGGGCGACGGGCGCGATCGGGGAGACCGCGCGGACCGCAGCCCGCCCGGCCGATCGTCGCCGGCGACCGTCCGGATCCAGGAGCCGCTGCCGCGCCAAGCCGCCAGTGCCCCGCAGCGTCCTCCGCGCGGCTACACGCCGCCGGTGCGCAATTCCGAGGGCCGGGAGGATCGGCAAGGTGGTAGCCGGACTTGCCGGATCATCGAGGGCCAGCCGGTGGGCGCGGGCTGCCAGTAAGGCGCCATCCGTCGACAATGATGCAGGAGGGCGCTCTGCCCTTCTGCCCGTCAAAGTCTATCTTCGATGGGGTGCATGCACCCCATCGAAGATGCTCCGGCAGACCTGATCCGAAGGTGCTGGGCGAGGCGGGGCGGGCGCTATCCCGCCTTTGGCCAGACCGTCCATCCCTTGCAGGAGGCCGCGGCGGCGCAAGTGGCTCCTGGTTATTCCGTCGTCGCGTCGCCGAGGGCGAGAGCATTGCCCCGACGATCGGGAGCAATCGACCAGCAGCCCTGTCATCGACGCAACATTGGAGAGCGTTCTGGTGCATCCTGTCGCGAGCAGGGTACCTTGAAACCTGCAGCACGATCGGAGCGACCGGTGTATGACATCTTCAAGATGCTTCACGTGCTGGGCGTCGTCGTCCTCCTCGGCAACGTGACCATCACTGCCTTCTGGAAGGTCCTGGCAGACATGAGCCGGAACCCCGTGGTGATCGCGCACGCGCAGCGCGGTGTCGCCGTTGCGGACTGGCTTTTCACCTTAGTGGGAATTCTTCTCATTCTCGGGGGTGGGATCGGAACGGCCCGTGTCGCTGAGATGCCGCTTCTTGGCGCCGATTGGCTGATCGCCGGCGAGGCACTGTTCGGCCTGTCCGGTCTCATCTGGCTCTTGGTGCTCGTGCCCCTGCAGATCCGCCAGGGGCGGATGGCGCGCAGCTTTGCCGGCGGCGGCGATATCCCGGAGCGCTACTTCAGGGACTCCCGGGCATGGCTGATCTGGGGCATCATCGCCACGGTCCCGCTGGTGGCGGCGCTCTACGTCATGATCGCCAAGCCCTGACATTTTGCTGCGACGGAGAGTTGGTCACGATTGCAGGCTGGCGGCTGGAAAACGGCGGCGAAGGGCGTAAGTGTTGGGTATTAACGACCTCGCGAGCGCGTATGACCCTGTCATCCTTCCTGGCCCTTTGCTTCTTCATTCTCCTGTCGCTTGCCGTCGCGAGCTCCGGCGCGATCTTCCGGCCGGGCGAATGGTATGCGCGCCTGGCCAAGCCCGACTGGACGCCGCCGAACTGGGCGTTTCCCGTGGTCTGGAGCATCCTTTTCCTGCTGATGGCCGTCTCCGGCTGGCTGGTCTGGCGGCAGGTTGGCGCCGACGTCGCGGTGTTCACGCCCTTTGCGGTACAGATGGTGTTGAACGCCATGTGGTCCTGGCTGTTCTTCGGTCGGCGCCGGCCCGATCTGGCCCTCGTCGACCTTGCGGCTCTCTGGCTCGGCATTGCCGCGACGATCGCAAGCTTTGCTTCCGTCAGCGCCATGGCGGCGTGGATGCTCGCGCCGTATCTCGTGTGGGTCAGCATTGCCGGCTGCCTCAACTGGTCGGTCTGGCGCCGCAATCCAGGCGCCTTCGGCGCCGCCTGAGCCTCAGGGCCGAAGCCTTGCAATGACGTCGGCGACGTGGGCAAGCCCGCCGAGCGACAGCCAGAGCGCCACTGACGGCAGGCCGCCGCCCGAGAGCGATGCGTTGAGGGCGAGGATCAGGAACAGTCCCGACAGACCGTTGGCGATGACGGCCACGGCGGGTCGCCGGGCGATGAGGACGAGGCAGAGCGCCTCCACGAGAAGAATGCCGCTCGCGATGAAGGCGATGTTGCCGTCCCGGAAAAGCGCCTCGAGGTCGGACGGGCTCATTCGGCGATCAATCGGAAGACGTGCCCCATGTCCTTGAGGAACACGCGCAGATAGGCCATCGGCTCAGCGCGGACGAGAGTCTTGTCGAGATAGGATGTCCAGACCAGGCGCTGGATGTCGGCATCGCCGCACAAGGCGGCAAAGCGTTCGCGCCGCGGGTCGCTGCGGTACCAGAAGGACTGCATGAATCCGAGGACCAGGAACACCTTCCCGTGCTCGCGCATGAACCGGCGGCGGGCCTGCGCCAGGGCACCGGCTTTCGCGGTCGAGAGAAAGGCGTGCGCCGCCTCCGCTGCGAGCTGGCCACCCCGCATGGCGTAGTAGATGCCCTCGCCTGAAGCGGGGGCGACGACGCCGGCGGCATCGCCGGCGAGGAGCGCGTCGCGGCCGTTGTCCCAGCGCTTCAAAGGCTTCAGGGGCAAAGGCGCCCCCTCCCGGCGAAGGGTCGGCTGTCCCGCAAGGCCTGCCGCCTCGCGCAAAGCACGCGTTGCTTGCCGAAGGTCGAAGCCCTTGACGGCGCTGCCGACGCCGACGCTCGTCGTTTCGCCATGCGGGAAAACCCAGCCATAGAAGTCCGGCGAGAGGCGCGAGGGGTAGTGGATGTCGCAGCGCTGGGGATCGAACCCTGTGGTGGCAGAGGCGGCGGCCAGCGGCGAGCGGACGATCTCGTGATAGGCGAAGACGAAGGGCGGCTTCTTCTCCTCGTTGAACAAAGCGCGCCGCACGCGGGAGCCTGCCCCGTCCGCGCCGATGACGAGGCGGGCCGAGACACGGACCGGGGTGCCGTCCTGTCGCATCAGCGACAGGTCCAGCCCGCCCCCGGCGGCGCGCTCGGCCGACCGGAACGTCGCGGTCAGTCGCTCGGCACCGGCCGCGGCGGCGCGGTTGCGCAGGAACGGGTCGAAAGCCTCGCGGTCGACCATGCCGACGAAACCGCTGTCGATCCGCATGTCGATGGCGGCGGTGGAAGGGGCGATGATGCGGGCCGAGCGGATCCGCGCCGTCAGGAGCGCGGGCGGAATGGCGAAATCGCGGATCAGGCGGGTGGGAATGGCGCCGCCGCAGGGCTTGATCCGGCCGGCGCGGTCGACGAGCAGCACCCGCCGGCCGCCGCGTGCCAGCGTTTCGGCGGCCGTCGCGCCGGCCGGCCCGCCGCCGACGACAACGACGTCGTAGGCCGGGCTCACGGAATGGCCATGGCGCGCAGCGCGAAGGCCGACACCATCATCCCGAGGACGAAGAGCGTCGTGCCGGTGGCATTGTACCAGGCGGCATGGCGCAGCGGATTGCCGAGGAGGCGCGGCATCAAGAAGGTCTGCCCGGCGAGGAGGAAAGTGACAATCAGGGCGGCGACGTCGAACTGCCAGCGCAGGAGGAGCACGATCACCACCAGCTGGGGCACCGCCATGACCGCACAGGCGAGCCGTGCCGCCGCGTCGACCCCGAGGCGTGCCGGCAGGCTGGCCAGCCCCATCTGCCGGTCTCCCTCGACGGATTTGAAGTCGTTGAGCGTCATGATGCCATGGGCGCCGAGGCTGTACAGCACGGCGATCGCCACCGTCGGCCAGCCGGGAAATCCGCCCGATGCCGCGGCGGCCGCGGTGAACCAGGGCAGCCCCTCGTAACAGAGCCCGACCGCGAACGGTCCCACCCAGCCGCTGCGCTTCAACCGCAAGGGCGGGGCGCTGTAGATCCAGGCGAGCACCAGGCTGAGCACGGCGGCGCCGAGCACGAACGGACCGAGGAGGGCGCCCACCACCAGCGAGAGGGCGGTGTTGGCGATGGCGACCCAGAGGCCCCACTGGCCCGGCATGCGGCCGGAGGGAATGACGCGGCCGGGTTCGTTGATCGCGTCGACCTCGCGGTCGAACCAGTCGTTCACCGCCTGGCTTGTACCGCACACCAGCGGGCCGGCCAGGAGAATGCCGCCGGCCACATAGACCCAGCGCTCGCCGAGCTCCGCGCCGGAGGAGACGGTGCCGCAGGCATAAGCCCACATCGGCGCGAACCAGGTGATCGGCTTCAGCAATTCGAGCACGGCCGCAGCCTTGGGTAGGCCTTGCCGCTGACCCAAAGCGAAGGGCTCGAACATTCGCAGGCTCCCAGTCGGTTCAAGATGCGACGTCAATCAAGGTTGACATCGTCACGTCGTCGTTCCGAGAATTTCTTAGGGGCCGTCTGGCGGCTCGCCATCGGAAATTCCGAAGCGCTTGAGCTTTAGGTAGAGGCTCTGCCGGCTGAGCCCGAGCATGTCCGCGGCCGAGGCGCGGTTGTTCTCGGTCAGCCTCAGGGCCGCCTCGATGCACAGCTTTTCGATGATGTCGGCGGTATCGCGCACGAGGCTCTTGAGCGGCACGCGCCCGACGAGTTCGGTGAGGTGCGTCGTCGTGCCGACCGGGTGTCCGATCCCCGCCCGGCGTCCTTCCGGAATTTCGCGGATGGAGAAGCCGTATAGCGGGCCGTCGCGGGCGGCGATCGTTGCGGCGGAGACTTCGACGGGCTGGCTGGTGCCGAGTGCATCACGCACGACGGAGGAGAAGCGGCGGATCGTGCCGTGCTCGCGCAGGTTCGCCATCAGCACCTGCAGATCTACCCGCGAGCCGCCCAGCCAGGTATCGAGCGGCTTGCCTTCGATCCGGTCGGTGCTGATGACCCGGACAAGGTCCAGAAAGGCGGGGTTCGCCTGCACGATATTGCCGTGCTGGTCGACGATGACGACGCCCTCCGGCAATTTCTCGGCGACCGAGCCCATGTGGTTGTCCGCCGCGGGGCGGGCATCGTCGTCGCCGAAATCCTCGCTGCTCAGGCGGACGAGGAGGATGGTGCGCCCGAGTTCGCGGAACGGCGTGACCGCCGCGCTCATCTCCCGGCCGCCGGCCGCGAGCCGGGCGCGGAACATCTCGGCGTGACCGCTGGCCCCGCGCAGCGCCTCGGTCGCCCGGGCCTGGTCCTCGCGGTGGAAGACGGAAGCGGCGGAGAGGCCGACGATGGCGTCGGCCGGCTTGCCGAGAAGTCTGGCAGCGCCCTCATTGGCATCGAGAATCTTCAGGCTCTGCGCGTCGACGACGACCAGCGGCTCGACGGCCAGATGGAAGAGCACGCGGTAGCGCGTCTCGATGTCGCGCAGTTTGCGATAGTCCTTCTCCATTGCGGCGTAGGCGGCCGCCAGCCGCTGCTGCATCTCGGCCATTGCCCTGAGGTCGCTGCCGAAAGCGATGCGGTAGGGCGAGCCGGCGAAGGACACGACGCGATAGCCGACCGGAAGATCCGCACCGGTCCTGCCGGGGTGATTGACTTGGCGCGAGCGGGTCGGCGACGTCCCGACGGCATCGGACAGCAGTTCCTCGATCTTGTCGCGGCTCTCGGGCGTCACCGTCTCGCGCCAGGGCAAGCCGACCCAGTCGTCGATACCCCATTCGGCGAGTTCAGGGTCGCGATAGGCGACATCGAGAACGTCGCCTTCCCAGGACAGGATAACGGAAACGTCCGAATTGACCGTCGTCAATGCCGCAAGGGCGTCGGCGCTCAGGCCGGCAAAGACACGGTCATGGGATCGGAAGGAGCGGGACACCGCACAGGACACACGCTGGTCGTCGATGATGGCCGGGTCCTTTCGCTAGCAGTGCAACACAGCGCGTCCGTCCGCAATCGCGGCGGCTTGCCGGGTTGCCATGGCGACATCGGTGGGGACGAGATCGAAGCCCGCGGCGAAGATTGCGGCGGGGTGGCTGGCGGCAAGGCACCCACCGGCCATCAGCGCGACCGAGGGGTTGCGCGAGCGCTGCTTCAGGGCGGTGACGAAGTTCCTCAACCCTGCAAGATCGTGCTCGGTGCCGATGGAGAGGCCGATGATCCGGTAGGGGTGTCGGGCCACAAGGTCCAGCACCTCCGACGCGGTATCGCCGCCCTCCACCAGCCAGCCGTCACGGCGAAAGGCGTCCTCCGCCACGCAAAGGCCGAAACCGTGCTGGTTGCCGGGCGCCGGGGCGAGGAGCATCCGGCGCCGGGGATCATAGCGACCGGAGGGCGGCGCCGAGAGGCAAGCCTCGCGGAAAAGGCAGGTCAGCTTTGATACCGCCATGGTCACCCGCAGGAAATCCGTCAGGTCCGCCGACCAGTGTTCGCCCGTCAGGCGGGCGGCGGGGCCAAGCAGCATGCGCGCGAGATCCTGTGGGCTGCCGCTGTCGCCAGCCGCCCACGCGACCAGTCGATGGCAGGTTTCGTCCTCGGCGCGATAGAGGGCCTGGACGAGATCGGCGATGCGCCGGGCCTCCCGCGACCGGAGCCGCTCGAGCGAGGTCGGAGTTGGCTGATGGGACACGGGCCCGTGAATATCCCGCCATTTCGCAGCGAGGCTCTCGATCCTAGCGCTTGCCGGCGCCCATGCCTCGGACGACAGCGCCGTTCGGTCCGATGCCGCCTCGCCGCTGCCGGCGGCAGGCGGCGCGGGGCGGCGGGGCGGGGTCGCCGGACCGTCGCCTCCGGTGCCCAGTCGACGCCGCGGTCGATGCGGATCGTCTCCCGGCTGGCCGGAAGCTTCCGCCGAAATCCTCGTCGCGTACCCCATGCCTGGCGTCTCCCCGACCTTTGCCCGTCCCGATGTCCGCACAGCCGGCTCGCCTTTCGAAAACGCCGAAAGGATCTCCGCAGTGCCGGCTCCCCTCTCCAAGGAACCGCTGAGCCAGTGATTCATACGATGCAAGCGACCACGACACCAGCCCGTCAGCACCCAAAAGTGTAAATATTGTTTTACGTCATTTTGGATTGACAACAACATTTTGGCGGCGATAGGCTCGAGACAATGCAGGTGGAAGTGGTAGGGATGGGGGAGGTGGTTGACGATGACGTTGCACAGCCAGACGTCCCACCGCGACGCTCAGAAGCACGCTAAGCCTCTTCGGCCGCAGCCGGGACGCGTCAGTCCTGTGAAACCAGCAAAGCCGTTCAAGCCTCTTTACACACCGGAGCAAAGGCTTCGTCGCGATGCGTCGCGCTGGACCCTCGTCCAGGGCGTTCTCGCACCGCTGCAGTTCCTTGTCTGCCTCGTCAGTGTCGGGCTGATCCTCCGGTACCTCGCGACCGGCGAGGGGCTGGCGCTTGCGGCATCCTCGGTCGTCCTCAAGACCATCCTGCTCTACGCCATCATGATCACCGGCTCGATATGGGAGAAGGAGGTCTTCGGCCGCTATCTCTTCGCCGAGGCTTTCTACTGGGAGGACATGGTCAGCATGCTGGTGCTGGCCCTCCACACCGCCTACCTCGCCGCTTGGTTCGGCGGCTGGCTCGCGCACCGTCCGCTGATGGTGCTCGCGCTCTGCTCCTACGCCAGCTACGCCGTCAATGCCGCGCAGTTCGTCCTGAAGCTGAGGGCGGCCCGGCTGTCGGCGGCTTCTCCCACCCTCTCCGAGCTGGAGCCGGCGCTGTGAGCGGCGACGGCGTGGCCTCGGGCCTCGCGCCGACCGGCTCGGTGTCGGTCAGGCCGCTGCGCGAGCGCGGCCAGCACGAGGTGTTCTGCGGACTGACCTCGATCATGTGGCTGCACCGCAAGATGCAGGATGCCTTCTTCCTGGTGGTCGGCTCGCGTACCTGCGCCCACCTGCTGCAGTCGGCCGCCGGAGTGATGATCTTCGCCGAGCCGCGCTTCGCCACCGCCATCATCGAGGAGCGGGATCTCGCGGGCATGGCCGACATGCATGCCGAGCTTGACACGGTGGTTGCCCGGTTGCTGGCGCGCCGGCCCGAAATCCGGATGCTCGTCCTCGTCGGCTCCTGTCCGTCCGAGGTGATCAAGCTGGATCTCGCCAAGGCGGCCGAGCGGCTCAGCGCGCGGCACGGGCCGGCGGTCCGCTTCCTCAACTATTCAGGCAGCGGCATCGAGACGACCTTCACGCAGGGCGAGGACAATTTTCTGGCGGCGCTGGCCCGGGACCTTCCCGCCGAGCCCGCCGGCGCGAGGCCGTCGCTGCTGGTCGCGGGGGCGCTGGCCGACATCGTCGAGGACCAGTTCCGCCGCATCTTCGACGCCTTGGGAATCGGGCCCGTCGCCTTCCTGCCGTCGCGCTCGTCCACCACCTTGCCGCCGATCGGCCCCGAAACCCGGCTCCTTCTGGCGCAGCCGTTCCTCGGCGCTGCCGCGCTCGCGCTGGAAGCGCGCGGTGCGCAGCTGCTGCCGGCGCCGTTCCCGCTCGGCGGGGAAGGCACCACGGCCTGGCTGCGTGCGGCGGCCGATGCTTTCGGTGTCGACCCCGGCCGCTTCGAGGCGATTACCGGACCCGGCCGCGACAGGGGCGCGCAGGCGGTGTCGCGCCATCGGGCTGTTCTCGAAGGCAAGCGCCTCTTCTTCTTCCCGGACTCTCAGACCGAGCCGGCGCTGGCGCGGTTCCTTCACCGCGAGCTCGGCTGCGAGATCGTCGAGATCGGCACGCCTTTCCTCCACCGCCGGCATCTGGCCGCCGAGTTCGCTCTGCTGCCTGACAGCGTGTTCGTCAGCGAGGGGCAGGATGTCGATCGGCAACTGGAACGTTGCCGCACAGCGCGGCCGGATCTCGTCGTCTGCGGTCTGGGCCTTGCCAACCCGCTGGAGGCCGAGGGTTTTGCGACGAAGTGGTCGATCGAGCTGAGCTTCACGCCGATCCAAGGCTACGAGCAGGCGGGAGACCTTGCCGAGCTGTTCTGCCGGCCTTTCGCGCGGCGCGAAAGATTGAAGGTGAGGGTCTGATGCAGCTCACCGTCTGGACCTATGAAGGGCCTCCCCATGTCGGCGCGATGCGGATCGCCGCCTCGATGCGCGGGGTGCACTACGTGCTGCACGCGCCGCAGGGCGATACCTATGCCGACCTGCTGTTCACGATGATCGAGCGGCGGGACACCCGGCCGCCGGTGACCTACACCACCTTCCAGGCGCGCGATCTCGGCAGCGACACGGCCGAGATCTTCAAGACCGCGTGCCGCGAGGCTGTCGAGCGGTTCCGGCCCGACGTCGTCCTCGTCGGTGCCTCCTGCACGGCCGAACTGATCCAGGATAACCCCGGCGGTCTCGCCGCGGCGCTGGCGCTGGACATTCCGGTCATCGCGCTGGAGCTGCCCTCCTATCAGAAGAAGGAGAACTGGGGCGCCTCCGAGACCTTCTACCGCCTGGTCCGGAATTTTGCGCCGGCTCCATCTGGCTTGGTCGCGCCACGGCCGCCCGGCCGCGTCTGCAACATCCTCGGCCCGACGGCGCTCGGCTTCCGGCACCGCGACGACATCGTCGAGGTGCGCAGGCTGGTCGAACGCATGGGGATCACCGTCAACGTCGTCGCGCCGCTCGGCGCCAGCGTCGACGATCTGGCGCGGCTGCCTGCGGCGGACTTCAACATCGTCCTCTATCCCGAGATCGCCGCGGTCGCTGCCGGCTGGCTGGAGCGCGCGCACGGCCAGCAGGCGGTGACGCTGCCGCCGATCGGCACGCTCGCCACCGAGGATTTTCTCACCGCCGTCGCCGACGCTGCGGGGCTCGATGCGTCGGCGCGACCGGCGCCGGTCTCCCGCCTGCCTTGGTACAGCCGGTCGGTGGATTCGACCTATCTCACCGGCAAGCGGGTCTTCATCTTCGGCGACGCGACGCACGCGATCGCTGCCGCACGCATCGCCGCCGACGAGCTCGGCTTCACCGTCTGCGGCCTCGGCAGCTACTCCCGCGAGTTCGCGCGGGAGGTGCGCGCCACTGCCGCAAGCCATGGCCTCGAGGCCCTGGTGACCGACGACCATCTGGCCGTCGAGGATGCGATCGTCGCCGCGCAGCCGGAACTGGTGCTGGGCACGCAGATGGAACGCCATGTCGCCAAGCGGCTGAGAATTCCCTGCGCGGTGATCTCGGCGCCGGTGCACGTGCAGGACTTTCCGGCCCGCTACTCGCCGCAGATGGGGGAGGAAGGCGCCAACGTCATCTTCGACGCCTTCGTCCACCCGCTGATGATGGGGCTGGAGGAGCATCTCCTGCAGATGTTCCGCGAGGATTTCGAGTTCAACGACAGCGTCGCTCCCTCGCACCTGCCGGCGACGGACAGCCTGGCGCCGCCGGTAGGCGAGACCACCACCACCCCGCCGCGTGAAGGACCGGACGGACCGCAGCTATGGGCTGACGAGGCCGAGCGGGAATTGAGGAAGATCCCCTTCTTCGTCAGGGGGAAGGCACGGCGCAACACCGAGCGCTTTGCCGCCGAAAAGGGACTGGCGACCATCACCGTCGAGGCTTTGTACGATGCGAAAGCTTACTACAGTCGCTGAGGCGACCCCGCTGCGCGTCGTCGTCGTGACGATGGACACGCACCTCGCCAGCGCAACAGACCGCGCGCGGTCCGAACTCGTTCGGGAGATGCCGGGGCTTTCCCTCGCACTGCACGCGGCGACGGAATGGGCCGGCGATGCGACGGCGCTGGCGCGCTGCCGGGCAGACATCGCCCGCGCCGACGTCATCCTCTGCGCCATGCTGTTCATGGAAGCGCACTACGCCGAGATCCTGCCCGACCTGACGGCGCGGGCGGCCGACTGCGACGCCATCGTCAGCATCATGTCCGACGGCCCGGTGATGCGGCTGACCCGGCTTGGGCGCTTCCGCATGGACTCACCGCAAGGCGGGGCGCTGTCCTTCCTGAAGCGCCTGAAGGGCAGCGGCAAGGATCGGACCGCCAGCGCCGGCGCCAAGCAGATGAAGATGCTGAAGCGCATCCCGCAGATCCTGCGCTTCATTCCTGGTACCGCGCAGGACGTGCGGGCCTATTTCCTGACGCTGCAATACTGGCTCGCCGGCTCCGACGAGAACATGGCCAATCTCGTCCGGGCGCTGGTGGACCGCTATGCCGCAGGCCCGCGCCTCGCGCTGCGCGGCGCGCTCGCCGTCGGGGCGCCGGTGACCTATCCCGAGGTCGGCGTCTACCATCCCCGCATGCCCGGCCGGATCGCCGCCCGGGCGGAAGCGCTGCCGGCGGAGGGGCGCAAGGGCACGGTCGGGATTCTCGGCCTGCGCTCCTACATGCTGGCCGGCAATGCCGATCACTATGACGGCGTGATCCGGGCGCTGGAGGCCCGGGGCCTTTCCGTTATCCCGGCCTTCTCCAGCGGCCTTGATGCGCGGCCGGCGATCGAGGCGTTTTTTCTTAAGGACGGGCGCCCGGCGATCGACGCGCTGGTCTCGCTCACCGGGTTCTCGCTGGTGGGGGGGCCTGCCTACAACGATGCCCGGGCGGCGGAGGACGTGCTCGCCCAACTCGACGTGCCCTATCTGGCGGCGCATCCAGCGGAACTGCAGACACTGGAGCAATGGGGCGCTTCCGAACGCGGGCTGATGCCGGTGGAGTCCACGATCATGGTGGCGATCCCCGAGCTCGACGGGGCCACCGGGCCGATCGTGTTCGGCGGCCGCTCGGATCATGCGGGCCGGCCTTGCACCGGCTGCCAGCGCGGCTGCCGGTTCCAGCCAGGCGAGGCCAGCCGCGACATGCATGCCTGCCCCGAGCGCGCGGACATGCTGGCGGCGCGGATCGAAAAGCTTGTCGCGCTCCGGCGCACGGAGCGGGCAAACCGCCGCGTCGCCATCGTCCTGTTCAACTTCCCGCCGAATGCCGGCAATGCCGGGACCGCGGCCTATCTCTCGGTCTTCGCCTCCCTGCATGCCACGCTGACGGCCATGCGGCGCGCCGGCTATTCGGTCGAGGTGCCGGCGAGCGTCGATGCGCTGCGCATCAAGATCGTCGATGGCAACCGCGAACGTTTCGGTGCCCCGGCCAACGTGCACCTGCGCATGCCGGTCGACACGCATGTCCGGCGTGAGCGCTGGCTATCCGAGATCGAGGCGCAATGGGGGCCGGCGCCGGGTCGCCAGCAGAGCGACGGGTCCTCGATCTTCGTGCTCGGCGCCGAGTTCGGCAATGTCTTCGTCGGCATCCAGCCGGCCTTCGGCTACGAGGGCGATCCGATGCGCCTTCTGTTCGAGAAGGGGTTTTCGCCGACGCATGCCTTCTCGGCCTTCTACCGCTATGTCCGCGAGGATTTCGCGGCCCATGCCGTGCTGCATTTCGGTACCCATGGGGCGCTGGAGTTCATGCCGGGCAAGCAGTCCGGGCTTTCTGCCCGCGACTGGCCGGACCGGCTGATCGGCGACCTGCCGAACCTCTATCTCTACGCTGCCAACAACCCTTCCGAGGGCGCCATCGCCAAGCGGCGTGCGGGCGCGACGCTGATCAGCTACCTGACGCCGCCGATCGCCCATGCCGGGCTCTACCGCGGGCTTATCGATTTGAAGGCCTCGCTGGAGCGGTGGCGGAGCGTGGCACCGGACGCCATGCACGAGCGCGCGGATCTCGCCGTCCTGATCCAGGCGCAGGCAGCAGCGCTCGACCTCGCCGAGGCGGAACCGGCCTTTGCCGATGCGGCGGAGGAGCGGGTTCAGCGGCTCGGCCGGGCCATCCTCGATCTCGAATACACGCTGATCCCGCACGGCCTGCACGTCGTCGGCACGGCTTCCTCCGCGACCGAAAGGGCGGAGATGATGCTGGCGGCCGCCGATGCCGGGCATGGCCTGGTGCTGGAGCGATCGATCGCCGACGCGATCGTCGCTGGTGCGACGCCGGAAGCCGCACTTGGCCAAGCCGGGCGGACCGCGGATGAGGCGTTGCTCGCGGCGCTGCGCGCGCTTGCGGCGACCGACCGACTGCTCGCCGCCGACCACGAGATCCCGGCGCTGCTGCACGCCCTCGACGGCGGCTTCATCCGCCCGGTCACCGGCGGCGACGTTTTGCGAACGCCGTCGATCCTGCCAACCGGGCGCAACCTCCACGGCTTCGATCCCTTCCGCATTCCCAGCGCCTTCGCCATGGCCGACGGCGCGCGGCAGGCGCAGCGGCTCCTCGACCGGCATGTCGAGGACAGCGGCGCGCTGCCGGAAACGGTCGCCGTTGTGCTCTGGGGCACCGACAACCTGAAGAGCGAGGGCGGGCCCATCGCCCAGGCGCTGGCGCTGATCGGCGCCCGGCCGCGGTTCGACAGCTATGGCCGCATCGCCGGCGCGACGTTGGTGCCGCTTTTAGAGCTTGGCCGGCCGCGCATCGACGTCATCGCCACCCTGTCCGGCATTTTTCGCGACCTCCTACCGCTGCAGATCAAGCTTCTCGCTGAAGCGGCTTTCATGGCCGCCGCGGCCGACGAGCCGGAGGAGATGAACTTCATCCGCCGCCATGCGCTCGCCCACATGGCAGAGACCGGCTGCGATCTCGAGACCGCGGCGCTGAGAGTCTTCGGCAATGCCGAGGGCGCCTATGGCTCCAACGTCAACCACCTCATCGAGAACGGCGGCTGGGACGACGAGGACGAATTGGCCGAGACCTATTCGCGGCGCAAGGGCTTCGCCTACGGACGAACGGGCACCGCCTCGCAGCAGGGCCGGCTCTTGAACAGCGTTCTGTCCGGCGTCGACCTCGCCTATCAGAACCTCGATTCGGTCGAGCTCGGGGTCACCACCGTTGACCATTACTTCGATACGCTCGGCGGCATCAGCCGGCTGGTGCGGCGCGCCAAGGGCGAGGCGGCGCCGGTCTATATCGGCGACCAGACCCGCGGCGAGGGCGTCGTGCGCTCGCTGTCGGAGCAGGTGGCGATCGAGACGCGCACCCGCATGCTCAACCCGAAATGGTACGAGGGCATGCTCGGCCATGGCTATGAAGGCGTGCGGCAGATCGAGGAGCACGTGCGCAACACCATGGGCTGGTCGGCGACGACCGGCGCTGTGCAGCCTTGGGTCTACCGCCAGCTGACCGAGACCTTCGTGCTCGATCCGGCGATGCGGGAGCGGCTGTCGGCGCTCAATCCGACGGCGTCTGCGAAGATGGCCAACCGGCTGATCGAGGCGCACGAGCGCCACTACTGGACGCCCGATCCCGCCATGCTGGAGGCGCTGCGCCTTGCCGGGGAAGAACTGGAAGACCGGGTCGAAGGCATAGGGGTCGCCGCATGAACGTGTTCACCCATCCCCGCGTCGCCCGCGACGCAGCCGTTGCCGCAGAACATCTGGACGGGGAGGGCAGCGTCCAGGTGATGCTCGACCCTTCCGTCGAGATCGGCGCCGCGAAAGTTTTCGCGATCTACGGCAAGGGCGGCATCGGCAAGTCGACGACCTCCTCGAACCTTTCGGTCGCCTTCTCCAAGCTCGGCAAGCGGGTGCTCCAGATCGGCTGCGACCCCAAGCACGACAGCACCTTCACCCTCACCAAGTCGCTGATCCCGACCGTTATCGACATTCTCGAAGGCGTCGATTTCCACACCGAGGAGCTGCGCGCCGAAGATTTCGTGTTCGAGGGCTATAACGGCGTGCGCTGCGTCGAGGCGGGCGGGCCGCCGGCCGGCACGGGCTGCGGCGGCTACGTCGTCGGCCAGACGGTGAAGCTTTTGAAAGAGCACCACCTTCTCGAGGATACCGACGTCGTCATCTTCGACGTCCTCGGCGACGTCGTCTGCGGCGGGTTCGCCGCGCCGCTGCAGCATGCCGAGCGGGCGCTGGTGGTGGCCGCCAACGACTTCGACTCGATCTTCGCCATGAACCGCATCGTCGCGGCGATCCGCGCCAAATCGAAGAACTACAATGTGCGGCTCGCCGGCGTCATCGCCAACCGCTCGCGCGAGACCGACCAGATCGACCGCTACAACGCGGCGATCGGCCTGAAGCGGCTGGCGCATTTCGGCGACGTCGACGCCGTCCGCCGCAGCCGCCTGAAGAAATCGACGCTGTTCGAGATGGAGGCGACGCCCGAAGTCGCCGCCGTCTGCGCCGAATACATGCAGCTGGCGGAGCACCTCTGGAGCGGCACGGAGGAACTCGACGCGCAGCCGATGAAGGACCGCGAGATCTTCGATTTCCTGGGGTTCGACTGATGGAAACCACGTACGAACGCCGCCGCGGCGAGATCCAGACCTATTTTGACCGCACCGCGCTCGATGCCTGGAAGCGGTTTGCCACCGGCGCCCCGCTCGGCCGGATCCGCGCGACGGTGCGGGAAGGACGCGCGCGGATGCGGGCGCAGATGCTCGCCGCGCTGCCGATCGATCTGACGGGCTGGCGCATCCTCGATGCCGGTTGCGGCGCTGGCGCGATGTCGGCGGCGCTGGCTGGTCGCGGCGCCGATGTGCTGGGCGTCGACCTCTCGCCCGAGCTCATCCGTTTCGCCGCTGAAACACTGCCGGCCGATCTCGGCACTGGCGGCGTGCGGTTTGTCGCCGGCGACATGCTGTCGCCCGAGTATGGCGAGTTCGACGCCGTGATGGCGATGGACTCGCTGATCCACTACCAGGAAGAGGACGCCGCGATCGCCATCGCCTCTTTGGCGGCGCGCACACGGCGCCAGCTCGTCGTCACCTTCGCACCCCGCACCCCGGCGCTGGCGGCGATGCACGCCGTCGGCACGCTGTTTCCCCGCGCCAACAAGGCGCCGGCCATCGTTCCGGTTCGGCCGGAAGCGTTGCGGCAAAGGCTCGGCAGCATGCCGGCGTTTGAGGGCTGGACGATCGGGGCGTCGCAGCGGATCTCGCACGGCTTCTACACCTCGCAGTCCCTGGAGCTGTCGCGATGACGGGGCGCCTGACCAGCCTGTCGGCGGGGTGGCGGAAGGTCGGCACCCGGTTCCTGCCGTTCGCCGACGCCGCCAGCGCGGAATTGCCGCTCGGCCGTCTGGTGCGCCTGTCGCTGTTCCAGGTCTCGGCGGGCATGGCCATGGTGCTGCTGACGGGAACCCTCAACCGGGTGATGATCGTCGAACTCGGCGTTCCGGCCTCGGTCGTCTCGCTGATGATCGCGCTGCCGATCGTCTTCGCGCCGGCGCGGGCGCTGATCGGCCATCGGTCCGACACCTATCGCTCGTTCCTCGGCTGGCGGCGGGTGCCGTTCATCTGGTTCGGGACCATGCTGCAGTTCGGCGGCTTCGCGATCATGCCCTTCGCGCTGCTGGTGTTGACCGGGGGGGGGCAACTGCACGTGCCGTTCGCCGGCGAGGCGGGGGCGGCTCTCGCTTTCCTGCTGGTCGGGGCGGGCCTCCACACCATGCAGACCGCCGGCCTGGCGCTGGCCTGCGATCTGGCACCGCCCGAAACCCGTCCGCGCGTGGTGGCGCTGCTCTACCTCATGCTGCTGGTCGGCATGCTGGTCAGTGCGCTGATCTTCTCCGAGATCCTGTCAAACTTCAGCCATCTCCGGCTCATTCAGGTGATCCAGGGCGCGGCGGTCGCGACTATGGCGCTGAACCTTGTGGCCCTGTGGAAGCAGGAAGGCCGCAACACCGCCCGCACCGCGCCCGATCGGCCGCGGCCGAGCTTTCGCGAGGCGTGGACGCTGTTCTCCGGCGTCGCGCGCACCCGCCGGCTGCTGGTTGCGGCCGGGCTTGGCACCGCCGGGTTTGCCATGCAGGACGTGCTGCTCGAGCCCTATGGTGGCCAGGTGCTGCATCTCGGCGTCGGGGCGACGACCGCGCTGACAGCTCTTCTCGCCTGGGGAACAATCGTCGGCCTCGGCCTCTCCGCCAAGGCGCTCGGCGCCGGCTTCGACGCCTGCCGTCTGGCCGCGATCGGCGTGCTGATCGGCATTCCGGCCTTCGCCTGCATCCTGTTCTCCGGCCCGCTGGAATCAGTCGCGACCTTCCGGCTCGGCACTGTCCTGATCGGCTTCGGCGGCGGCCTCTACGCCGTCGGCATGCTGACGGCGGTGATGGAGTTGGCCGCTGGCAGCGGGGCCGAGAACGGCATCGCCCTCGGCGCCTGGGGCGCGGTCCAGGCGACCGCCATGGGGCTCGCCGTGGGAACCGGCGGAGCGGTGCGCGATCTCGTCTCGCACCTGTCGGCGAACGGCCATCTCGGTCCGCTCTTCGCCGACCAGAGCGTCGCCTATGGCATCGTCTATCAGATTGAAATTGTTCTGCTCTTCGCAACGCTGATCGTGATCGGGCCGCTTGTCCGCTACGTCACGAACGAAGAGCGCCATGGCGGTTTCGGCCTCGCCGAAATGCCGGTCTAGGGATCAAGGGAGGGACCCATGCAGAACGGTGCGCTCACGGCCTATCTCGATGTGCCGCAGGTCATCCTTTACGTCTTCTGGGGCTTCTTCTTCGCCCTGGTGTTCTGGCTGCGCAAGGAGGACCGGCGGGAGGGCTATCCGCTGGAAAGCGATCCCGCCGGCCGCGTCGGGCCCGTCGGCCTGCTAATGGCCGCGCCGAAGACCTTCCGCGTCCGGAACGGCGACCTCTTCACCGCGCCGAACCTCAAACGCGATGGCCGGCCGATCGCGGCACGGCGCGTCGGGCGCTGGCCCGGCGCCCCGATGGTGCCGACCGGCAATCCACTGGTCGACGGGGTGGGTCCCGCGGCCTGGGCGGAACGGGCGGACCGCCCCGACCAGACTTTCGACAACCGCAACAAGATCGTGCCGACCCGCGTCGAGGCGCATTACACCGTCGCTGCCGGGGATCCGGACCCGCGGGGCATGCCCGTCGTCGGCGCAGACGGCAAGGTGGCGGGCACCGTCGCCGATATCTGGGTCGACCGCTCGGAGCACGTCGTCCGCTACCTCGAACTGGCGGCATCGGGGCCAGGCGCGGGGCCGCTGCTGGTGCCGATGAACCTCGCGAAGTTCTCGCCGCGGCACATCAAGGTCAAGGCTCTCCTCGCCCATCAATTTGCCGATGCGCCGCGGATCAAGTCGCCGAACAGCGTCACCTTCCTCGAGGAAGACCGCATCTGCGCCTATTTCGCCGGCGGGCATCTCTATGCGACGCCGGCCCGCTCGGAGCCGCTGCTGTGACCCGCGCCGAGGAAGACGACGACTTCGCCTTCGAGCCTATTCCCGGGCTGCCGGAGCCCTTGCCGGCGGGCGAGGCCATGCTATGGCAAGGCTCGCCGGCCGGGTGGACGCTGGCGCTCACGGCCTTCCACGTGCGCAAGGTCTGGGCCTATGTCGCCCTTCTCCTGGCTTTCCGCCTCGCGACGGCCGAGGGAGAGGCTGCCACCGCAGCGGCCCTGCTGACCGAAACGATGCGCCTCGGCCTGGTGGCGGCGCTTGCCACGGCGATCCTGTCCGGTCTGGCTTTTCTCTATGCGCGGGGCACGATCTACACACTGACGACGAAGCGGGTGGTCATCCGCTCCGGCTTGGCGCTGCCGGTGACGCTGAATCTTCCGTTGGCGCTGATCGGAACGGCGGCCGTCCAGCATGGTCCCGGCCAAGGCGGCAGCATCGCCCTCGACGTGCTCCGACCGAACCGCATCGCCTATGCCGCGCTCTGGCCGAACGTGCGCCCGTGGCGGATCAACCATCCGCAGCCCATGCTGCGGGCTCTCGCCGACGTCGAGACCCCGTCACGCCTGCTAGCACGGTCGCTGTTCGAGAGTCTGGATGCCGGCGCCCCGCCAGCATCCGCCAAACCCGCGAGACTCGGCGGCGCCACGCCCATCGGTGCCGCGTCCGCCGGCGACGGGCTTCCCGCCGGCCACCAGATGGCAGTCTAGGGGGGACCGATGAGCCTGGTCTTCCCCACCCGCGATCCGCTGCGCCGTCAGGCGATCTTCTGTGGCGCCTTGATCCTCGCGGCGTTGGTGCTTGTCGCGCTTGGTCGCCATGCCCCAAGCCATGCGCCGATCGATCCGGCCCTGACGGTGCAGTCGGTCTCGCTGCGTTTCCATGATTTTCCCGATGGCAGCATTGCCGCCCTCGATGCGGCAACGGGCAGCGAACTGGCGCGTATCCTGCCGGGCGTCGGCGGCTTCATCCGCGTCACCATGCGCAGTTTCGCCGCCGAGCGTATCCGCAAGGGCCTCGACGACCGGGAGCCGTTCCTCCTGGCGCGGATGATCGACGGCGCCCTCCGGCTGGAGGATCCGCTGACCGGACGAACCATGCTGCTCAACGCTTTCGGTCCATCGAACGAGGCGGTCTTTGCCGAACTCTTGGAGAAGAGGAGATTGCCATGAAGACGGACACGATGGCGTCTGGACGGAAGCTGTGGCGCGAGACCATCGACGTGCCCTGCACGATCGAAATCGTCCACACCTGGGAGAGCCTCAGGGCGCATGTCGACCTCGACGGCATCGAGGTCGGCCCCGGCGACGCGGTGCATGTGCACGGCGCAGAGATTGCGGTTCCCTATGGCGAGAGCGTCACGCTGCACCGCATGGCGACTGTGACGAAGGCCAGCGCGCCGGAGCGTCTCTGGGTGAAGATGACCGGCGATTTCGAATTCATGGAGCTTCTCGAATTCAGCTTTTCCTCGGGAGAGAGAGTATGACCATCAACCGGATGTCGCTGACCGCGCCCGATACCGACGGCATGGCCCTGGAAAGCACGCTGCTGTCGCCGCGCTTCTACACCACCGACTTTGCCGCGCTCGACGCGCTGGACGTCTCGCGCGTGCGGCGCGAGTGGGACGAATTGTTGGCCGAAATGGAGAGCGATCCGAACCATGGCCATTTCAAGCGCGACGAGAACTGGGACAGGATCGACTTCGCCGCGCTGCCCGAGGGCCTGCGCAACGAGTTTACCGATTTCCTCGTCTCCTCGCTCACCGCCGAATTCTCCGGCTGCGTGCTTTACAAGGAGATGAAGAAGCGCGGCACCAATCCAGAGATAGTCCGCCTGTTTTCCTACATGAGCCGGGACGAGGCGCGGCATGCGGGCTTCATCAACGATGCGCTGAAGGAGTTCGGCATTGGGGTGAATCTCGGCTTCCTCACCAAGACGAAGAAATACACGTATTTCCGGCCGAAGTTCATCTTCTACGCGACCTATCTGTCCGAGAAGATTGGCTATTCCCGCTACATCACCATCTTCCGCCACCTGGAGCGCCACCCGGAACTGCGCTTCCACCCGATTTTCAAATGGTTCGAGAAGTGGTGCAATGACGAGTTCCGCCACGGCGAGGCCTTCGCGCTGCTGATGCGGGCGAACCCCAGCTATCTCGAAGGGCTGAATCGGCTCTGGGTGCGGTTCTTCCTGATCGCCGTCTACGCCACCATGTACGTGCGCGACCACGCCCGGCCGGAATTCCACAAGGCGCTGCAGCTCGACCCGACGGAATACGACTACAAGGTCTTCCACCTCACCAACGAGATCTCCCGTCAGGTGTTTCCGCTGGTCATCGACATCGAGCATCCGGTCTTCCGCAAGGGGTTGGAGCGGCTGCGGGTGATCAACGAGAAAGTCGGGGCGCTCGGAAACGGGCGTGGTCTGGGCACGCGCCTGCGCAAGTTCGGCTATGGGCTGGCGGCAGCCGGGGTGTTCGCGCGGCTCTACCTCGTCCGGCCGAAAGCGAATGCCTTGCCTGACACCAGCCGCATGCAGCCGGTCTGGTAGGCGCCGCAATGACCGCCCTCCTGCCACCGATCTTCTTCGCATTGTTCGTCTGGTGGTTCTCTACCGGGGCGATCCTCTACCTTGATGGCTTGCCGGTGCGCACCTTCAAGTGGAGCATGCTGGCGGCGACGCTTCTCCTCGGCCTTTCGTTCTACGGACTTTGGGAGAGCGGCGACGATGTGACGGTGACCGGCGCCTATCTCGCCTTCGCCTCGGCGCTCGGCTGCTGGGCCTGGCACGAGATCAGCTTCTACATGGGCTATGTCACTGGGCCGCGGCAGCATGCCTGCGAGGAGGGGTGCGCGGGGGCGGGGCATTTCGGCCACGCGGTCCAGGTCAGTCTGTGGCATGAACTGGCGATCCTGATCTCCTTCGCGCTGGTCGCGGCGCTGACCTGGGGTGGCGCGAACGAGGTCGGGCTCTGGACCTTTTTGATCCTCTGGTGGATGCACGAGAGCGCCCGGTTCAACGTCCTGCTCGGGGTGCGCAACGTCAATGCGCAGTTCCTCCCCGCGCATCTCGCCTATCTCCGGAGCTTCCTGCGGGTCCGGCCGATGAACCTTCTGTTTCCGGTCTCCGTGACGGTGTCGACGATCCTCTGTTCGGTGCTGGCGACGGAGGCGGCGATCGCGGTCAATCCATTTCGCCAGGCGGGCTTCACCTTTCTGGCGACCATGATGGCCCTCGCGATCCTCGAGCACTGGTTCCTGATGCTGCCGGTGCCAGCCGAAGCCATGTGGAACTGGAGCCTGCGGTCGCGCGACGAGCCGCCGCTCACTGCCGCCAGCCCGGTCTTGCCGCATCAGCACGAGCCGACACGCTCCTATGCGGCGGCGGGTCTGCTGCCGGTCCACCCGGACTAGAAATTGCGTCGTCGGCGTGACGCTACGCGTTCGGAAGGGACGTACCGGAGCAACATGGCACAGCGAGTTTCGTGCGTCCGGCGGGGCGTAATGACGCCTCTCCTGAGGGGTTCGGGTCTGAGATTCCGGCCGGCAAACCACCGGCAAACAGGGCGGAGAGAGGCATGGATTTCGAGGGTTTCGTAGCGGGCCGGCTCGACGGCTTGCGGCACGAGGGACGGTACCGGGTGTTTGCCGAGCTCGAGCGCCAGGCCGGCGTGTTTCCGCAGGCTACGCGCCACGCTGGCGGGGAGGCCAGTGCGGTCACCGTCTGGTGCTCCAACGACTATCTCGGCATGGGCCAGCATCCCAAAGTGCTGGCCGCCATGCACGAGGCGCTCGATCGTTGCGGGGCGGGCGCCGGCGGCACGCGCAACATCGCCGGCACCAGCCGCTATCACGTCCTCCTGGAGGCGGAACTGGCGGACCTGCACGGCAAGCAGGCGGCGCTTCTGTTCACCTCCGGCTATGTCTCCAACTTCGCAACGCTGTCGACGCTGGGTTCCGGGATCCCCGGCTGCGTGATCTTTTCCGACGAGGGCAACCACGCGTCGATGATCGAGGGCATCCGTCATTCCCGCGCCGAGAAGCGGCTGTGGCGGCACAACGATCCCGCCGATCTCGACCGGCTGCTGTCCGAATACGGGCCGGGGGTGCCAAAGCTCGTCGCGTTCGAGTCCGTCTATTCGATGGATGGCGACATCGCGCCGATCGCCGAGATCTGCGCGGTCGCCGAAAAGCATGGGGCGATGACCTATCTCGACGAGGTGCACGCCGTCGGTCTCTACGGCCCGCGCGGCGGCGGCATTGCCGAGCGCGAGGGGCTGATGGACCGGCTGACGATTATCGAGGGGACGCTCGGCAAGGCGTTCGGCGTGCTCGGCGGTTATATCGCGGCGTCGGCGGCGATGTGCGACTTCATCCGCAGCTTCGCCTCCGGCTTCATCTTCACGACGGCGCTGCCGCCGGCGGTGGCCGCGGGGGCGCGGGCCTCGGTGATGCATTTGAAGGCCAGCGGCGCCGAACGCGCCTTGCATCAGGACAGGGTCGCCCGGGTGCGTGCCCGGATGGAGCGGCTGGGCATTCCGACGATGCGCAATGCCAGCCACATCGTCCCGGTAATGGTCGGCGACCCCGTCAAATGCAAGTGGATCAGCGACGCGCTGCTCGACCAGTACCGGATCTACCTGCAGCCGATCAATTATCCGACCGTGCCGCGCCAGACCGAGCGGCTGCGCATCACGCCGTCGCCGCTGCATTCCGATGAAGACATCGACCACCTCATCGAGGCCCTGTCGGATCTCTGGTCGCAATGCGCCATGGCGCGCGCCGTCGCGTGAGCGGATTGGCTGTCTTGGCTGCGGATCGGACGGGGGAGACCGGCCGGCCCGCGGGACTATTCGCCGCCGTCGTCGATGCCGAAGCGGCGCATTTTAAGATAAAGCGCCTGCCGGCTGAGCCCGAGCACACGGGCGGTGAGGGCGCGGTTGTTGAGGCTGAGCTTCAGCGCCGCCTCGATGCACATGCGCTCGATCACGTCGGTGGTGTCGCGCACCATGTCCTTCATCGGCACGCGGCCGATCATTTCGACGAGGTTCTCGGCTGTCCGGGTCAGGTCGTTGGCGCTCCGGTTCGGGCGGGCGTCGTCCGATCCGCGGGCGCGCATGACGAAGGCAAAGCCGTCGCCGTCCCGCTGTGCGACGGCGGACAGCTCGACCTCCGTTGCTTGGCCGTTAGCACCGCGTACCACGCCCTGGAACAGCGGCAGCCGTCCATGCGTGCGCACATTCGCCAGCAAACCCTCCTGCTCGGTGCCTTGCCACTCGAAGAACGCGTCGAGCGGCCGGCCGATCGCCTGGGCCGCGACCGGAAGGCTGGCGAGCGCGAGAAACGCCTCGTTGACCCAGGCGATGCGGCCGTCGCCATCGGCGAGGAGCACGGCCTCGGTGGCGTGGCGAACGAGATCGCCGAGGTGAAAGTCCTCCGCGGCGGCAGCGGCGGCGGGCGCTGTGCCGGCGGATAGCCGGATCAACACCAGCTTCAGGTCTCCCGCGCGGAAAAGTTCTGCAGCGAGCGTCAGCCCGACGTCCTCGGGTGATCGGTCGAGGGAGAGCGTGGCGGGCATTCCAGAGGAGAGAAGGCCGGAAAGCAGCGCCTGCACCTCGTTCTGGCGGGCCTTCGCGAACAACGATGCCAGCTTCTTGCCGGCGAGGGACGGTGCCGATCCGGCGGGCCGGCCGAGGAGAGAGGCGGCCCGCGGATTGACCTCGCGAATCTTGCCGCTCTCGGGCTCGACGATCAGGATCGCCTCGGCCGTCGTTTCGAACAGCAGACGGTAGTGCGCTTCCGCTTGCCTCTGGCGCTTGCTGCTGTCCTCCAAAGACCGGCGGCTGGCCAGCAGCCGCGCCTGCAGTTCGGTGGTGGGTCCGAGGTCGCGGCCGACGAGCACCAGCTCGCCATCCTCCCCCGCGCAAACCGCCATGTACTGGATGGTCAGCTCCCGTCCCCCAACCAGCGGGTGTACGATCTCGAAACGGCGGGACGGTTTTCCCCGGCGCGCAGACATCAGCATGTCCTTCAGCGCCGAAAGGCTCTCGCGCCTGACCGTCTCGCCGATCGGCCTGCCTTGCCAACTCTCAGTCGCCGCCCCCAACCCACGCAGGCTGTGTGAGACGCTGCTGACGGTGTCGTCGCTTTGGACCAGGAGCGTCAGGTCGGCGCTGGTGGCGAGGATGGCGGCCGTCGTGTGGGCATCGACGCGTGGCAAAGGGGTTTCGGGTTGCTGCGGCGTCAGAAGCATGTCGGTATGAGCCTCATATGGAGATCGCGCTGCCTTTTGGGGGGAAAGCTGGTGGGCAAGACCGCCGCTATCACTGCCGAAACACCGATTCGCAGAGCCGATCATGCCTCTGGCGGATGCACTGGCTTCGAACAACGCCGTTGTTTCGCTAGGCGACCGGCGCTGCATCGCGGTCTGCAAATTTTGCTGCGCCGCAGTCTTGTCGCCCGTCCAGCCAGCTTTGTCCAGCTTTGTGCCCTCGCGGGTGTCGCTGCTTCGTTACGCCTCAAGCTGTTTCAGAACCGAGACATGGCAGGCGTGGCGGGAGCGGCATTTGCGTCACCACGGCTTGGCCGATGCTGAACCGTCCCGTCGATCTCGTCACGTGCGACCAAGAGCCGGTTCACGTCATCGGCGCCATCCAGCCAGGGGGCGTGTTGCTGGCGCTCGACGAATCTGCGGGGCGGATCGCTTTCGTCAGCGCCAATGTGGAGGCGGTGCTCGGCTGGCAGCCGGCCTCGCTGTTCGGCCAGCCGCTGGCAGTGCTGCTCGGCGGGGCGGCGAGCGAAGCGCTGCTTGCGCAGGATCTGACGCCTCTGCTGCCGGAACTGCTGCGGCCGCTGTTCCTGAGAGTTCTCCAGCCGGATGGTTCCGTCGGTGGCGAATTCGAGTGTTTTGCGCATCGGCATGACGGACGTCTCATTCTGGAGTTCGTGCCAGCCGCGCCGCGTCCCGCCGACTTCTGGGAGGAGGATCTCCTGCGTCAGCGCATCATCTCGGACCTGATCCGGCCGGAGACGCAGAACGCGCTGGCCGGCGCCAGCGCCGACATCATCCGCCAGGTCACCGGCTTCGATCGCGTGATGATCTATCGTTTCGCGCCGGACCGGCACGGCGAGGTCATCGCCGAAAGCACGGTACGGCCGGACAGTTTTCTCGGGCTGCACTACCCGGCCTCCGACATTCCGGATCCGGCCTGGCGGCATTTCCGGCTGAACCTCATCCGCAGCATTCCCGACCTTCATGCCCTTCCCGTGCCGATCCTGGCGGCCGACGGCATGGTCGCGGATGCCAGATCCCGGCAGCCGCTGGATCTCACCTATTCGAAGCTGCGGGCGGTGGCGCCCGTCCATGTCGAATATCTCGGCAATATGGGGGTCGGCGCCAGCCTTTCGATCTCACTGATCTCCAACGATCGGCTCTGGGGTCTCGTCGCTTGCCATCATTACGGACCGCTGCACCAGTCCTGGAGCCGGCTGCGCTTCTGCGAACTGATCGGCGGCACGGTGTCGACACTCTTGCAGAACCTCGAAAACACCGTTCTGCTGCGCCACAGCATCGACGCCGAGAAACTGGCTTTCGACATCGAGCGGGCTGCGCGGGCCGGCGCGCCGCTGGTCGAGGTCGTGCTTGAGCGTGCCGAGCTGCTGATGCGGCAAAGCCGCGCGAAGGGCCTCGCTTTGAAACTGGGCACGGCTATCGTCACCATGGGGGACGTGCCGGAATGCGAGATCGATGCCGGCAAGCTGCGCGGCGTCCTGCGCGAAGGCATCGCGACATCGGACAATCTCGCTGCCCTCTGCTGCTGGAATGGCGTGGGCCTCGGCGAGCTCGCGGGGGCGGCGATGATGGAGCTGTCGGACGATGGCGAGGACTGGCTGATCCTGTTCCGGCCGGAGTTCGAGTGCACGATTTCCTGGGCTGGCAAGCCCGAGAAGCGGCAGACGAGAGGCGAGGACGGCTCGTTGCGGCTGTCGCCCCGCGGCTCCTTCGCTCTGTGGCGGGAGGAGCGGCTGGGGTGCAGCGAGCCGTTCACCGAGATCGACCTCGAAATCCTGCGCATCACCCGCCGTGCGCTGTTTGCCATCAACAGTCTCGACCGGGAGCGTGCGGCGCTGGCGGCGCGGGCCAGCGCCGAGGCCGAGGAGTCGCGGCTGCGGCTGCTGCTGCTTGAAGACGCCCGCCAGCGATCGCTCGGCGAACTTGCCTCGGCGCTGGCGCACGAGCTCAGCCAGCCGCTCTCGGCGGTGACCAATTACGTCAATGCCTGCCGCCAGGAACTGCGCAATTTCGGGGTCGACATTCCGCCTGGCGTGATCCGGTTGATGCAGAACGCGGTGACCGAGTCCTCGCGGGCGGCCGATCTGGTGCGGCGTCTGCGTGACCTCATCGGGCAAGGCACGGTCGCCTTCGAGCAGGCGAGCCTGCATGCGGCGATCCGGCAAGGGGTCGATCTCGCGCTGGCGGCGTCCAGCGAGGCGCGGCCGGTCATCCACTACATGTTGCATCCGGACATGCCGCCGATCTCCATCGATCCGATCCAGATCGCGCAGGTGGTGCTCAACCTCGTGCGCAACAGCCTGACGGCGATGGACGGAACGGCTGCGCCCGTGTTGACGATTGCAACCGTCCTCAGGGCGGGGATGGTGGAGGTGTCGGTGTCCGACACGGGGCGCGGTATCGCGGTGCCACTTCGATCGGCGCTGTTCGAGCCCTTTCACAACTCGACGACCGGGGGCATGGGCATCGGCCTTGCGCTCTGCCGGTCGATCGTCGAGGCGCATGGCGGCAAGATCTGGGCCCATTCGCTGCCGGTGGGGGCCCGGTTGTCCTTCACGCTACAGACACGGGAGGGGCGGCATGACTGAGCCGGCAGATCCTCGGCCGATCTATGTCGTCGACGATGACCTGTCGGCGCGCGAGTCGCTCTGCGCGCTTCTGTCGGCGCACGGCTTTGCAACGGTGCCCTTCGCCTCCGCGGAGGAATTTGCGGATTTCAACGATATCGGCGGCGGCCTCTGTGCCTTTGTTGACTTGCGGATGCCCGGGATGAGCGGCCTCGATCTGCAGAGCTTTTTGATCGACCGCCACGAGCGTCTGCCGGTGGTGATCCTCACCGGTCACGGCGACGTGCCGCTGGCGGTCAAGGCGATCAAGCGGGGCGCCGTCGACTTCATCGAGAAGCCGGGATCGGAGGAGCATTTCCTCAGCGCCATCGCGGCCGCGTCGGCCATCGGCGCCCACCGTCCGAGAAGAATAGTGTCCGCCAGCGTCGCAGCGGAACGGCTGGCGCGCTTGACTCAGCGCGAAAGACAGGTCCTCGACCATCTGGTGCTTGGATTGACCAGTAAGCACATCGCCGAGGAGCTGGAAATCAGCCAGCGCACCGTCGAGATCCACCGCTCCCGCATCCGCGAGAAGATGGAGGCCCGCGGCCTGTCCGACCTCATCGCGATGATGCAATAGTCTGTATGTTGCGGCGCAATAGATTGAGCCGCAACAAATCGCGTAGAATGCACATAGCTGTAAATCCGAGATAGATCGCAGCTTGCCTTATTCCTAGATTTATATTTTATTCATGCAGCGGATGCCAGAGCGGGGCGAAGACCTTGCAGCATCAAGTGGGAGTGATGCGGCATGTCGGCTTGCTACACATCCAGCCTTGCTCCGGTGGCGAAAGACCTGCCGGACAATCCCGAAGTCAGCCATCACATTCTCGTCGCCCTCGGCGACGAGCTTCTCGCTGCGGTCGAGGGATGGCGGCAGGTGCACGGGGTGGAGCAGTCCGATGCCATCGGCACGCTGGTGCGGCTCGGCCTTCTCAGCGAAATTGCCAAGATCTACCGTTTTGTCGCCAGCCCCCGGCCCGCGTCATCGACGGGCGCGGCATCGGCCAGACGCAAGCGCCAGGCTGCGGTCTAGTCTGCTGCGGTTTGGTCGCGGGGATAGAGAGGGCGCAGCGCTTCTCAGAAGTAAGAAGATAACCTTGTTGAGCGGGTCTCGGATCAATGCGCCTGCTTGTTCGAAAGGTCGGTGCGTTTGCGTCTGATGACCGCACTTCGACTCCGCAGCAGAGATCCACAAACTTGCCCCCGTGTCCTGGACTGCGTCTTTCTTATTTGTCGTAAAACAAAGTTGACAGTTGTTACCTGGCTTGCGACGCTTGCGTTCGGGTACTCGTGCTGGGAGCATCGCGTGGGCATTCCCTATCCGTTTTCCGCCATCGCCGGTCAGGAGGAGATGAAGCGGGCCTTGCTTCTGGCCGCGGTTGATCCGCGCATTGGCGGGATCCTCGTCTTCGGCGATCGGGGCACGGGAAAGACCACGGCGGTCCGCGGGCTCGCGGGCTTGCTGCCGCCCATGCTCATCGTTGGAAACTGCCGCTACAATTGCGCCCCGGGTGACGAGGGCGCCGGCTGCCCGGATTGCGCGTCAAGACCTGCCGGCGTCACGTTGATGCCGCGGCGGGTTCCGGTCCCCGTCATCGACCTGCCGCTCGGCGCCACCGAGGACCGGGTTGCCGGCGCGCTCGACCTCGAGAAGGCGCTGGTCTCCGCCGAGAAGGCGTTCGAGCCGGGACTGCTGGCGCTCGCCCACCGCGGTTTCCTCTACATCGACGAGGTCAATCTCCTCGAGGACCATCTCGTCGATCTGCTGCTGGACGTCGCCGCGTCCGGCGTCAACGTCGTCGAGCGCGATGGCCTCAGCATCCGCCACCCCGCCCGGTTCGTCCTCGTCGGCAGCGGCAATCCGGAGGAAGGGGAGTTGCGGCCGCAATTGCTCGATCGCTTCGGACTGTCGGTCGAGGTTGCCTCGCCGCGCGATGTCGCGACACGGGTCGAGGTGGTCAAGAGGCGCGACGCCTTCGACCGTGACCCGCAGGGCTTTTCCGCTGTCTGGAAACGTAAGGACTCGGCGCTGCGGGCCCGCATCGTCCGGGCGCGTGCGGCACTGTCGGTCACTGAAACGCCGGATTCGGTGCTTGAACTGGCGTCGGCGCTCTGCCTGAAGCTTGGCGTCGACGGCTTGCGCGGCGAACTGACGCTGATGCGCGCGGCCCGCGCGGCAGCCGCGCTCGACGGCGAGGCGCGGGTGACCCGCGAGATTTTGCTGGCCGTCGCGCCGTCCGCCCTGCGCCACCGCCTGCGCCGGAATCCGCTCGACGAAGCCGGGTCCGGGGCGCGGGTCGAGCGGGCCCTGATGGAGATGGCGGCGTGACCATCGCGGGGGCGATGGCGTGGCCGACGGACAGTCCCGTTGCGGGCAGGGCGGATGTCGCTTCCTCTCCGCCTTCCGCCGCCTGGGCGCTGGCGCTTCTTGCCGCAAGCGTCCTCGCCGTCGATCCCATCGGGCTGGGCGGCGTGCGCCTGAGGGCCCGGCCCGGCCCGGTGCGCGACCGCTGGCTGGCGGAGTTTACCGGACTGTTCGGGCCGGCGGTGCCGATGTGCCGGGTCTCATCGACCGCACCGGACGCAGCCTTCATCGGCGGCCTCGACGTCGGACGGACCTTGGCGCTCGGCCGGCGGGTCGCCGAGCAAGGGGTTCTCGCGCGCGTTCATGGTGGCGTGCTGGTGCTCGGCATGGCCGAAAGGGCCACGGCCAGTCTGGCCGCGACCCTCGGGGTGGCACTCGACCGCGGCGAGGTGCGGGTCGAGCGGGACGGTCTCTCCGACTGCCAGCCCGCTTGTTTCACGCTGATTGCCCTCGACGAGGGGATCGACGACGAGGGCATTCCGGCTGGCCTTGCCGACCGTCTCGGCCTGCTGCTCGACCTCGACGCGATCGGCTGGCGCGAGACCGCTGCAACCTGTCCGCCCGGCGTTGTCGATGCGGCCCGGATGCTGCTGCCGGCGGTGACGGTGGCGCCGTCGATGGCCGAGGCGCTGTCTTCACTGGCACTTGCCTATGGCGGGGCCTCGCTGCGGCTGCCCCTGCAACTCCTGCGCGTCGCCCGCGCCTGCGCGGCTTTGCGGGGCGCCGTTGAGGTGAAGCCGGAGGATGCAGCGAGCGCTCTGCGGCTGGTGTTCGGACTGGCGCCGCCGGCGGATGTCGATGGGGAGGAACCGGGTCCGGAAAGCGAGATGCCGGGGGACTCGCCGCAAGGGCAGGCGGAACGCAGGGCCGAGGGGGCGGTGCCTTCGGCCGAGACATTGCGTCCACCGTCACCGCCGACGCAGCCGCGCGGCAAGCCGCCGGCGGCACCCGGCGCCTCGCCGGAGAAGGCGGCAGCAGCGGATAACGCGCGCGCCGACCCGTCGTCGCCAGAGGCGCTCGAGGACATGCTGGTCGCCGCCGTCGGTGCGGCGCTTCCCGCCGATCTCCTCGCCCGGCAGAAGACGGCGCCCCACGGAGCGTCGCGTCCGGGTGCTGCGGGGAAGGCCGGGCAGGACCGTGTTTCCGGCCGGCGCGGGCGCGTCATCGGCGTCATGGCGACGCCGCCGACGCCCGGCGCCCGGCCGGACGTGCTGGCGACGTTGCGACAAGCGGCGCCTTGGCAGCGGCTGCGCTCGGCGGGCCTCGCCGCTGGCACCGGCCCGGCCGGCGGCCGGCCGCTTCAGATCCGCGCGCAGGACTTTCGCTATCTCCGCCGCCGCGAGCGGACCGGCAGCACGGCGATCTTCGCTGTCGACGCCTCAGGCTCGGCGGCGGTCGAGCGCCTCGCGGAAACCAAGGGCGCGATCGAACTCCTACTCGCCGACTGCTATGTCCGGCGCGATAGCGTCGGGCTCATCGCGTTTCGCGGCCCGGACGCTTCGACCTTGCTGGAGCCGACCCGCTCTTTGACACGGGCCCGGCGAAGCCTTGCCGACCTGCCCGGCGGCGGCGGAACCCCGCTCGCCAGCGGCATCATGGCCGCGCTCCACATGGCGACGGCCGTGGGGCGGAAAGGCCAGAGCGTCATCACCGTCTTTCTCACCGACGGCCGCGGCAACGTCGCGCTGGACGGCGGCATTCTGCGCGAACAGGTGGCAGCCGACACGGCGCAAGCCGCTCGGCTGTTCCGGCGGCTTGGACTGCGGGCGATCGTCATCGACATTGCGCGGCGCGAACAGCCGAGGGCGCAGGAACTCTCCCTGGCCCTCGGTGCCGAATACCTGGCGCTGCCGCGGGGCGGGGCCGGAGCGATGGCCCGGGTTGTCGGCGCACGGATGGAAGGCTGATGTTTTCCGATCCGGCACGGCCGTCCTGGGCGATCGACGGGCGGGGCTGGCCCAACCGGAGCCACAGCCGTTTCGTGCGCGCCGGGGCCATGATGTGGCATGTCCAGGAGATGGGAGCCGGGCCGCGGCTGCTCCTCTTGCACGGGACGGGGGCTGCGACGCATTCCTTCAGGGACCTCGCCCCGGCCCTCGCCCGGCATTTCACCCTGCTCTGTCCCGATCTGCCGGGGCACGGGTTCAGCGACATGCCGAAAGGTCGCGTCCTCTCCTTGCCGCGCATGGCGCAGCTGACCGCCGAACTCCTGTCGACGGTCGGTTTCCGCCCGGACGTCATGGTCGGCCATTCCGCCGGCGCGGCGATTCTCGTCGCCATGACCTTGCAGCGGCAGATCAGTCCGGATGTGGTGATCTCCCTCAACGGCGCGCTGCGCCAGATCCGGGGGGCGGCGCTGTTCTCGCCGCTCGCGCGGCTCCTGTCGCTGAACCCGCTGGTGCCTCTCCTTTTCGCCCGCCGGGCGATGGGCACCGCGGCGACGCAGCGGCTGCTCGAGGGCACCGGCTCGCACCTCGACGCCCACGGCATCGAGCTCTACGCCCGGCTGTTCCAGAAGCCAGCCCATGTGGCGGCGACGCTCGGCATGATGGCGCATTGGGACCTCGATTGGCTCGATCGCCGGTGGGCTTCTCTCGCGGTACCGCTCAAGCTGGTGACGTCCGCCGGCGACCGCGCGATCGCCCCGGCCGATGCCGTCACGCTGTCGCGCCGCCTGGCTACGGCCGAGGTCGTGCCGCTGCGCGCCGGGGGGCACCTCGTGCACGAGGAGCGCCCCTCGGAGATCGCAGACCTCATCTTTCGCCTTGCCGCGGGCACGCTGTCCCGCACGGCAGCGGAACCTGTGCTCAACCGGCTCGGCGCGGCATCTTGAACGGCAGCATGGCCTGGACCAAAGGCGAGCGGAATCGGTCGAGATCGACGGTCTCATGGATGGCCCTGCACCCACCGGCATCGTCCTTTCCCGCGCTTCCTGCTGGAAAGTCCAGGATCGAGCGGCTGTAGAACGGCGTGTCCTCGAGCGTCCGGGCGACGTGCGGCCGGTGTCCCCCTGCGGCGTGTGCCGCTCGCTCGACCCGCCATCCGGTCTTCGGCAGGACGTGCAGGGGCGAGGGTGTCAACACCGCCGACGTGCCGTCGCCGCCATAGGCCAGTGCGAGACCGCGGCCGGGGCCGTCGCGCTCGGTGACGTCGTAGTGGATGCGCGTTTGGCCCACGGCGTCTTCCCGCGACCAGTTCCAGCGGGTGAAGCCGGCCTCGATCGGCTCGGCGCCGGTGTTCATGTCGACATAGGCGCGGCCTTGCCAGCCAAGGCCTGGCCGATCGAACGCGACGTCGACCCGGGCGCACGGGGCGATCGGCCGCCAGGCATGTCGGCCGTTCTGGTGCAGCGGCAGGCGGCTGTCGAAGATCGGGCCGGGATCGACGGTGATGCGCCCGCGCAGCCGTTTCGGGATCGGCACGGTCCATTCGTCGATGTCGATCGTCAGCCGCCCGCCCGCCCATTGCCAGGCGCTCGGGCCGACGGCGATCTGGTCCGCGTCGCGCGTCAGGGCGGAGCGCCCCCGTTCCGTCATCGCCCAGTACTTGCCCTTCGGGGTGTAGAGGATGGCGTTGATGCCGACATGCTGCTCGGGGTCGGCCTCGCCGCGCCGTCGCGCCAGGGCATAGTAGGGCGAGAAGACGCTGCCGACGAAGACGATGACCGTCAGGGCGTTGTGTCCGTCATCGCTGATTGCGTCGAGATACCACCAGGCATAGCCGCCGGCCTCCACCCGTTCGTCGAACCCAAATCCGCCATCACGGCATCGGCCGCGTGGCGTCCCGAGAGCGCCGCCATCGGGATGCCGGGGCCGGGATGGGCGCTCCCACCGGCGAGATAGAGGCCCCGGATCCGCGTCCGCGCGCCCGGGCGCTGGAACGAGGAGGCCCAGCCGTGGGAGGATCGCCCGTAAAGCGCGCCCCCCGATCCCGGAAACAGCGCCGCGAACGTTTCCGGTCCCGTTCGGACTCGATGCCCCGGCAAGGCCGAGATCGTGAGGCCGGACCGTGCCAGCCGTGCCATCACCCGCGTCTCGCATGCTGCCACCTCCGCTTCGCTCAAGGGATTTCGGTCCGCCCGCGCTGGGGCGTTCACCAGCAGGAAAAGCCGCTCGGGCCCGTCTGGCGCGGGGCTCCCCGCGGCGTTGCGGTCCTGGGCGCAGATGTAGATGGTCGGGTCTTCCGGCAGTTGCTCGCGGCGGAAGATCTCGTCGAACTCCCGCGCGTAGTCGCGCGAGAAGAAAACGGTGTGGTGGGCAAGGGGGAAGCCGCGGGCCTCGCCGTGGATGGACCACGTCAACGCCGACAGCGAGCGATTGCGGACCCCGTAGGCCGGCACCGCTTTGGTTGCGTCCTGTCCAAGCAGGCCGGCCGGCAGCGCCGCGGCGTCGCCGTTGAACACCACGGCGTCGGCTGCCAAGGTCCGGCCGTCTTCGAGCCGGACGCCGACGGCCCGGCCGTCCTCGACCAGCAGCGAGGCGACCGGCGCTTCCGTGGCGAGGGTGACGCCATTCCGGCGCCCGAGATAGGCCAAGGCTTCGGCGATCCGGATCAGCCCGCCCTCGACCAGCCAGACGCCGAGCTGCTCGACATGGGCGATCAGCATCAGTGGCCCTGGCGCGGCGAAGGGCGAGGCACCGCAATAGGTGGCGTAGCGTCCGAACAATTGCCGCAGCCGCGGATCTTTGAAATAGCGGGCGACGACGCTCGCGAGCGGCGTGAACGGTTCGATCCGGGCGAGCGCGGCCAAGCCCCCAATGCCCATGGCGCGCGTCAGGCGCATCGGGCTCGGCGCGGGATGCTCGACAAATGCGGCGTTGAGGGTTTCGAACACCTCCTTCGCCCGATGTCGGAAGGCATGGAACCCTTCCGCCTCCCGCCGGCCGGCCAAGCGGGCTATGGCCTCCTGCGTCCGCAGCGGATCGGCGTGGAGATCGAGGCGGGATCCGTCCTGCCAGGCATGCCGCGCCAAGATATCGGCGGCGGTCAGCGTCACCTGGTCTTCCAGCCGGGCGCCGACGGCGGCGAAGATCGCCTCGAACACCCAGCGCATGGTGAGGACGGTCGGGCCGGAGTCGATGCCATGGCCATCCACCACGACCTCCCGCAGCTTGCCGCCTGGCTGCGCGGCCCGCTCGAGCACCGTTACGGCGCAGCCGGCGGCCCCCAGCAACAGTGCAGAGACGAGCCCGCCGACTCCCGCTCCGACGACGATGACGCGGCAGCCTGGGTTCACGGGAGATGAGAGCGAGGCGTCAGGATGGGTTAACATGATCTTGTGTCAAATATCATTTACATGCATGTTGGTCCAGCCGAATTGACGGGGAGGTCTGGAATGTCGGAAAAGCTTCAGCGGATCGAAGACGCGCTGCGTCTCAGTCTTCGGCGCGCCACCGCCGGATCGGCGCCACCACGCATCGGAAAGGCGATGCTGCATGCGGTTTTTCCTGGGGGGCAGCGCATCAGGCCGCGGCTGACCCTGGCGGTTGCCAAAGCCTGCGGCGACGACCGGCCGGCGCTTTCATCCGCCGCCGCCGCCGCCGTGGAGCTGCTGCATTGCGCTTCGCTCGTGCACGACGACATGCCTTGCTTCGACGACGCCGCGACGCGGCGCGGCCGTCCCTCCGTGCAGGCGGCCTTCGGCGAGCCGCTGGCCCTTCTGGCCGGCGACGCCCTGATCGTGCTCGCCTTCGAAACCGCGGCGCTGGCGGCGGCGGTCGATCCCCAGCGCGGGCTCGGCGTGATCTCGATCCTGTCGCGGGCGGTCGGCATGCCGGCCGGCATCGTCGCCGGCCAGGCGTTCGAAAGCGAGCCGGCGCCGAACCTTGCGGACTACCAGCGGGCGAAGACCGGGGCGCTGTTTGCCGGGGCCACCAGCGCCGGCGCTGCGAGCACCGGGCATGATCCGGCGGCGTGGTCGGCCCTCGGCTTCCGGCTGGGCGAGGCCTATCAGCTGGCCGACGATCTCCGCGATGTCGTGGGCAGTGCCGAGGAGATCGGCAAGCCGACCGGGCAGGATCGCGCGCTCGGGCGACCGAATGCCGTGGCGGCTTTCGGGCTGGACGGGGCTGTTCGCCGGCTGATTGATTCGGTCGAAGAGGCTGCCGCTGCCGTCCCCGACTGCGCCGGTGCCGCGGCGCTTCGTGCCGACATCTGCGCCATGTCGCGCCGCTTCCTGCCGAAGCAAGCCGCGCAGCGGGCCGCCTGAGCGAGAGGCGACGGTGGTGGACCTCGGCGGACGCCAGGAAGACGGAACGACCCGCAGAGCCTCGGCTGATCCGCGGCCTGCACCCGGCGGGGCGCGTTTTGGGTTTGCGGCCGCACTGGTCGATCGGTTGCGCGACTTGCGCAACCGCAAGGTTTCCGATCCGAAATTCCGCCGCTGGGCGACACGTTTCTTTTTGACGAGGCGATTTGCGCGACGGCAGGCCGGTGCCCTGTTCGATCTCACGGCAGGCTTTGTCTACTCGCAGGTGCTGTCGGCGGCCGTCCGGGTTCGGCTGTTCGACCTCCTGGCGCCCGAGCCGCTCGATCTGCGGGCGATCGCCCTAGCGGTGGATCTGCCGGAAGAGGGTGCCTTGCGCCTGCTGCGTGCCGCGGTGGCGCTGCGGCTGGTGGAGCGGCGCTCGGATGGACGCTATGCGCTGGGGGCGCTCGGCGCGGCGCTGGTCGCCAATCCCGGCGTGATCGCCATGATCGAGCATCACAGCCTGCTCTACCGGGACCTAGCCGATCCGCTGCCGCTGCTGGCCGGCGGCGGCGATGCCGAGCTCGGCCGCTACTGGACCTATGCCGGGGGCGCGCCGCGTGTCCGCTTTGGCCTTCGACCTGCGCAGGATGCCGCCGACTATACCGCCCTGATGGCGGCATCGCAGTCCCTGGTGGCATCGGAGGCCGTCGATGCCTATCCCTTCCGGCGGCACCGCCGCCTGCTCGATGTCGGGGGTGGCGACGGGTCGTTCCTCGTCGCCGTGGCAAGGGCGGCGCCTGGCCTGCAGCTTGGCCTGTTCGATCTCCCCGACGTCGCGGCCATCGCCCGGGAGAAGATTTTGGCCGCAGGTCTCTCCGCGCGGACGACGATCTCCGGCGGCGACTTTCGCGAAGACCCGCTGCCGGCGGCGGCCGATCTCGTGACGCTGAACCGGATCCTGCACGACCACGACGAGGCGACGGTGATGACGCTGTTGAGGGCGATTCGCCGGGCCATCGCGCCCGGTGGCACGCTTCTGGTGATCGAGCCGATGGCCGAGACCCCCGGCGCCGAGGCCTCCGGCGATGCCTATTTCGGCTTCTATCTGATGGCGATGGGGCAGGGGCGGCCCCGGCCCCCCGCCGAGATCATGGGTCTCCTGAACCGGGCCGGGTTTTGCGACGCGCGCCTTGTCTCAACCGGCACCCCTCTGATCGCGCGCATGATCGCCGCGACGGCAGCTCCTTGAGCCACGAAAGAAGGTCACCCCAGAGCGTATATTTTTATTTACGCAAAAAGTGTAAATCATAATTGACAACCGAGGGCGCCGGTTTAGTCTGGACGGGACAGAAGAGGCCGGTCAGGGGGAGGGTACGGTGGAAGCATTGGCGGTCGTTCTCGAAGCGCCCGGGCGGCTCGCTCTCTTGCCGCTTGCCTTGAACGAGCCGACGGCCGCGGATGCCGTCGTCGAGATCGAATGGTCGGGCATTTCCACTGGGACGGAGAAGCTGCTGTGGTCCGGCCGGATGCCGGCTTTTCCCGGCATGGGCTATCCGCTGGTGCCGGGATACGAGTCCGTCGGCCGTGTCGTCGCGGCCGGTTCTGATTCCGGCCGGCGGGTCGGCGAGCAGGTCTTCGTTCCCGGCGCCAATTGCTACCAAGCCGCGCGGGGGCTGTTCGGCGGCGCAGCCTCGCGTGTCGTCATTCCCGGCGCTAAGGCCTTGCCGGTCCAGGCCGGGCTCGGTGCGCGTGGCGTCCTTCTGGCACTGGCGGCCACGGCCCACCACGCCGTCTGCCCCGATACCCGCAAGCCGCCCCAGTTGATCGTCGGCCATGGCGTCCTCGGCAGGCTGATCGCCCGCATCGTCGTGGCGCATGGTGGGCGGCCGACGGTCTGGGAAACCAACCCGGCGCGGCAATCCGGCGCAGAAGGCTACGACGTCGTCCATCCCGATGACGACGACCGCCGCGACTATCAGCGGATCTGCGACGTCAGCGGCGATTCCGAGATCCTCGACGGTCTGGTGTCCCGCCTTGCCCGCGGCGGCGAGATCGTCCTTGCCGGCTTCTACGACCAGCGCCTGTCCTTTGCTTTCCCGATGGCCTTCCTGCGCGAGGCGCGGTTCCGGGTGGCGGCGGAATGGCGGCGCAACGACCTCGTCGCCGTCGACGATCTCATCGCGACGGGCCGCCTGTCGCTCGACGGTTTCATCACCCACACCGAGGCGCCGAGCGGTTTCGAGAAAGCCTACACCACCGCTTTCACCGATCCGTCCTGCCTGAAAATGGTGCTCGATTGGAGACTGGCCGCATGAACGCGTTGTCCCAGCCGCAAGGCCTCATGGCTCTCGTCGAAAGCGTTCGGGCTGAAGCGGCGCTCGAGCCGGATCCGGTGACGATCGGCGAGGTCCGCAAGGAGACGCAGATCATCGCGATCTACGGAAAGGGCGGCATCGGCAAGAGCTTCACCCTCGCCAACCTCTCGCACATGATGGCGCAGCAGGGAAAGCGCGTGCTGCTGATCGGCTGCGATCCCAAGAGCGATACGACCTCGCTGCTGTTCGGCGGAAGAGCCTGCCCGACGATCATCGAGACCTCGACGCGCAAGAAGGCCGCGGGCGAAGACGTCGAGATCGGCGACGTCTGTTTCAAGCGCGGCGGGGTGTTCGCGATGGAGCTCGGCGGCCCGGAGGTGGGCCGCGGCTGCGGCGGTCGCGGCATCATCCATGGCTTCGAACTTCTCGAAAAGTTGGGCTTCCACGACTGGGGCTTCGACTACGTCCTGCTCGACTTCCTCGGCGATGTCGTCTGCGGCGGCTTCGGCCTGCCGATCGCCCGCGACATGTGCCAGAAGGTCATCGTCGTCGGCTCCAACGACCTGCAATCGCTCTACGTCGCCAACAATGTCTGTTCGGCGGTGGACTATTTCCGCCGGCTCGGCGGCAATGTCGGGGTCGCCGGCATGGTGATCAACAAGGACGACGGCACCGGCGAAGCGGCGGCCTTTGCTGCGGCCGTGGGCATTCCGGTGCTCGCCGCCATTCCCGCCGACGACGACATCCGGCGCAAGAGCGCGAACTACCAGATCATCGGCGAGCCCGGCACCCGCTGGGGGCCGCTGTTCGAGGAACTGGCCGAGAACGTCGCGGCGTCCGCACCCCAGCGTCCGACGCCGCTGACCCAGGACGGGCTGCTGGCGCTGTTCTCCTGCGACCAGACCGGCGGCAACGTCGTGCTGGAGCCGGCAAGCCAGGCCGACATGCGCGGCGGCATCGTGATCGCCAAGCCATCCCTCGAAATCATCTACGACGCGGTCTGAAGTGATGAACGTCCGCCCGTCCTCCTCCCTGTCCGATGCCGCCGGCGTTGCCCCGGTGCCAGCCGAAACCGTCTACGACGCGGCGGCGAGCGCGCCGCTCGACAATCCGGTCGAGACGTCGATGCCGCAGGAGGGCCAGGCCGGGCTTGTCGCGCCGATCGCGGACGGCGGCGGCTGCCATGGTGGCAAGGCCGAACTCAGCCGCGCCGCCGAGGCCGCCGGCAACGGTCCGCTGCTGCAGCAGCTGCGCAAGGACTATCCGCAAGGGCCGCACGACCAGCCGCAATCGATGTGCCCGGCCTTCGGCTCGCTTCGCGTCGGCCTGCGCATGCGGCGGACCGCGACCGTGCTGTCGGGCTCGGCCTGCTGCGTCTACGGCCTCACCTTCACCTCGCATTTCTACGGCGCCAAGCGGACGGTCGGCTACGTGCCCTTCAACTCCGAGACGCTGGTCACGGGAAAACTCTACGAGGATATCCGCGAGGCGGTGCAGGGGCTGGCCGACCCGGCGGTCTACGACACCATCATCGTCATCAACCTCTGCGTCCCCACCGCTTCCGGCGTGCCCCTGCGCGCGCTGCCGAAGGCGATCGACGGGGTGCGCGTCATCGGCATCGACGTTCCCGGTTTCGGCGTGCCGACGCATGCCGAGGCGAAGGACGTGCTGGCCGGGGCGATGCTGAATTATGCCCGGCTGGAAGCCGAGGCCGGTCCCGTGGCGGCGCCGCGCGGTGCGCCGTCGGGCAAGCCGACCATAACGCTTCTTGGCGAGATGTTCCCTGCCGACCCCATCACCATCGGCCGCATGCTGGAGCCGCTCGGCCTTGCTGCCGGACCGGTGGTGCCGACGCGCGAATGGCGCGAGCTCTATGCGGCGCTCGACTGCGCGGCAGTGGCGGCCATCCATCCCTTCTACACCGCGAGCCTTCGGGAGTTCAGCGCTGCCGGCCGCCCGGTCGTCGCCTCCGCGCCGGTGGGGGTCGAGGGCACTGCCGCCTGGCTCGACGCGATCGGCGAAGCTTGCGGCATTGCGGCCCGCACGGTCGACGCCGCCAAGGCGCCCATCCTCGCGGCGACGCGGGCTGCGCTCGAGGGCGCGCCGATCTCGGCCCGCATCACTCTGTCCGGCTACGAGGGCTCGGAGCTGATTGTCGGACGGCTTTTGAAGGAGTCCGGCGCCGACCTGCGCTATGTCGGCACCGCCTGCCCGAAGACGCGCTGGAACGAGGGCGATGCGGACTGGCTGACAGCGCACGGCGTGCATGTCGAGTTTCGCGCCTCGCTCGAGACCGACATCGCCGCCGTCGACAGTTTCGCGCCGCAGCTCGCCATCGGCACGACGCCGGTGGTGCAGCACGCCAAGCAGCGCCGCATCCCCGCGCTCTATTTCACCAATCTGATCTCGGCGCGGCCGCTGATGGGCGCGGCCGGCGCGGGTTCGCTCGCCACCGTGATCAATGCGGCCGCCGGCAACCAGCCCCGCTTCGATGCGATGAGCACCTTCTTCGAGGGCGTCGGCGAGGGCCGCACCGCGGGGATCTGGCACGATCCGGCAAGGCTTCCCTCGGCGCAGGCGCCAGCTTCGCCATCCCTCGTCGCCGCCAAGACCTCTGTCGTGATGGAGGACTTCTGATGCTGGTTCTCGATCACGACCGCGCCGGCGGCTACTGGGGGGCGGTCTACGCCTTCACCGCCCTCAAAGGGCTGCAGGTGATCATCGATGGACCGGTCGGCTGCGAGAACCTGCCGGTGACCTCGGTGCTGCACTATACCGACGCCCTGCCGCCGCACGAGCTGCCGATCGTCGTCACCGGGCTCGGCGAGGAGGAACTCGGCCAGACCGGCACCGAGCAGGCGATGAAGCGGGCGCACGCGACGCTCGATCCGTCGAAGCCGAGCGTCGTCGTCACCGGCTCCATCGCCGAAATGATCGGCGGCGGCGTCACGCCGGAAGGCACCCGCATGCTGCGCTTCCTGCCGCGCACCATCGACGAGGACCAGTGGCAGAGCGCCGACCGGGCGCTTGCCTGGCTCTGGAAGGAGTTCGGGCCCAAGGGCAAGAAGGCAAAGCCCGCCAAGGCCCCTGCTGCGAAGGTTGCCGGGGCAAACCCCGACGGCACGACGCCCGAGATTAGAAGGCCGCGCGTCAACATCATCGGCCCGATCTACGGCACCTTCAACATGCCCTCAGACCTCGCGGAGATCCGCCGGCTGGTGGAGGGCATCGGCTGCACCGTCAACCTCGTCTTCCCGCTGGGCACCGACATTGCCGACGTGCCGAGGCTCGCCGATGCAGACGTCAACATCTGCCTCTACCGGGAGTTCGGCCGCAAGCTCTGCGAAGCGCTGGACAAGCCCTTCCTGCAGGCGCCGATCGGGCTGCATTCGACCACTGCCTTCCTGCGCAAGCTCGGCGAACTGACAAGCCTCGATCCCGAGCCGTTCATCGCCGGCGAGAAGATGACGACGATCAAGCCGCTTTGGGACCTCTGGCGGTCGGTGACGCAGGACTTCTTCGCCACCGCAAGCTTCGGCATCGTCGCCAGCGAGACCTATGCGCGGGGTGTGCGGCATTTTCTCGAGAGCGACATGGGCTTTCCCTGCGCCTTCGCCTTCGCGCGTCGGGCTGGGGAGAAGACCGGCAATGATGCGGTGCGCAAGGCGATCCACGCGACGCCGCCGCTGGTGCTGTTCGGCTCGTTCAACGAGCGGATGTATTCGGCCGAGGGGGGCGGGCGCTCCTCCTACATTCCCGCGTCCTTTCCGGGGGCGATCATTCGTCGGCACACCGGCACACCGTTCATGGGCTATGCCGGCGCCACCTACATCGTCCAGGAGGTCTGCAATGCGCTGTTCGACGCGCTATTCCGGATCCTGCCGCTCGGCACCGAGCTCGACAAGGTCGAGCCGACGGCAGCGCGCCTGCACCGCGAACTGCCCTGGGATGCCGATGCGCTGGCGCTGATGGATGCGGCGGTCGAGGCGCAGCCGGTGCTGGTGCGCATTTCTGCGGCCAAGCGGCTGCGCGACCGGACGGAGGCAGCAGCCCGGCAGGCCGGCGACGGCCGGGTCACGGCGCGGCGGGTCGCCGATCTCCTGGCGCGCGCGCCGGAGCCGGCATGAGCCGGCGGAACCAATCGCCCGGACTGCGGGCCCAACGGGGAGAAGAGGCATGTCGACGGATCGCGTTCACGGGCTGGAGTATCGCCGTCATCTCGCCGAGCGCCGCGAATACCGGCTGATGTTCTGGCTGGTCTATCCGCTGAGCCTGGCGGCGGTGACGCTGAAGCGCCTGATCCATCTCGGGCGGCCCGTTGCGGCGGAACCGAAGCGTTCGATTTTCGGCGAAGCGCGGGTCGCGGTCGCCTCCTGCATCCCGTTCGCCTTCATGTGAGCGGGGCATGGCTCCGGCGCCATCGACGCCGGAAATGGCTGCAGTCAGCACTGCAGCGACGGCCGCATGCATCCATGCGGCCTCTCGCCGAAAGGCAAACGCAAGGAGGTAGAAATGTCCCTGCATTCTCCGAACGACCTGAACAGCTCGGGCCTGTCGGACCAGGAAGCCAAGGAATTCCACAAGGTGTTCATGACCAGTTTCCTGGTCTTCGTGGGCGTCGCGGTGTTCGCCCATATCCTCGCCTGGATCTGGCGTCCCTGGCTGCCCGGCCCGAACGGCTATGCCTCCCTCGAATCCGGCACGACCGCGGCGGCGCATGCCGTCCTGTCGATGCTGAGCTGAGGGGGACGCGACGATGTGGAAAGTATGGCTTCTGTTCGACCCAAGGCGGACGCTGATCGCGCTGTTCGTCTTCCTGTTCGTGCTGGCGCTGGTGATTCACTTCATCCTGCTCAGCACCAACCGGTTCAACTGGCTCGAGGGCCCGAGCACCGCTGTCCCGGCGGCATCGCTGGTCATCGAGGAGACCCATGCCGTCGGCTGATGCCGGCGAAGGGTCCTGCGAACGGTGCGGGCGGCCTGCCGCCCGCACCCGCCATCATTCCCGTACCCGTTCCGCGTAAGGCGCGGGCCGGGCGGCGCGGTTGAGGTTCGGCCTGCCGGCGGGTTTCGCCGGCGCGGCAGCGAGACGAAGGAAGACGGGGCTGGGAGCGGTCCTGCGGCGTCCGGTCGGACGCGGTGCGACCCGAGGTCGGTTTGCAAAGGGCGCTGGGCCGCCCAAGCGAGGAGATGCGGTCATGGCCATGCTGAGTTTCGAGCGAAAATACCGGGTGCGGGGCGGCACGCTGATCGGCGGCGACCTCTTCGACTTCTGGATCGGCCCGTTCTGGGTCGGCTTCTTCGGCGTCACCACCATCCTCTTCGCCAGCCTCGGCACTTTGCTGATCGTCTATGGCGCGGCGATCGGGCCGACCTGGAACCTCTGGCAGATCAGCATCAACCCGCCGGCGGAATCTTACGGCCTTGGCTTCGCCCCTCTGAAGCAAGGCGGGCTGTGGCAGGTCATCACCATCTGCGCCATCGCCGCCTTTTCCTCTTGGGCGCTACGGCAGGCGGAGATCGCCCGCAAGCTCGGCATGGGCCTGCACGTACCCTTCGCCTACGCCTTCGCGATCCTTGCCTATGTCACGCTGGTGGTGTTCCGCCCGGTGCTGCTGGGTGCCTGGAGCAACGGCTTCCCTTACGGCATCATCACCCATCTCGATTGGGTATCGAATACCGGCTACCAGTACGGAAACTTCCATTACAACCCCGCGCACATGATCGCGATCACCTTCTTCTTCACCAATTGCCTCGCGCTCGCGCTGCATGGCGCGCTGGTGCTGTCGGCGACCAATCCGCCGAAAGGCCAGATGGTGAAGACCGCCGAGCACGAGAACAGCTATTTCCGCGACACCATCGGCTATTCCATCGGCACGCTCGGCATCCACAGGCTCGGCGTCTTCCTGGCGGTCTCCGCAGCGTTCTGGAGCGCGGTCTGCATCATCATTTCCGGCACGCTGTGGACCGAGGGCTGGCCGGAATGGTGGAGCTGGTGGCAGCGCATTCCGATCTGGAGCTAGTGCCGCCGGCACGCGCGAACCCCGCATTGGTGCGGCAGGCATCATCACAATCACGATCAGTCAGTAGCGCAGGCAGAGGCATATCCCAGGCACGGGCCTATCCAGAGACAGAGCTGAGGGGGAGGCAGACATGGCCGAGTACCAGAACATCTTCACCCGGGTGCAATTGCGCGGGCCGCCGGATCTCGGCGTGCCGCTGGCGCCGGGCATCTGGCAGCGGCAAGGCAAGCCGGCCTTCTCCTACTGGTTGGGCAAGTTCGGCGATGCGCAGATCGGGCCGCTCTATCTCGGCACGCTGGGGCTGGCCTCGCTGATCTGCGGCTTCGTTGCCATCGAGATCATCGGGCTCAACATGCTGGCCAAGGTGAACTGGAGCCCGCAGGAGTTCATCCGGCAGTTCTTCTGGCTGTCGCTCGATCCGCCGCTGCCGGAATACGGGCTGAAGGTCCTGCCGCCTTTGAAGCAAGGCGGCTGGTGGCTGATCGCCGGCTTCTTCCTCACCACCTCGATCCTGCTCTGGTGGGCGCGAATGTACCGGCGGGCGCGGGCGCTCGGCCTCGGCACGCATGTGCCTTGGGCTTTTGCCGCAGCGATCTGGCTCTATCTCGTGCTCGGTTTCATCCGGCCGCTGATGATGGGATCGTGGAGCGAGGCGGTGCCTTTCGGCGTGTTCCCGCATCTCGACTGGACCAACAACTTCTCGCTGAACTACGGCAACCTCTTCTACAACCCCTTCCACATGCTCTCGATCGTCTTCCTCTACGGCTCGGCGGTGCTGTTCGCGATGCACGGCGCAACGATCCTCGCGGTCAGCCGTCTCGGCGGCGAGCGCGAGATCGAGCAGATCGTCGACCGCGGCACGGCGTCCGAGCGGGCCGCTTTGTTCTGGCGCTGGACCATGGGCTTCAACGCCACGATGGAATCCATTCACCGTTGGGCCTGGTGGTTCGCCGTGCTCTGCCCGCTCACCGGCGGCATCGGCATCCTCCTCACCGGCACCGTCGTCGACAACTGGTTCGAATGGGGCCAGAAGCACGGCCTCGCGCCGATGTGAGCCGCCAGCCGCCGAAGGGCCGCGGCGGGTGATTTCCGGCCGCGCGCCACCAAGGTTGCCGGAAGGCCGCGAAGGGCAAAGGATTAGGAAAGCGCAGGAGCGCAGGACGGTGCAGCAATGCCCGTCCTGCGCTCCTGCCGTTTCATCCTTCCTGCGGACGGGGTGATATCCATGGGACCAGCAGGGTGCTTTTCGGGCGGAAACAGGGGTTTCGCATCGCCTTACGTCGTCAGGACTGGCAGGGAGCAGGCCGGGTCAGCAGCCCTATCGCCCCCGTTGGACAGGCCCCGTCGTTCCCCGCCATAGTCCAGTATCCGATCCTCGTGCCGAGAATTCATGACAGCAGAAGCCCCCGAAAGCGCGTCAAAGCACCGCCTTAAATGGCTTATCCTCGCGGTTGTCTGCCTGATTGCCGTAGCGACGCTTCTGTCGATAGAGCCTATGCGGCTTCGGTTGCCGTATCGGTACCTCATTGCGCCACTCGATGTGCAGCGGACAGGCCTCGTCGATTTTGAGATGTGCATGCGCGTGGAACTGTCTGAGGCCGAGGCTCTGGCGTTCGTTTCCAGCATGTTCGATCCAACGTCCAGCGTCGAAGGCGCCGAGGTGGACATGGCCGACACGCACTGCGACGCCGCGTTCTGGCCGGTCCGGTTCGATGCGAGGGCAATGGCCTACGAGATCGACCGGACGGGGCCTCCCTATTGGATAAAGGAAGGCACGAGCGGTGCCGTCTACCAGGACGGATATTTCTACTTCTGGTCGAACGCGACGTAGAGCGGCGCGAGCATCCGGCGGTCGGCTGAATCCGCCCCTCAAAGAAGATGCCCTCGCTGCGAGACGATGGCGTGCCGTCTATTCTTCCGGATGCACGGCACGCCATGAGGCGATCCCCGTCAGGCCGGTCAGCGGCCGGCGGGACGCCTGTTGGCGGGGACGACGGCTTTGCGGTAGAGGTGCCAAGTGGCGTGGCCGAGCACCGGCATGACGATGGCGAGGCCGGCGAACAGCGGCAAGGCGCCAAGCACCAGCAGGCCGGCGACGATGGCGCCCCAGCCGGCCATCACCAGCGGGTTCGCGGCGACGACCCGCGCCGAGGTTTCGATCGCCGCGATGGCGCCGACGTCGCGGTCGAGCAGCAGCGGGAAGGCGACCGCGGTGGTCGAGAGCACCAGCATGGCGAAGGCGAAGCCCGCGGCATTGCCGAGGAGGATCAGCCGCCAGCCGCGTTCGGTGGTCAGGACCTCGTCTAGAAAGCCCCCGAGCCTGAAGACGCCGATGGCCTCGAGGCCGCCGGACCCGAGCCCGACCGCGCCCAGCCCGTCTGTCCCCCGCGCGCTGGCGCCGAGACTACTTGCTAGCCCGGTTGTGCCCAGCCCGGTGGTGCCCAGCTCGCTGCTGCCAAAAGTGCTGGCGAAGATCGCCTGAGCGGTGCCGAGCCAGGCGAGGAAGATCACCGCAAGCAAGGCGCCCACCGCCAGCATCGCGGGGAGGGCGGGCGAGTGACGGGTGGCGAGGGCATGCTGCCAGGAAGCCTCGAGCCCCGCCTCGCGCCGCCGGCTGATCTCGTAGAGGCCGATGGCGGCAAACGGGCCGATCAGCGCGAAGCCCGACATCAGCGGATAGATCATCTGCAGCGCCCCGCTGCCGGCGCTCCAGCGCGCGAGCACCAGGCCCATCACCGGATAGATCAGCCCGAGAAACAGAAGATGCGAGGGTTTTGCGCCGAAATCGTCGAGCCCTTTTGCAAGCGCGTCGCTGAGGTCCGCAAAGCGGAGGCGGCGAACCTCGGGGTGGCAGACAAGGCCGTCCGCTCCCGCCATGACATGAAAATCGGTCATTCCCATTCCTCCCTGAAAGAGGATCGGAGCGGTCCTGCCGCGCGGCAGTCACCGGCGATCTCACGGCAGAGAGCCTACACCCGCGGGTGCCCCCTGTCTCGTGCCGTCACCGTGACCCCGGCGTCCGCCGCCGCGCCTTCTCCCGCTGCCGCGATCGTCTGGTCGAAGGGGCGGGGGAGTGATCGATGGCCGAGATGACGGCGTCAGGCGGCCGGTTTTTCGGCGCGGGCCCAGATATCGAAGCACTGGCCCTTGGAGACGCGCACCGGGCCGAAGCCGGCCTGGACAAGTTTCTGGCCGAGTGTCTGGTTGGTGTAGCCGGTCTTGTGCGCCATGAAGTGATTGCCGCGGGCGACGGCGGTGCGCAGGCCGTAGAGGATGTCGAGCGGGGTGATCGGACCGGCCGGCGAGACATAGGCCTGATCCTCGAGCTTGCCCTCGGCCAGCAGCTGCCCGAGCGATTGCAAATCGGGGCATGTGACCACGGCAAAGCCGCCGGGCTTCAGCACGCGGAAGAACTCGGCAAAGGCGAGCGGCACCTCGTGCGCGTAGAGATGCTCGACATTGTGCGAGGAATAGAGCGCGTCCATCGAGCCATCGGCGACCTCGGCCATATCAGTCATCGTGCCCAGAATATCGGGCGCGACGGCGGGATCGATGTCCAGCCGGATTTCCTGCCAGTCGGCGGAGCGGAAATGCTGCGGCAGCTTTTCAGGATTGGCGGGGCCGCAGCCGACGTGGAGGATGCGGGATGGGGCGGCTCTATTTGAAGTCAACCTTTTGCTCCGCACCCTAGCTCGATCATGATAGTTTCGAGCACAATGTTTTAGAGCCCCCGGTTGCTACCGGGGGCTCTGCAACGGAGCGATCATTTTGCCCCGTTTGCATCATAAGTTAAGATACGGTGAAGGTGCCGGATGTCCCGACTTCTGTCAACACAGTACCAGTTACGCCTGTCAACTGGATAACGTTCGCGGCAATGTCGTTGCCGCCAACAGTGGCGTTCGCATCGTTATGAACGATGTAAGTGTTGTTTTGATAGACGAAGCCTGCGACGCCACCAGTACCAAGTACTGCTTCCACCGCATCGATAGCCGCTGCAAGAGAAGCCGCAGTAGATACGGTGGTTGCGAGAGCACCGGAGGCAAAGCCGTTTGTCAGGGTGGCACCCGTGGCTACGGCGGCGTCGTTAGTAGTGTTGCCGTCGGCAGTTATGTCGAGATCTATCACGTCCGAAGCCAGACGAAAACCAGAGACCGCATCGAGGCTCGCGCTGGTGATGCCGGCAAAGTTAGTTACAGCACCTGTCGAAACGCCGCTATCGCCAGCGACCCGGAAAACTAGTGTATCGGCGAGAGAGGTTGTCTCCGTCAGGTTGATCGCATCAATGCCCACACCACCGGTGATGTTATCGGCGCCTTCGCCGCCGAAGATGCTGTCGTTGCCGGCGCTGCCAACAAGCGTGTCGCCAACGATGCCGCCGTTGATGGTGTCAGCCCCGGTGCCGCCGGTGAAGGTATTGACACCCGAGCCACCGGTCATGATAAAGTTGCCGTTATTCTCAGCGGAGCCGTTAAATGTAACGGTCTGGGTTGAGCCAGCTGCATTGACCGTAAAAGTTTGAGCGGCTGCAACCACGAGATTGTCAGTCGTAATAGTCGTCCCTGCCAAGGTCGCATTAATATTGAGAACCTCAACATTTGTAACCGAAGAGATGTTTGCGTCAGCGGTCACGGTCAGATGATCAATACCTGCTCCACCATTGATAGCGTCGTTCGTTGTGATAGTAGCGCCACCGAAGATGGTGTCGTTGCCGTCCCCAGCGTCGATCGTGTAATTGCCGGCTGCCGAAACATTTATCGAGTCGTTGCCGGCGCCACCGAAGATAGTGTCTGTGCCACCGCCGCCGATCAACGTATCGTTCGCAGTGCCAGAGTAGATGATATCGGTACCCGCGAGGCCGGTAAGGGTCGTCGCTGTCGCGCCGAAGTTGGCAAGGAGAAGGCTGGTTGCGGTCGGAATTGCCGTCATGAAGCCTGCCTCGTCGGCCGCACCGGCGATGAAGCCAGCATTGACGATTGTGTTGACGGCCCCATCGAAGGTGATGGTGCGGTCTTCGCCTGTTAGCACAACGTTGCCGCCGTTGACTGAGGCGGTGTAACCGCTGGCAGTGATGCCGCCAGCTGCCTCGATGAAGATCTGCTCACCGTTCTCGTTGCCGCCAATGACCTTGTTGCCAGCGCCGTTAACGAGAATACGGTCGATGCCGGCACCGCCGAAGATCGTGTCGTTGCCAGTATTGCTGGTGATGATATCGACGCCGCCATTGCCGTAGATTAGGTCGTTGCCGACGCCGGCGCGGATAGTGTCGGCAGCGTCGGTCGTATCGGTGGTCGCGTTACCGCCGATAATAGTAGTGTTACCGATGAAGTTCTGAGTGTTGATGGAGTCCGAGCCAGTGCCGGCCTGGATGAACATGGTCGACCCGACGGGGAGGGCGCCGTTCAGGCCGGCAGCCTGACCACCGTTGACCGTCACGACGTCGTCGCCGACGCCGCCATACACCGAGTTCTGGCCGAGACCGCCGCCGGCGCCGACGTTCACGGTGTCGTTGCCGCCATTGCCGTAGAGGGCGTTGTTGCCGGTGCCAACGAGTGTGACAGTGTCAGCCAGATCGGTGGCGCTATTCTCGCCGGCGCCACCGTAAACGGTGTTGTTGCCATTGCCGGTGACAACGATGGTGTCGGTGTCGTTTGTACCGCCGAAGACCTGGTTGTTGCCGCCGCCGGTGACGGTCAGGTTGTCATTGCCGAGGCCACCATAGACGGAGTTGTTGCCGGTGCCGATGGCCGAGATCGTGTCGTTGCCGCCATTGCCATAGAGGGCATTGTTGCCGTTGCCGGTCAGGGTGATGGTGTCCGCGAGGTCGGTAGTGTCAGTGAGGCCGGTGCCGCCGAAAACCGTGTTGTTGCCGTCGCCGGTGATGGTGATGCTGTCAGTATCGCTGGTACCGCCGGCAACGAGGTTGTTGCCGCCGCCAAACACCGAAACCGTGTCGTTGCCGATGCCGCCGTACACGGAGTTGTTGCCGCTGGAATAAACGGTCAGGATGTCGTTGCCGGCATTGCCGTAGATCGCGGCAGCCCCACTCACCGTGCTGCCGCTCGAGCCGACCGAAATCGTGTCCGCACTAGCGTCCAGCGTGTCGATCGCAGCGCCGCCGCCATAGACGGTCGCGGTTTGGCCCTGGTTCGGGATCACGTTGATGACGTCGACACCCAGACCGCCATAGATCACGTCAATGCCGGCGCCACTATTGATCGTGTCGTTGCCACCATTGCCATAGATAGTGTCGTTGCCGGTGCCCGACGTGATGCTGTCGCCCGCGTCGACCGGGTCGCTGAAGCCCGAGCCGCCGACGATGAGGTTGTTGCCGAGTCCGGCGTCGATCGTGTCGGGGCCGCCAAGGCCGAGGAGGATATCGGCGAGCGCCGAGCCGGTGAGCGTGTTGCCGCTATCGTCGTTCACAATCGCCGCCAGGCCGTCGCCAAAGGTGACGGAGCCGCCGCCCTGCAGGGCGAAATTGGTGGTGGCCAGCGCGGCCAGCGTCACGCCCGTGATGGTGAGCGAGGTTGCGCCGGTGGTGATCACGACGTTCGCGCCGGACTGGGCGATATTGGTAATCGCGGCCGGCGAGAGGTTGAGCGTGTAGACGTCGGACGGGTTATACGCCGTCGTGGCGGACGCTGAGCCGGTATAGGTCGTGCTAGCCATGGTATCTCCTAGAGCTCTGTAGATCAGGACAAGGTGCGGGCGTGCACACCGCGCACCCCTCCCCCCCGAATACATGCCGGTCACGCCGATCACAGCGGACCCTGCGAAGCCAGCTATGCACAGTTAACCCTAGGGAAGCAAGCAGTAGAGAAGTCGATTTATCAATGCTTTTCGTTGTGGGGTTTTTAGGTTGCTGTGTTCGTCAGTATGAAGGTTTGCATACCTATGTCATAAGGATTGATTGCATGACGAAAGATATTTGATTTCAATAGTTATAAATCAGCTGGGAGATCGCTGTGCTTCGTTCGATACGGTAATCTATTCCTTATGTTTGACTGGCAATCCCGATGCCGGCGACGTCGGTACTGCACGGGAACGGTTGGGTCGCCATGGTCATGCGACGTGGCGGAGGGAAGCTGCTGAGCGAGCTCGGTCTTTGCGCGCGAAAATCCGGCCTCGCGACCGTCGGGGAATGATCGATCGGCAGCCTTCCGCGGGCGGCGACCGTACGCGGCCGGAAGGGGGAGGGAGCCCAGCCGGCGCGAACCGGGAGAGGGAAGAGGCAGAAGGAAAAGAGGGGCGCGTCTCAGCTGTCGGCAGGGGTCATTCCGGGGATGGCGGCGTCGGAGATGAGGGCGCGGCAATGGGTCTCGAAGGCCTCGACGCAGCGGGTCTTGCGGCAGGCCTTCAGCGTGGCGAGGCCAAGCTGCATCGGCCGGTGCGCGCCGCCGAGCGGGACGCGGACGATTCGCCTTCCGTCGAGCGCGAGGTCGGAGCGCGGCCGCACATTGGCGAGCGTGTAGCCGTAACCGTTGGCGACCATGGTGCGGACCACTTCGAGCTGGGTCGAGCGGCTGGCGATCCGCGGGCGCACGCCGGCCTCGCGAAAGAGCGCAAGGAAATAGTCGCGGCTGTAGGGGAGGTCGAGGAGGATCAGCGGCAGGTCGGCGAGTTCTCCGAGCGTCACCGATTGGCGCTGGGCCAGCGGGTCCGCTGCGCCGACCCAGACGTGCGGGGCAAGGCTTGCCAGCGGCTCGAAGGCGATCTCGGCGGGGATTTCGAGATCATAGGTCACGGCGATGTCGATCTCGGTCCGGCCGAGCGCTGCGAAGAGCTGTTCCTGGGTCGCCTCGACCTGGCGGATTTCGGACGCCGGGAAGGCCGCGGTGAAGGCATGCGCGAGTTCGGGCATGACCAGCGGCGCCAGCGTCGACAGGCAGCCGACGCCGAGCCGCCCGCGCACCTCGCCGGCCGCCTCCGCGGCGACGGCGTGAAGCCCCTCGGCCTGGCGCAACAGCTGCCGCGCCTCGTCCAGCACAATGCGGCCGGTCGGCGTCAAGGTCAGCCGCTGTGCGTGCTGGCGCAGGAACAGCTGCACGCCGAGCGCCCGCTCGAGCTGGGCGATCGCCGTCGAGATCGAGGGCTGGGAGATGTGCAGCCGCTCGGCCGCGAGCGTGATCGAGCCGACCCCGCCGACCGCGACGAAGTATTCCAGCTGCCGAAAGGAAAAGCGCATGGGGCTGACTTGCGGTTCGGCCGCGTCGGCGCGGGAATGGCGCGCGGGACCAGGGCGGGGAGCCGCGGCGGGCTGCTGTAGGATCAGGCTACAGCATCGGCGCGGAAATCCGGAGTGGATTTTCGGACAGGGCGGTGCCCAAATCGAAAGCGTGGGGACGCCCTCATGTCGGCGGTGGAAACCCGCCGCCCCGGCCCGGGCGGCGGAGCCTCGGCTCGCGGGCGGAGGCGTCGCGGCCGGGCGTTCAGTCGTTGCCGCCGATGACGGCGATGACGTCGACCTCGACCCGCCATTCCGGCCGGGCGAGGGCGGAGACGACGAGGCCCGTGGAGACGGGATAGACGCCCTTCAGCCAGCGCCCGACGACACGGTAGACGGCCTCGCGGTCGGCGGGATCGACGAGGTAGATGGTAATCTTGCAGATGTCGGTGAGCGAGGCCCCGGCCTCCCTCAGCAGCATGTCGATATTGGCCATCGCCTTCTCGGCCTGCCCGCCGACATCGCCGATGGCGACGCTTTCCGACGTGTCGAGGTCCTGCCCGATCTGCCCGCGCACGAAGACCATGCTGCCCCGGGCGACCACGGTCTGGCAGAGGTCATTGTCGAGCTTCTGCTCGGGATAGGTATCGCGGGTGTTGAATTTTCGCAGGCGGGTGTGCGCCATGACGGTCCTTTCGGGGGCTACGGGGTCGCGGTATGGCCGGAGAGACCCGGGTTCAGGCCGACAGGCCGGAAGCGGGGCGGTAGCGGAGATAGTGACGCCGCGTGCCGATGTGGTCGGCGAGGTAGCGCGCATCGTGCCAGACACCCCAGATGAAGCTCGATCCCCGGCCGGACAGCCAGGGCAAGCCGAGGAAGTAGAGCCCGCTCTCAGCCGAGACGCCGCGCTGGTGCCTTGGCCGTCCCTCGGCGTCGAAGGCGTCTACCTCCAGCCAGCTGTAAACGCTGGAAAAGCCGGTCGCCCAGACGATGGTCGAGATCCCCTCGGCGGCCATGTCGAGCGTGGCGAGCGGCGCCGTGACGCAAGGCGGATCCGTCGCAAACACGCGCGCGCTCGGCTCCTCCGGCAGGTCGAGGCCGTTGCGGATGACGAAGGCATCGGCCTCGTCAAGGAGGGCGGTGTAGTAGGCATCGCCGCGCGCGATCGTCTTGGCCAGCCCCGGCGCGAAGCGCAGCACGCCGTTCGCGTACGCCTCGGTGCGACCGACGAGGGTCATGCCGGCGGCGGCGAGGCGGCGGAAGTCCATGGTCTTGCCGCCCTCGGCGCCGCTCACCGCGATCGTCACGTGCTCGGTGCCAGGCGCGCTTGCCTGGATGTCCCATTTGCCGAGCACCCCCAGCCACCAGACGAAGTCGCGGCCACGATAGGCGCGCGGTGGCCGCTCGTGCGGGCCGACGGAGAGGAAGACGCGCCGTCCGGCCCGCAGCAATTCGTCGGCGATCTGCGTGCCCGAGGATCCCGCGCCGACGACGAGGACCGCACCCTCCGGCAGCGCGCCGGGGTTGCGGTAGCGGCTGGAATGCAGCTGCCGCACCGGTGCGTCCGCCGGCACGATCGCGGGGATCTCCGGGTTCTGGAACGGCCCGGTGGCGACCACCACCGTATCCGCCTCGATCGCGCCGTCTGAGGTCTCGACGTAAAATCCGGGCCGCCCGTCCAGCCGCTGCACCCGCGTCACGGCGACGCCGCAGCGCACCGGCGCGCCGAACTTTTCGGCATAGTCGGCGAAATAGTCGGCGACCGCCTCTTTTGGCGCGAAGGCGTCGGGTTCGACGCCGGCAACATCGAGGCCGGGAAAACGGTCGTGCCAGGCCGGGCCGTTGGCGACCAGCGAGTCCCACCGCGCCGACCGCCAGCGTTCCGCAATGCGGGCGCGTTCGAGGACGAGGTGCGGTATGCCGCCCGCCGTCAGGTGCTCGCTCATCGCGATCCCGGCTTGCCCGGCGCCGATCACCAGCGTCTCGGTCTTCTCCAGCGCCATCGATAGCTCCTTTCCGGCATCGCCCCGCCGGCGTCAGCGCGCGGCGCGCCCGAGCTTAGGACAGCCCAGCGCCGGCCGATATTAGGATTACCCGCAGCCCGGCTTAGGCGATCGCGAGGCGGCTGATTTCCGCTCAACGTGTCAGGCGTAGAAGTCGGGCGCGCGGCGGGCGTTCTCGACGAAGTCGGGATCGTGCAGCAGCACCAGTTCGCCCGCGGTCTCGGCAACGATCCGTTTCAGCCGGCGGATGCTGGCGAGCGCGGCGTCATCGTCCATGCTGACGCCCAGCACCTCGCGTTCAAAATTCTCGGCGAGATCGGCGACGTCCCCGGTCAGCACTTTCACGCCGCTCTCCGGCAGAGTGACCACCACGGACTGATGGCCGGCGGTATGGCCGCGGGTGAGAATCAGCTCCAGCCCCGGCATCATCTGCCAGTCGCCGTCGATGAGGTGCCAGTCGATCGCGGGGTCGGCGATCTCGGCAAACGAGCGCGCCGCGCGGCGCTCGCCTTCGAAGGCGGCCTCGTATTCCCCGCGCTGCATCGTCACGCGGGCATGGCGGAAGCGCCTGAGGTTGCCGGTGTGGTCGTTATGCGCATGCGTCAGCACGACCTCGCCGACATCCTGCGGCGCAACGCCGATGAGGGCGAGCTGCGCCAGGAGCTCGTGCTCCGGCAGCACGAGCGGCGGCGCGGGGAACAGCGGTTTGACATAGGCGGCCCGGCTGTCGACGGGGTCGGCGAGCGTCGCGCTGTCGAGTCCGGCATCGATCAGCACGTAGCCGCGCCGGGTCTCAAGGAGATAGGCCGAGATCGGCACGGTCAGCACGATGCTGGGATCCGCCCCGCGCACGCAGCCGGACTTGCGGATGATCTCGTAGCCGCAGAGGAGGATGTACATCTCGGTGACGTCGGTCATGCCTGGCTCCTTCGGGACTGGACGGGGGCTGTGCCGGCGTCAGCGGGAGGAGAGCGCCAGCACCGTTTCCAGGAGCACCGCGGCGCCGGCCGCGCAGTCCTCGGGCGCGGTGTGCTCGGCCTCGTTGTGGCTGAGCCCGTCGCGGCTCGGCACGAACAGCATGGCGCTCGGCGCCCGCCGCGCGATGAACAGCGCATCGTGGAACGCGCCGGAAAGGATGCGGCGGCAGAGATGATGCGTCCGGGCCGCCGCCTCCTCGATGGCGACCAGCAACTCCTCGTCGAAGGCGACGGGCGGCATGTCGAGCGTCTGCCGGACCTCGGCCGTGCAGCCTTGCGTGGCGGCAAAGCCCATGGCGAGCGTCCGCACATGCGCCTCCAGCTCCGCCAGCCGCGCCGCGCGGGGATGGCGGAGATCGAGGCTGAACGTCACGCTGCCGGGAATGGCGTTGACCGAGCCGGGCTGCGCTGTGATGCGGCCGACGGTCAGGCGCACATCCTCGTCCTCGGGCATGACGGAGTCCTGCAGCACCTTCAGCAGCGAGACGGCGGCGACCAGGGGATCCCGGCGGAAGCCGAGCGGCGTCGTGCCGGCATGTGCCGCGCGGCCGGTCATCGTCACTTCCAGCCAGCGGGTGCCCTGGACGCCGGTGACGACGCCGATCGGTATCCGCTCACGCTCGAGCACCGGCCCTTGCTCGATGTGCAGCTCGACATAGGCCGACAGCGGCGTGCCGAGCGGCCGCATGTGCACCGGGAGCGCAGCGAGCGTCGCCTGCAGTTCGCCGGCGAAGGCGGCACCGTCGGCGTCGGAAAGTTCGGCCCAGGCGGCGGGGATCGCGCCCTCGGCAAACGCCCGCGAGCCCATGGCGCCGGGCGCGAAACGGCTGCCTTCCTCGTTCGTCCACGACACCAGCTCGATCGGCCGAGCGGTCTCATGCCCGGCATCCTCGATCGCCTCCAGCGCCTCGAAGGCGGTGAGCACGCCGAGCGCGCCGTCGAAGCGTCCGCCCGTCGGCTGGGTGTCGAGATGGCTGCCGATCATCAGCGGCGGCAGCTGCGGGTCGCGGCCTTCGCGGCGGACGAAGAGGTTCGCCATCGGATCCTGGCTCACCGTGAAGCCGCGGGCGGATGCGAGTTCGGCCAACAGCGCGCGGGCCTGTCGGTCACCCGGCATCAGTGCCTGGCGGTCGACGCCGCCCGCCGGGGTGCCGCCGATGCCGGCGAACTGGTCGAGGCGGCGGGCGAGGCGCGCGGGATCGATGGCCGCCCTTGCGGTCACCGCCGGATGCCGTTGATGAATGCCGTCACCCGCGCCGGCTCGACCTGGTTCCACCAGACGCCGTCGTACTTCAGCGAACTCGCGACGATGACGCCGTCGACGACGCCGAGGATGTCGTTGACGTTGTCAGGCGTCACGCCGCTGCCGACGAGTGTTGGCAGGCCGGCAGCCTCCTTGATCATCTGGATGTAGCCGAGGTCGGCGGCGTGGCCGGTGCGCTGGCCGGTGGCGATGATGACGTCGGCGTCGAAGAAGACGAGGTCCTTCACTTGCTCCTCCACCGGCCGGTCGGCGACGATGGCATGCGCCCCGTGCTTCACGTGCGCGTCGGCGAAGATCTTGACGCCCTTGGCGCGGAGGTGGGCGCGGTAGCGCATCGCCCGCGCCGCCTCGCCCTCGATGAAGCCCTCGTTCGCGACATAGGCGTTGGCCCACTGGTTGACGCGCACGAAGCTCGCGCCGCTGGCGCTGGCGATGGCGAGCGCCGGAATGGCGGCATTGGCGAGCACGTTGATGCCGATCGGTTTGCCGAGCTCGCGGCGGATGCGGTCGGCCACCACGGCCATGTGGGCCGATGTCTCCGGGCCGATGTCGTCGGGCTTGGCGAAGGGCACGTCGCCGTGATTCTCGACGATCACCCCGTCGCAGCCCCCATTGAGATAGGCGCGGGCGTCGTCGAGGCCGCGCTGGTAGATCGCCTCGACCGTTTCGCCGTCATGCCGCGGCGCGCCGGGAAGGGCGGCGAGATGGACGACGCCGATCACCGCCTTGGGGCGGCCGAAGATCTGCTGGATGGCGTCGCCGCCGGCTTGGCCGATGGGCTTCTTGGTGTTCATCGAGATTCCGCTTCAGTTCGTTGCTGGATCAGCGGCAAGTTCGCCGCCGATGGGAGTTCTGTTGCGCCGGCCCGCAGCGCAGCGATCTCGGCAGCGCTCGGGCAGGAGGAGAGTGTTCCCGGCCGCGTCACCGCCAGCGACGCCGCCTGCACCGCCAGCCTCGCTGCCGGCTCGACGCCGATGCCGAGCGCGACGAGGCCGGAGACGACCCCGCAAAACACGTCGCCGGCGCCCGACGTGTCGACCACCGCCACCGCGGGAACGGCGATGCGGACGAGGTCCTGCGACCCGGCGAGGCCAAGTGCCGCCCCGGCCGAGCCGAGCGTCAGAAGCACGCAGCCGGGGCCGCGCTCCAGCAGCGCCAAGGCGCCGGCTTCGGGCAGCTCGCGGCCGGACAGGATCGCTGCCTCGACCGCGTTGACGATCAGGATGTCGACGTCGGCGATGGCCATGCCGCCGTCCGGCGGGAGGGGGCTGGCATTGAGGATCGTGGTCGCGCCGCGGGCCTTGGTGAGAGCCAGGCAGCCTTGAGTTGCGGCCGGACCGAGATTGCCTTGCAGGACGACGATGTCGCCGGGGAGGAGGGTGGATCCGAAGGCGGTTTCCGCCAGCGGATCGAAGGCGGTCGCCGAGGGGACGGCGCTGACGATCATGTTCTCGCCGGCGGCGTCGACGAAGATCGACGAGCGGTCGCTCGGCCCGGCGAGAACGGCAAGGCCCGCGATGTCCAAGCCTTCCGCCGCCAGCAAGGCGCGGATGCGCAAGCCGGTCTCGTCGTGGCCGATGGCCGACCAGAAGCGCACGTCGGCGCCGGTCCGGCTGGCTGCGACGGCCTGGTTGGCGCCCTTGCCGCCGAGGCCGTCGGAGACGGCGGCAGCGTTCAGCGTCTCACCCGCCTGCGGGAAGCGTTGGAGGCGGAAGGTCGTGTCGATGCAGACATTGCCGACGACATGGACGGTCATGCCGCGAAGACCGACCGCGGATTGTCAGTCATCATGCGGTCGATCACCGCCTGCTCGACGCCATGGCGCAGCAGCCGCGGCACGAAGTGGCGGAGGATGTAGGCGTAGCCGAAGCCGCCGAAGCGGGTCAGCATCATCTTGAGGAACACGTCCTGCGACAGGAGAATGCGGTCCTCGAAGCCCATGTCGACGAGCGAGCGGATGGCCCGTGCGTTCTCTTCGTCGGAAGGCGACTGCGAGTCCGCGTCGGCATAGTAGTAGTCCATGCCGATCATGTCGTATTCGAGAAACGCACCGCGCTCGGCGAGGGCCTTCTGGTAGGGCAGGTCCTCGTGGCTCGGGTTCATGTGGCAGAGGACGGTGTGGCGGAGATCGGCGCCCTCGGCCTCAACGACATCCAGCACCTCGTGCGCCAGCCGCTCCCAGCCGGGCAGGTGGATCGACAGCGGCACGCCGGTGAGGGCCGAGGCCCGCGCCGAGGCGCGCAGCGATTTCCTCTCCTCGGGGGTGAAGTCCTTGCTGACGCCGACTTCGCCGATGATGCCGGCGATGACCGCCGGCTTTTCGGGGCCGCCGCCGACATCGTTCACCAGGAACGCGGTGACGTCGTCGACGTCCATCGCTTTCAGCCAGTCCGGATGCGTGTGCTCGAGGTAGAAGCCCGAGCCCATGACGATCTTGAGGCCGGACATGCGGGAGATGCGGGCGAGCTTGGTGGGATCCCGGCCAATACCGATGTTCGTCGGGTCGACCACCGTATGGCCGCCGAGCTTCTGGAACATCTTGAGTTCGGTGAGGGCGAGGTCGCTGTCATCGAGGCTGACATTGTCGCGGTTGATGTAGGGGTTCATCCGGAGCTCGCCGATGATCTCGATCGAGACGGGCTGCTCCGCGATCGCGGCAAGATCGGGATGGCAGGGACAAGCCCAGGATTTCGCGCCGTCGATCAGGATGTGCTCGTGCATCAGCGTCACCCCCATCTCGGCGACGGGGATCGGGCCTTGCACGGTCATCACCTGGCCGGTGGCGACCCCGACGCCGTCCGGGACGGTGTTTCGCTCGGTAAAGTCGAGGGTCATCAGCGCCGCCTCACCGCGCCACGGAAAAGGCGGAAGTTCAGCCAGATCGCGACGAGGATGATGCAGCCGGTGACGATGGGCGTCAGGAACGGCGACATGTGGGAGAGGATCAGGCCGTTGGCGATGACGGCGACCGTCAGCGCGCCGAGGACGGTGCCGACGATCGTGCCGCGTCCGCCGAACAGGCTGGTGCCGCCGAGCACCACGGCGGCGATCACCTCGAGCTCGAAACCCTGGCCGGAGTTCGACGAGCCGGAGCCGAGGCGTCCGGCGAGGATGATGCCGGCGAGCGCCGCGGCACTCGACGAGATGACATAGACCATCAGCGTGGTGCGCCGCGTGTCGACGCCGGCCCGCCTGACCGCTTCGGCATTGGCGCCGATGCCGGTGATGTAGCGGCCGAAGCGGGTCTCGTTGAAGGTGATGTAGGCGACGGCGAGGACGACCAGCGCGATGATCGCCGGGAAGGGCACGCCGAACAGCCAGGCGCGGCCGATATAGACGAAGGCGCTCGTCGGTTCGATCGGGATGGAATAGCCATTGGTGATGAGCAGCGCGATGCCGCGGATCACCGACAGGCCGGCCAGCGTCACGATGAAGGAGGGAATGCCCTCATAGGCGACAAAGAAGCCCTGGATCGCGCCGATCAAGGCGCCGAGTGTCAGCATGGCCAGGATCACCACCGGCCAGGGCAGCCCAAGCTGCAGGAGCGTCGCCGACAGGGCGCTGACGAGGGCGAGCACCGAGCCGACGGAGAGGTCGATGCCGCCGGTGGTGATCACCAGCGTCATCGCCGCGGCGACGATCAGCAGCGGGGCCGATTGCCGGATGACATTCAGAAGGTTCGGCGCGGTCAGGAAGGCGCCGGTCGTGAAGGTGAAGAGCAGGCAGACGACGATGAAGAAGATGGCGATCGAGGCGACGCTGCCATTCGCCATGAACCAGTCGTGCCAGGTCGCCTGGCGCACCCGCGCGGGGCCGGCATGGGCATGCAGGCTAGCGTTGCCGGGGGAGGGCTCGGTCGTCGTGGTCATAGCGGTGCTCCCGCGCTGTCGGCCCGGCCGGCGGAGCGCGCGGCGAATTTGCGGCCGACGATGAGGTTCACCACCTCCTCGATGCTGGTCTCGCCGATCAGCCGCTCGGCGACGGCGCGGCCCTCGTACATCACCTGGATGCGGTCGCAGACGAGGAAGAGGTCCTGCAGGCGGTGGGTGATGAGGATGACGCTGACGCCGCGGGCGCTGACCGTGCGGATGAGGTCCAGCACCGCCTCGACCTCGGCGACGGCGAGCGCTGCCGTCGGCTCGTCCATGATCAGCACGGCGGGGTTGAACGAGGCGGCGCGGCCGATGGCGATCGACTGGCGCTGGCCGCCGGAGAGGTTCTCGACCTTCAGCCGTGTGTCGGCGATGTCGATGCCGAGCTTTTCCAGCATGGCGCGGGAATCGGTGTGCATGCGCGGCTTGTCGAGCAGCGGCAGGCCGAGGAACCGGCGCCTGGGCTCCCGGCCGAGGAAGATGTTGCCGGCGACGTCCACCGTGTCGCAGAGCGAGAGGTCCTGGTAGACCATCTCGACGTGCTTCTGGCGCGCATCGGCCGGCGAGGCGAAGGAGACCACCTCGCCGTCGATCTCGATCGTGCCGGCATCGGGGACCACGGCGCCCGAGAGCACCTTCGACAAGGTCGACTTGCCGGCGCCGTTGTCGCCGACGAGGCCGAGCACTTCACCGGCCTTGAGGTTCAGCGAGACGTTGTCGAGCGTCTGGATCGGCCCGTAGCGCTTCGAGATGCCGGTCATCCGGACCCGGTATCGGTCTTCCATTCAGCTGTTTCCCGTCATGGCATGGGTCATCCGGGCGACGCGCCCGGATGCTGGTCGGCGTGGGGTCGCGGGTGTCAGCTCTATTTGAACATGCCGCGGAACTGGTCGACATTCGCCTTGGTGACGATGGTGATGGGCACGTTGATGATCGGCTCGATCTTCTCGCCCTTGCCGAGCTTCTCCATCGCCTCGACCGCGGCCTTGCCCTCGCCGGCCGGGTCCTGCTGCACGACGGCGGCGACCCAGCCCTCGTCGATGCCCTTCACCGCCTGGGCGGTGAGGTCCCAGCCGAACACTTTCACGTCGCTCTGGCGGCCCTGGCTCTCGACGGCGGAGACGGCGCCGATCAGTTGCGGCTCGCCGGTCGCGTAGATCGTCGTCATGTCGGGATTGGCGGTCATCAGGTTCTCGGCGGCCCCCAGCGCCACGTCCTGAACGTTCTGCCCGTCGACGGTGTCGGTGACGGTGACGGCGAGGCCGCTGGCGGTGACCGCCTTCTTGAAGCCGTCGAGCCGCTGGTTCTGGATGAAGGAGTTCAGCGCGCCGACGATGCCGACTTTCGCGGTGCCCCCCATCTCGGCCTTGACGTAGTCGGCATAGTGCTTGCCGATGTCCTCGCCGGCCTTAGCGTTGTCGACGCCGATGAAGGAAATGTTGTCGCCGTCGGGGATCTGGGCATCGATGGCGATCACGGGAATACCGGCGGCCTTGGCGGCGGTGATCGCCGGCTTCACGCCGTTGACGTCGATGGCGACGAGGATGATGCCGTCGACCTTCTGGGTGATGTAGGTCTCGATGGCGTCGTTCTGCGCGGCCGGCACGTTGTTGGCGTTGAAGATCACAAGCTCGGCGCCCGCGGCATCCGCCGCCTTCTTGGCGCCGTCGTTGATCTGGTTGAAGAACAACGCCTGCTGGTTGATGGTGACGAGGGCATAGGTCGCGGCATTGGCCGCGCTGCCAATGGCGACAAGGATGGCGGCGGTGGCGATGCTGCGGGAGAGCATTCGGGTCAGGCGCATGTCAGTACCCCCTCTGTCTGGTCGCGGACTCTTCCTGTCGCCCCTGCGATCAGCGCTCGGCCGCCGGATCAGACTTCAAAATCCTTGAACGCCTGTCAAGCTCCTTGAATAGAGATTTGTCACCGAACGAACTGCCTTCAAAAGAGGCATCCTGTCCAGGCAGATGGAAAGGTTGCGGGCTTGCCCCGAAGCCGGCGGATCTGCCGGCAGGAGCATGCCGCCCGACTGCCGCGATTGACAGGGGAAACCGCTGAAGGCCAGTCTCCGCTGCTGGCGGAACGGTGCTGCAGATGCGGCGGCGTTCCCCGACACCCAGCATGGAGCGACAATGGTTCCCTTGCCCTTCGACCTCGACGACTATGCCGAGCGCCTTGCTCGCGTCCGCCTGGAAATGCAGCGCAAGGGCTTCGATCTCCTCGTCGTCAACGACATCGCCAACCAGCACTATCTCACCGGCTATGACGGCTGGTCGTTCTACACGCCGCAATGCGTGGTCGTGCCGCTCGAGGGCGAGCCGGTCTGGCTCGGCCGGGCGATGGATGCGGTTGGCGGCCGGCTGACCGCCTGGATGAGCCCGGAGAACGTCGTCGGCTTCCCCGAGGCCTATGTCCACCAGAGCGACCGCCATCCGATGGACTGGATCGCCCGCTGGCTGGCCGACAAGGGCTGGGGCAAGGGCCGGATCGCCGTCGAGCTCGACGCCTACTACTACACCGCCAAGGCGCATGCGTGCCTCGTCGCCGGCTTGCCGAACGCGGAGATCGTCGATTCCGGGCTTCTGGTCAGCTGGGTCCGCTCGGTGAAGTCGGCCGGCGAGATCGCGTACATGCGGCAAGCGGCAAGGCTCGTCGAAGGCGCCATGCACGCCGCCTACGACGTCATCGAGCCGGGCGTGCGCGAATGCGACGCCATCGCGAAGATCCAGGCAGCGCAGGTTGCGGGCGAGCCCGGCTATGCCGGGGACGTCACTGCTCTGCCGCCGACGATCCTCGGCGGGGAGAACGCCTCGGCGCCGCATCTGATGTGGAGCGACCGGCGCTTCGGCGCGAACGAGACGGTGGCGCTGGAGCTTGCCGGCGCAAGGCGGCACTACACCGCGGGCCTGGCCCGGACGATGCAGCTCGGCCCAATTCCGCCCGCCGTTGCCGAGACCGCCAAGGCGGTGCTCGAGGGCATGGAGGCGGTGCTGGCGGCGGTAAAACCCGGCGAAACGGCGGAATCGGTCGAGGCGGCCTGGCGCCGGGTGATCGCCCGCTATGGCCTCACCAAGGAGTCGCGCATCGGCTATTCCATCGGCATCGCCTATCCGCCGGACTGGGGCGAGCACACCATCAGCCTGCGTGCCGGCGACCGCACGATCCTGCAGCCCGGCAACACGCTGCATGCCATTCTCGGCATGTGGATGGACGGCTGGGGCATGGAGGTCAGCGAGACCATCCTCGTCACCGACTCCGGCGCGGAGACGATCACAAGGTTTCCGCGCGACGTCTTCTGCAAATGACGGCGGCGACCGTTCTGCCGGCGGCCGGCGATCTGGAAATCGCGGCCATCCCCGCCGATCTCCTGGCGCGCATGATCGAGGTGCGCCGGCACCTTCATGCGCATCCCGAGCTGTCGAATGCCGAGGTCGAAACCCAGCGCTATCTCCGGGACTGCCTGGCCGGGGAGGGGATGGAGGCCAAGCCGGCAGCGGGAACGGGCCTCGTCGTCGACGTGGAGGGGCTGGCGCCGACGTCGAACCGCCGGCTGGCGGTGCGCGCCGACATCGACGCCTTGCCGATCCACGAGGAGACCGGGCTGCCCTTCGCCTCCGTCCACCCGGGCGTCATGCATGCCTGCGGCCACGACGCGCATGCCGCCATGGTGTTCGCCGCCGCGGCGACGCTGCACCGGCAGCGCGCGCATTTCGGCGGCACGGTGCGCTTCATCTTCCAGCCGGCGGAGGAGGCCGAGCCGCTGGGCGGGCGGCGGATCGTCGCCGAGGGGCACCTTCGGGATATCGATGCGGCGATCGGCCTGCACGTCGATCCGTTTCTCGCGACCGGGCGGGTGGCGTTGGGGGCCGGCCCCTATACGCTGGCGTCCGACATCTTCGACATCGTGATCACCGGGCGCTCGGCGCATGCCGCCGAGAGTTTTCGCGGTGTCGACGCCATCGCCATCGGCTGTGCGGTGGTCGGCGAACTGCAGAAGATCGTGGCGCGGGAGACGGCGGCTTTCGATCCGCTGATCGTCTCGGTCACCGGCTTTGCCGGCGGCGGGGCCTACAACATCATTGCCGATCGTGTGACCTTGCGCGGCACCTTGCGCTCCGGCCGCGCGGCGACGCGGCTTCTGGCGCAGCGGCGGCTGCGCGAGATCGCCAGCGGCATCGCCGCCGCGCATGGCGGGGAAGCGCGCGTCGAGATCGTCAGCGGCGAGCCGGCAGTGGTCAACGATGCCGGCATGGTGGCTGTGGTCGGGGCGGCAACCGGGGCAGCGCTTGGCGAAGGCGCGCTCCTGGCTGCGCCCGGCTGGACGGCGGCCGATGATTTCGGCTTCTACAGCGAGGCGGTGCCCTCGGTCTATTTCCGGCTTGGCATCGCGGACCCCGCCCGCGGCGAGGCTTTTGCGCTGCACCACCCGCGTCTCCACGTCGATGAAGCCGCGCTTCCTCTGGGGGCAAAGGTGCTGGTCGGCAGCATCCTCGGCTTTCTCGGCGGACGCGACGAAGGCTGCCGCGAAGGTTCGTCGCGTCCGGCGTGAAGGCAGCCGAGACCGCTCCGTCGAACGGTCTGCCGCATAATTCGCCGATCTTAGGGTCGCGTGCACGAATTAAGCGCTTTACTAAGACGCCGGATCACGGCAGCATTGAGGCATGGAAAAGCCCGTCACCAAGCGCATCACGCTCGACCAGGTCGCCAAGGCGGCGAAGCTGTCGCCCGCGGCGGTCTCGCGCTACCTCAACGGCCTCTTGGTGCTGCCGGTCGACACCGGACGGCGCATCGACGACGCAGTGAAGGAGCTTGGCTATCGGCCGAACCACCACGCCCGCAGCCTCAGCCGCGGCCGGTCGGATGCGATCGGGCTGGTCATTCCGGAGATCGACAACCCCTTCTTCGCGGGCCTTGCCGCTGCGGTAGAGCGGGCCGCCGATGCGCGCGGCGTGGCGGTGATGCTGTGTTCGACGTCGAACAAGCCGAGCCGCGAGCTGAAATACATTTCGACGCTCGGCGTCGGCGTCGTCGACGGCCTGCTGTTCGCCACCAACCACAATGATGCCGACGGGACGCTCGCCACGGCGATCAACGACGCGGCGCGCATCGTCCTCGTCGACGAGGACGTCGCCGGCACCGCCGTCTCGAAAATCTTCTCCGACAACCACCAGGGCGGCTACCTCGCCGGCCGCCATTTGATCGAGGCCGGGCACCGGCGCCTCGCCCATGTCGGCGGCCCCGGCGACCTGATGAGCGCCCGGGAGCGCGCCGCCGGCTTCCATGCGGCGGTGCAGGAGGCGGGGCCCGGCGTCGAGGTCGTCGCGGAGCATTTCGGCGAATACGCCACCGCCTTCGGCAGCGCGGCGGGCGAAGCGCTGATCGACGGCAAGGCGGGCGCCACGGCGGTGTTTGCCGGCAGCGACCCGATCCTCATCGGCATCCTCCGGGTGATGGCGTCGCGGCAGGTCGCCGTGGCTGGTGATCTCTCGATCGTCACCTTCGACGATGCGAGCCCGCTGGAACTGATGGCGACGCCCGTGACGGCGGTCCGCCAGCCCATCCAGGCGATGGGCGAGCGCGCCCTCGACCTGCTGCTGGCCGCCATCGGCGGCGACACCGCACCGACGGTCGAACGGCTCGCCGTCGACCTCGTGATCCGCCAATCGGTCCGGCGGATCGCCTGACCCAGCGCCCGGCCGAAAGGCCGGCCGATACGAAAGAGAAAGCGACATGGTCCAGAAGAAAGTCCTCCTCGTCGGCGAAAGCTGGACGAGCTCCGCCATCCACTACAAGGGTTTCGACCAGTTCGGCAGCGTCACCTTCCACCTCGGCGCCGAGCCGCTGGTGGCAGCCCTGAAAGACAGCGAGTTCGAGCTGACCTACATGACGGCGCACGCCGCCGCGGCCGAGTTTCCCTACGACATGGCCGGCCTTGCCGCCTATGACGCGATCATCCTCTCCGACATCGGCACCAACACCTTCCTCCTGCCGCAGGAGGTGTGGATGCACGGCAAGCCGGTGCCGAACCGGCTGAAGCTGATCCGCGAATGGACGCGCGCCGGCGGCGGCTTGCTGATGATGGGCGGCTACTTCTCCTTCCAGGGGATCGACGGCAAGGCGCGCTGGCGGGCGACGGCGGTCGAGGAGGCGCTGCCGGTCGCGTGCCTTCCCTATGACGACCGCCTGGAAATCCCGGAAGGCTTTGTCCCCGCCGTCACCGGCAACCCCGCGCATCCGATCCTGCAAGGCCTCGACGGCCCCTGGCCGATGCTCCTCGGTGCCAACGAAGTGGTGCTGAAGGACGGCGCCGAGGTGCTGGCGACGCTGCCGGCAGAGGAGGGCGGCCACCCGCTGCTCGTCACCGGCGAGTTCGGCAAGGGACGCACGCTCGCCTGGACCTCCGACATCGGTCCTCACTGGCTGCCGAACAGTTTCGTCGAATGGGAGGGGTACGCGAAGCTCTGGAAGAACGCGCTGGGGTGGGTCACGCGGCTGACTTAGGTTCGGGGCGCCAGAGACTTGTGCCTTATGCACCCTGCTTAGCAGTACCTGCATAATCTCTACAAAAAAGGGGCGACCAAAGGTCGCCCCTTTTCCATTGAAATGTTTTCTTTGCAATAGCGCTCAGCGCTAGACTATGCCACCGAAGTGAATGTCACCAGGCCGGCGTTGCTCACGGTATAAGTATCGTTTGCGTCAAATCCAATCAGCTTAACGACCTCAAGGTTTCCAACGGCGTTGTTAGCCCCAGCAGTCGTTTCGTAAGCCAAGTAGAAGTTTCCGGCATCAGAGCCTGAGCCTTGGAAGACGTAGGCATCGAGCGCTGCGGTGACGTGTGAGTTCTGAATTGCACCGTTGTTGGAGGCGGCGGTAGCAGCAACTGCTGTGAAGACTCCGGTCAGCTGAGCAATATCTCCGGATGTGACCGTCACAACGTCGGCGCCGGCGGCCGGAATGGTGACGGAGGTGGCGTTAGCGGCAAACGTTCCTGTTGTAGTGGCAGAGTCCCCGCTTGAGGCGTAAAAATAGGTATCGATACCGGTGCCGCCATCGAGCGAGTCGGCACCTACACCGCCACTAATCTGGTCGTCGCCTGCGCCGCCGCTGATGATATCATTACCGCCGAAGCCGACGAGAACATCTTGGTCTCCGCCACCGCTGATCGTATCAGACCCGCCGCCGCCGCGGAGTGCATCCTGACCTGCCGCGCCGACGAGGTTGAAACTGCCCTGTCCCTCAGCGGCTCCGTTAAAGGTGGTTCCACCCGCACCCGCGTTCAGCGTCAGCGACTGACCCGCCACAAGAAGGTTATCGCCGCCGAGGGTGATTACTGTTGCGATAGCAGAGGTGACATTGAGCACTTCGACGTTTGTAACGAGCGTCAGGGCCGCGTCCCCGGTTACGTTGATGACATCCACCCCATCGCCGCCATTGACCGAGTCCGTTGCGCCAAGGAAGGCGCCCATCGAAATCGTGTCGTTGCCGTCGCCACCAAAGACAGAGACTGTGCCCGACGGAGAAACGTCGATTGAGTCATTGCCGCCACCGGCGAAGATCCTGTCGTTACCACCGCCACTGATGATCGTGTCGGCGCCAGTACCGCCGTAGATCGTGTCGCTGCCGGCCAAGATGCTGAGGCCCGTCAGCGTAGCACCAGTCGCACCGAAGTTGGCGAGGAAGAGGTTGGTGGGAACGACGCCAGTGTTGGTGACGAAGTTGCTGTCCGTCAGTCCAGCCTGAACACCGATGTTGATGATGCTGTTCTGCGCGCCGGTGAAGGTGATCGTGCGGGCAGTGCCGTCGGTGACGACGACGTCCGTGCCGTTCAGGGCAGCGGTGAAGGTCGAGGCGCTGTTGACGATGATCTGCTCGCCCGTCTCGTTGCCGCCGATGACCTTGTTGCCGAGGCCGTCGATGAGAATGCGGTCGACGCCCGTGCCGCCGTTGACGCTGTCGGCGCCGGCCCCGGTGGTGATGACGTCGGCCCCGCCATTGCCGTAGATCAGGTCGGCGCTGCCGCCGGCCCGGATGATGTCGCCGCCGTCGGTGGTGTCGTTGACGCCGTTGCCGCCGTAGATCGTGGTCTTGCCGAAGTTGAAGCCGGTGGTGTTGACGGAGTCTTCGCCCGAGCCTGCCTGGATCAGCAGCGAGGGGGCGAGGGGGGCCGTGCCGTTAACGCCGGGTGCAACGCCGCCTTCGACGACGATGGTGTCGTTACCCATGCCGCCGTAGATGCTGTTCTGCCCGAGAACGTTGAGGGGCAGGCCGAGGCCGATGTTGTCGTCACCGCCATTGCCGTAGATGACGTTGTTGCCGGTGCCGTTCACGTCGATGTTGTCGGCGAGATCGGCCGTGTCGTTGGCGCTGGCGCCGCCGTAGATCGTGTTGTTGCCGTTGCCGGCGACGTTGATGGTATCGGTATCGGCGGTGCCGCCGTAGATCAGGTTGTTGCCGTTGCCGATAAGGGTCACGCTGTCGTTGCCGAGGCCGCCGTAGATGGAATTGTTGCCGTCTGCGGTTGCCGAAATCGTGTCGTTGCCGGCATTGCCGTAGAGTGCGTTGTTGCCGTTGCCGGTGACGGTGATGCGGTCCGCGAGGTCGGTGGTGTCGGTCGAGCCGGTGCCGCCGTAGACGGTGTTGTTGCCGTTGCCGAAGATGCTGATCGTGTCGGTATCGTTGGTGCCGCCGGCGACGAAGTTGTTGCCGCTGGCGAGCGTGCCGACTGCGCCGAGGGTGATGCTATCGTTGCCGAGGCCGCCATAGACCGAGTTGTTGCCGGTCGAGAAGACGTTGACGATGTCGTCGCCGCCATTGGCGTAGATCAAGGCCGCGCCCGCGACGGCCGCGCCGCTGGCGCCAACCGTGATGGTGTCGATGCCGGTGTCGACGGCGTCGCTGACGGCACCGCCGCCGTAGATGGTCGCCGTCTGGCCAAGGTTCGGCGTGACGCTGATGACGTCATTGCCGAGGCCGCCATAGATGACGTCGGTGCCGGTGCTGGACGTGATCGTGTCGTTGCCAGCATTGCCGTAGATCGTGTCGTTGCCGCTGCCCGCGGTGATGCTGTCGCCCGCGTCGACCGTGTCGCTGAAGCCGGCGCCGCCGAAGATCAGGTTGTTGCCGAAGCCGCCGATGATCGTGTCCGAGCCGCCGAGGCCGAGCAGGATGTCGGCAAAGGCCGTGCCAGTGATGGTGTTGCCGTTGTCGTCGTTCGCGGTGGCCGCCAGGCCGTCGCCGAGGGTAACCGAACCGCCGCCCTGCAGGACGAAATTGGTGGTGGCCAGCGCCGCCAGCGTCACGCCCGTGATGGTGAGCGCGGTCGCGCCCGTCTGGATGACGACGTTCGCGCCGGACTGCGAGACGTTCGTGATCGAGGCGGGCGAGAGGTTCAGCGTGTAGACGTCGGACGGGTTATACGCCGTCGAGGCGGACGCTGCGCCGGTATAGATGGTGCTAGCCATTGTTTATCTCTCCTGGAGCCATTCGTTACATGAGGTACGGGCGTGCACACCGCGCACCGTTCACCTTCGGATCTTGCTAACCAATGACATCCAAGGGTGACGCAGCGGCACCTATGCACGCGCTTCCTTATCTAATCAAGGAGCACTTAGGTATATTTTAACGTATACATTTAGTTGCCACCTATATGTTTGCTGACTACTTTGCCACGACTACAAGAATCCAAGTGGCGAGGATTGAAAACCAGTGACGATGCTTCCAATCTCCCTGTTTTAGAAGGCTTGCCTTACTATCGACTTGCAAAGCTAAGCTTATGAATAGTTGAAGCGGGGAGGATGAGGGATGACCATCGGCGGCTTCTTTGCGGTGCTTCGGACGGCCGGATGCACCTTCGACGCCAAGCTGCCGCTGAACGATCACCTGGTGATCCGCTACGGGCAGCGGAAAACCATCTGGCCGGGCCATGACCAGAACATCGAGGTCGGGCACCTCTTCGTGGAAAAGGTGAAGGCGGACCTCGGGATAACCGCCTGATGCGCTATTACGACGTGGTCGGCCGGCGCGACACGAACGGCACATGGCTGCTGACCATCCCCGCCTTTCCGGAGGCGGCGTCCTTCGGCAGCATCCGCGCCAAGGCGTTCAAGAATGCCGCCAAGGCGCTGCAGACGACGATCGCGGCGCGGATCAAGGACAATGAACCCTTGCCGATTCCTCTCAGCGGCACTCCGACCGACAACTTCCTGGAAGTCCCGCCGTTGCTGTACCTGAAGGGCGCCCTCTACATCGGCATGCGGGAGAAGGGGATCTCGCGCGAGCGGCTGGCGCAGATGCTGTATGCGCCCGAGGACCGGGTCGACCGGCTGCTCGCCGTCGACCGCAACTCCGAGCTCGGCCTCCTGCAGGCAGCCCTGCGTCATGTCGGCATCGGCATGGAGGTGAGGGTAACCGGCGGCACGTTCTGATGCCGCGCGCGAGGGAGGCCGACCGCGCCGATATCGGCCCGCCGGATTTCGCCCGGCTGCGGCAAGCGATCCGCGTGCCGAGGGCAGGGCGGCTTGGTGCTGTCGGGGCCGCCTGACCGCAAGGGCTTCGCCGCATGACGCGTGTCAGGGCATGGCGGCTGTCAGTGGGTTCGACCGACAGGGGCTGGGCCGGGAGGCTCCCCGAGGTGTTCGAGCCCAGCGCTCGGTGGGTCCTTGGGTGTCCGCCCCTTTCGGATGCGCCATGGACGGCGGCGCTCTGGCAGCCGCCACCAACCCTGGGCACGTGCCGCTGCTCGCCCGCGACCAGATCCAGCGACGGTCCATGCCGTGCACACGGTCGTTGTCGACGGTGATGCCAGCCTGATCACGATAGGCTAAGAGTTCATGACATCGGGGGTGCTGCCCTTGCTTCGATCGCGTGCTGTTTCGGCGCGGGCGGCGGCAGGCCTTCGTCCTCGTCTTTGTCCAGGGTTCGAGAATGCCAGTCGATCATCCGATGCGCCGCCAGCTTCACGACGAGTTGCACGCGCGCCCGTCACTGTACTTCGAGGCCCCGTCGCTGGTCTGGCACGCCGCCTTCCACGTCGGCGGCCCCTCGTCCTGGGTGCCGCACACGCTTTACGGTGACGCCGAACTGACCCGCGACGGGAAGAGCGGCATCGCGGTCTGCGGGAACGGTCAGATCAAATGGGAAGTGCACAACGAGTTCATCTCGCTGACGCACGTCATGCCATGGAGCGGCAGGGTCGACCAGATGCCGGAGCCAGACCCCGCCTGGATCGAGGTGCTCGGCACGGTCCAGGGGCAGCTGCTCGTCTCGGTCGAGGTCCTGGTGACCACCGGGCTCGACGATCCCAGGATCTTGCTCCCGGGAGACGGGGAGGCGATTGCCTCGACCGTCGGGGGCGGCGAGGCCGAGGCATGGTCGACCTATCGGCTCGACGAGAACGGCTCGATCCGGATCGTGCTGATGAACAAGAAGCTGAACCCCTATCGAACCGGGCGAATAGTCCGGCGCCTGCTGGAAATCGAGAACTACCGGATGATGGCGCTGCTCAGTCATCCGCTGTCGCAGGAGGCGTTCGCGCGATGCGCCGACTTCGAGAAGCGCCTCCAGCTGATCGTGAGCGCTCTTGGCGGTGCCGAGAGAAAGGCGGAGGCTCTGCTGGCGGAGATCGCCAAGCTTTCGGCCGACATCCTCGAGTTCTCCACCAAGACCCGCGTCCGCTTCGCGGCGACGGCTGCCTACGCGGACCTCGTCTTCGCTCGGCTGGAAGAGTTGCGTGAAACAAGGGTAGAGGGTCACCAGCGCATCGGCGTCTTCATCGACCGTCGTTTCCGCCCCGCCGTCCGCTCCTGCGAACAGGCGGACATGCGCATCGAGAGCTCGGCGGTCCGCGTGGCGCGGGCGAGCGAACTGCTGCGAACATCCGTCCAGGTCGAGTTGGAGCAGCAGAACGCCATGATGCTCAATTCGGTCGCGCAGAGAGTGGCGTTGCAGACCAAGCTTCAGGAGGCGGTCGAGGGCTTCTCCATTATCGCCATCAGCTACTACCTCCTGGGGATCATTAAGGTGGTGCTCGACGGGATGGGTGGCTTCGGCGAGGATTTCCACGCCCCGAAATGGATCGTGGTCGCCGCCGCGCCGGCGGTCATTTTCGCGGTCTGGTTCGCCGTCCGACGCGTCAAGAACTCACTGACAGGCGGTCATTGACCGCGAGGGGCGGGCAAAGCGACACCTCCCGATCGCCTTCATCGCATAACGCGCGCGCCTTCAGTCATGGCGACATCGAGATTTAGCGCTCCCAAGCCTTCCGTAGGCCCTCTGCATCATTCTTGATGCTCTGCGCCATTCCTGTGACTCCTGTCCTTTAATGCGAACAAAACAGGAACAAATGCTTCACGTCTCGCGTCTATCGTGTCACGATCATACGAAGAATCAGGAGACTGAGATGCGCCAGGCAGAGCAGAAGATCGTCGTAGACGCTATCGAGGAAGACGTTCAGGAGGCCATTCGCATGTGTGATGGCGACCTGCGTCGCGCCATACGGGAGCTGATTCTTGGCCAGCGTGAAATCGACCGGACGGTGTCTGCTGGCTATGTCCGTCGAGGGCTCCGCTCGTGAGTTGTGAGATCCATGCAGGATTCCTCACCGACATCGACGAACTCCGCCGAGACGCCAGGCGTGACCGGATGGCTGTTCGGAAGGAGGCTTTGGACGAATTGATTGAGGCTGCAAGGTTGGTGGTGGACGCGGCCCTGCGCCTGACCCTGGCGAACTCAGCCCGCTATCGGTTGAGGCGGATGGTATCGGCATCATGAGCCAGCGCTCGAATTACATCGCCCCGATCCTGCGCTTCGATGGCAGCCACACTCGGCCGCAGCACACTGCTCGCTCAGCGCTGCTGCTGGCCTTACGTGAGCTGCCAGCCTCTACGTTCACGATGATCGCTGAAACCCCACGCAAGCGCTACTCGCCTGTGCACGACGAAGCAGCGAGAATTCTCGCTGAACATTTAGTCCTCAGCATGTGCCGGCATGTTGAGATGATCGAGCGGGAGGGTAAGCCCGGACATCGGTAAGTAGGAGGTATCGTCGGGAAGGTGCTGCAATCGGGACTACGAGAAAATTATATAGAGAACCACTGTCCAGAATACAGCACAAATGGCGAAGCCAATGATGAAGCCTCGAGCCGGAGAAAGGCCGACGTGGTTTATCGCTTCCTTTGCAGCCTTGAACGGTAGCCAGCCGACTGAAAGATACATTGCATGCCTTCCGTAGCGTCATATCAATCCTTGATTGCATCAGCACGGAAAGAGATCAAGTAGGCGCTGGCGGTCACGTCCATTATCCCGAC